>JBFJXC010000464.1:0-1508 GCA_041623325.1 Lentisphaeria bacterium | reverse complement strand
TGCAGGGAGCCGGAAGGCTGGATGCCGGAAAGTACGCGCATGGTCGATTCCTTTTTCAGAAGGTTCGGGGGACGGGGTTTGGCCTCCCCTCCGCTATGAACAGCAAAGCCGCGGGGCAGGCCGCGGCTTTGTCGTCTTTTCTCCCGCCGCAGGCGCTTTGGCCCACGGCGGTTCAATAACATGAAGGCCCGGACCGGTCAGTTACAAGTCCAGCGCCACCAGCGACGAAGGGGATGGTTGTCGAAAGGCGTCTTCATGATGAAGGCACGTTAGCAATTCCGCGAAAATTCGTCAACGGTGAAATGCCCGGGAAGGCATCTACGGTCCAATGGGCAGGGCCACCCGGAATCCCGTCGAATAGTGGCGGTCGGCGGCGTCTGACCGGCCCCGGACCGTGGCGCGCAAGAATCGCGGCCCGATGCTCCAACTGCCGCCGCGCTTGACGAAGTAACGTCCTTCTGCCGGACCCTGGGGGTTTTTTTCGGGGCTGACACCGTAGTAGTTTGCATCATAGCGGTCGGAACAGAACTCCCAGACGTTGCCGCTCATATCGTAGAGGCCAAGGCCGTTGGGCTGCCGCTGTCCGACCGGTTGGGTGTTCCCTCCGCCGGTCCGGTCGAACCAGGCCAGGGCCGAGAGCTCGTCGCCACCGCAGAACATCTCCTCCTTGCCGCCGCTGCGGCAGGCATACTCCCACTCCGCTTCGGTGGGGAGGCGGTAGTTTTTCTCAGCTGACGCGTTGAGCTTGGACAAAAATGCCTGGGCATCGTTCCAGGAGATCTGCTCCACCGGATACTCATCCTCCTGCTGAAAAAAGGAAGGATTTTCACCCATGACCGCTCGCCACTGCCCCTGCGTCACTTCAAAGCGGCCCAGGTAGAAGGCGTCGACGCACACCTCATGGACAGGTCGCTCGCTCATCTCCCCCTTTCCCCACCGATCACCCATCTGGAAGCAGCCACCCGGCACCAGGACGAACTCCATCCCCGTGGCGGGATCAAGCGCAATTTCGGCCCGCGATGATGCACGCATGCCGACACAGCCGCTGATCAATACAGCCACCAGCCCAATCAGTCCCCCGATCCCCACCAGAGTTGCTCTCCCCCGCATGTCTTGCTCCTTTCGTAGCCGCCTAAAAGGCTGAAGTACGCTTGCTTCGGCCTTGCCGGCCGCCGCCCTGCGCTCGCGTCGCCGAGCTGGCGGGTGGGATTAAATTAGCCCTCATGGGGCGGATTGTCAATGGCAGGGGGGAGCATGGGGGCGGTTGCAAATGAAAATTAGTAAGATATAACGAAACAAATCACAACTTTGGTTGGCTTTTCTGCCCACTTTTTCAAGGAGAGAAAAAGATGAAACGATGGAAAAGGATCGTCTTCCCCCTGTCTGTGTTTGCCTCAGTGCTGTGCCTGGTCGCCTGCAGCGACAGCGGCAACGACGCCGCCGGTCCTTCCGCCTCTGTCGCCTATGCCGGACTGACCTCCAGAGCCACTATCGGGGTCGATAATGCC
>JBFJXC010000463.1:0-1604 GCA_041623325.1 Lentisphaeria bacterium | reverse complement strand
CCCTTGGCCGCGCGCCAGCAAGGCCACCGCCTCGCTGGCCTTGTGTTCGCTGTCCGGCATTCGTTCCGGATTGCCTTTCCAGCTGACCCATCGGGACCAGAGCAGCCAGGCGGCCGTGGTGTAGGTGTCGACACTGTGGGGATCCAGCTCGAGATGGCGGTAAGCCAAGGCCACGATTCCGTTGAAGCTACCGGGGGGCGAGTCGAGATCCTGATGATGCCAAAGATATTCGCTGAGTTGGGAAATCAGCCCGGTATCCAGCAGCTCCTGCGGATGCTTAAGGGCCCATAATGTCGTCTTGCTCAAATCGACCTTTACGGTGTGGACGTTGCTGTATTGCACGGAGACTTGGATGCTCTGCCGAACCGCTGACTGGGCCCCGTTGATTTTCGGGGTGACGCGTTCGGTCGCCAGGATGGGGACCGCCATGTCGGAAGCACTATCCGCAGCCTGGGCGTGCTCCAGCAGATAGCGGATTTCGTAGATGGCCGTCTCGGCATCGCCGGTCGCGGTCAAACACAACAGACCGGGAATGCGCTCGTATGGGTATAGGGTGAACGTCCATCCCGCCTGCACGGAGCTGAGAATGTCGCCCCCCTCCGCACGATGCTTATCCAGGGCCAAGCGGACGGACTGCAGCGCCAGATCGGGGCTGCACAGCACCATCGAGCCGGCGAACGGGGCGCCAGGCTTGATGCATTCGGCTTCTTGAAGCTCCTGACCGGAAACCAGATAGCACGGCAGAGACAAGGCGATCCACAGCAGCGCGATGGCCATGGGCCAGAAGTGATATCTAGCGAATGTGAGTCGGGCAATGGCAATCATCGGTATTGTCCTCAGTTTCAGTAGACTAGCATGCCGGTCGAATCGGCACCTGTCAAGCAGGACACACACTTGCGACATCGTGCGATGACTCTATCTTTTGGGCTGCAACCCAATTGCGAAACCGACACCCGAACCACCGAAACCCGAGCACGATTGCGATTACGAGCGCGATCACGAACTTCTGAAACCTGAACCACTGAACCCCCGAACCCTCTCCTTATGAAAGACCGCATCATGCAACGCTTGATATCGTGGAACGTGAACGGCGTTCGTGCCGCCCAACGGAACGGCTTTTTGGAATGGCTGCAACAGACTCAGCCGGATGTACTATGCATCCAGGAAACCAAGGCCAACCCCACCCAGCTAGATGAGGAACTGCTGGAACCGAAAGGATACCGGGCCTACTGGGCGTCGGCGGAACGCAAAGGGTACAGCGGGGTGGCCACGTTCTGCCGGGAGGAGCCGCTGGCCGTGAACAACCTGGGCGTGGAAGAGTTCGATTGCGAGGGCCGCGTGCAAGTGCTCGACTTTCCCGCCTATTCGCTGATCAATGCCTATTTTCCCAACAGCCAGGGGGAAGGAAAGCGACTCGACTACAAAATCGCCTTTTGCCAGGCGATCCTAAAAAGGGCCCAGGCCATCCGCGCCCAAGGCCGCCACGTCATCCTCTGCGGCGACTACAACATCGCCCACAAGGAGATCGACCTGGCCAACCCGAAAAGCAACCAGAACCATGCCGGCTTCCTTCCCGAGGAACGAGCCTGGATGGACACCTTCGT
>JBFJXC010000462.1:0-1611 GCA_041623325.1 Lentisphaeria bacterium | reverse complement strand
TGGATTTGCCCCGGGCCGGATCCTTGCCCGCGTACCCATTGCCGGCGACAATCTCCAGAATACAGTCCTGGACCACGTCGCCCTTGACCTTCTCGGTAATGTCCATGTCGGAACCCGGCACGCCCCAGCGGGCCGATACGATCTCCAGAGGCTTGACCAAGTCGTCGGCTTTCACCGCCGTCAAACCCGCGCTCAGCAGACCCAGCACCACACCGGTCACGACCATCATGTTCCGTTTCATGTTTCGTTCTCCTTGTTGGTTTGTTGGTTTACTCGGCCAAAATCATCAATGGCCAGAGATGAGGTTTGTAGTCGCAGTGCGAGCCGGGCTCGGTGGCCAGGGACAGGCCTTTGACTCCGGACGGGATGGAGGCGTCGTCGCGGTCGTGCAGGAACAGTGCGAATCCCGCAACGAACCCTTTGCGCAGCACGATCGGCTCAATATAGCGCTGCCCGAAGGTGATGGTGTAGGCATACCCCTTGGCAGTGCGCTGAAAATCGCATTTGATTTTTTTGGCGGCTTCCTCTTTGCTCGCCATGTTGACGCCGTCGGCCAGCTGATGGTAGACCTCGCGCAGGCGGTAGACCATGCCCGGGCCGGAGGCGTTGTTCTTGCCCAGGGAAAAGTCGTAGCGGTAGTCGTTGTTGTCGTAGGTCTTGGCGTTGTTCATGCGACCGTCTGCGCCGGTATCGAAATAGACCTCCAGACAGCCGTCGTGGGCATAGAGCTGTTTGTGCGAGCCGCCGCGTTCCCAGAGTTCGGGGAACGTGAGGAAGGAGTCGTCCTCGGCTTCGACGCGCAGGTAGAGATTGTCCTGGTCCCAGGCCAGTTTGAACTCGGCCTTGAAGTCGCCGGGATAGCCCGCTTTGGGCGTGGCCTTGCCATGGGCCTTGCCGGGTTGTTGGACCGTGTAGGAGGAGACGAAACGGTTGGCAATCGGGATGGCGGGAATTCGGCTCCAGTCGGGCATGCCGTTGGTGTGGGGCACGTAGAAGTAGTCCATCTGCCAGTCTCTGAGGAGTCCGGTTCCCCGGCTCGGGTCCACCTTGAAGCCACTGTCCCATTTGTACATCTTGCCCGGTGTTGCGCCCTGGTTGCCGTCGGGAATCGACAGCACTTGCTCCCCGTCGGGTTTGAGGCTGTAGGCCAGGGTTTTATCCGCGACGCGCAGGGTGCCACTCTGGCCCCGTCCGGTCAGATTCTTGACGACTGCGTTCACCTCGCCGCCGAGTTCGGGGCGCAAGGCAACGCTGATTGCGGAAGCCGCATCGTTGGTTTCGGCCGCCTGGAGCGCCTTGGCCAGAAGGGCGGCGTTATTGGCTTTGATCAGCAACGGGGCCGGGGTGAGCTGAATCGACGTGTTCCCGGCTTTATCGGCCTTGGCCGAACGTGGGTTGCCCATCAGATCGACGAACTCGACGCTTTGGCCGAATGTCGCCTGGATGGCGGGCCCGCGGGTCAGGCCGTTCTCCACATCGTGGTTGACGCACCAGACCGCCGCCACGCCCGTGCCGTCCTTGACTCTGAACGCGTAGCCGCGGATGCCGGCGGCCGGTTTGATGTCGGCCAAGTACTCAACGTATCCCAGATGGGTGCCCAGGGTATTGGCT
>JBFJXC010000461.1:0-1698 GCA_041623325.1 Lentisphaeria bacterium | reverse complement strand
GGGCCTTCGCCGCAGGCGCCGTCGAACCAGGTCATGAAGATGTCCTGGCCATTCTCCCCACCATAGGTCGTGAGCAGTTCGCGCAGCTGCTGGCTGTAGAATTCGTTGTAGGCGTCGCCGGAGCCGTAGCTGGGTTCATGGCGGTCCCAGGGAGACAGATAGAGCCCGAGTTTGAGACCGTATTTCTTGGCGGCTTTGGCCAGATCGCCGACCACGTCGCCTTGGCCATCCCGCCAGCGGCTGGAGGCGACCGTGTGCTTGGTTAGCTTGCTGGGCCAGAGGCAGAAGCCGTCGTGGTGTTTGGCGGTCAGGACAATGCCTTTGAAGCCCGCCTGGCTGACCACGCGGCACCACTGCTCGCAATCCAGTTCGGAGGGATTGAAGACATCCTCGGCCTCGGTGCCTTCGCCCCACTCGTAGTCGGTAAAGGTGTTGACGGTGAAATGGATGAACGCGTAGGCGCCCATCTCCTGCCAGGCCAGTTGATTCTGGGTCGGGGTCGCGCCGAAAGGCGCGGGGGGATTTTGCTTAGACATGTTCATCATCTCTGAAATCTCACTTCCGCGGCCGGGACGGCCGCAGTACGCCTTGTCACTTAGTCTCCAGGGAAAGCTCGTAGCGGCCCCAGATGTCGGAATTGTTGTAGTTGGAGAATTTTCCATGCAGGGCCATGGCGGCCTTGCGCATCCACTTCGGATCCAGGCTGTCGGTGTCGTCAACCAGGAAATCCATGCGGAACTGGCTGCCGGCGCGCACCTTGAAGGCGCTCTTCTCATTGGGGGTGACTTTCCCCTCGATCAGATAGCCGTCAGCGGTCTTGCGGCCGACGCATTCCAAGTTGAGATGGCTGAGGTCCCGCTTGGCGTACCAAAGCTTGCAGGCAGCGGCCGTTTCGCCGATCTGGGGAACGACCACGGCTTGATCCGCTCCGGGGGAGATCGTCGTGCCCTGTTCCGAGTATTTCCGGCTGTCGAAGAAGAACTCCAGGCAGTCATAGCGGAAGGCCAGGCCGATCTGGTCGTCCGGCGCGGGCATCAGGGTATCGTCACGCACCTTGAGCAAGAAGTAGATGCCGTCGCTCTTGCGCCAGGCGGTTTTGATGGTGATGGAGAGGTCATCGCGGTTGAGCCACTGGGGAACCCAGACCTCGGCGTAATTCGGCTTGCCGTGGACCACGCTGTCGGGATCGTCGCAGACCGTCCCTTGGATATTCCCCCATTCGGAGTCGTCGCCATCGAGCACGATTGGCGCTTTCAGGCGCGGCACCATCTGGACGATGCCCAGGGACTGGAAGATGGTCTGCGCGGAGGAAACAAGCTTGCCGGCCGGATCCTTCAAGGCGGCACCCAGCAGGTAGGGCCGGCGTTTGAGTGACTCGGCACGCAGCTCCACCGCGATTGTTTCGCTGGCACCCGGCGCGAGATTGACGCTCGTTTTGGCCAGGGCAATCGAGGCGCCGGGAATTTCCGCGGCGGAGAGTGTGCCTCGCAAGGGGCTGGCAAACGGGTTGCTGACGGTCAGCTCGGCTTTGAGCAGACCATTTTCCGGCAGGACGTTGGGCGCGGCCAGGCGCAAGGGGACCACTTCCTGCAAATCGGCCGGCACATCGAAGATGTACAAGGGGGCCTTGACGCTCTTGACGGTGATCAGCCCGGCGGCATTGGCCGTGATCGTGCCGGCGTTGCCCAGCATGTCCAT
>JBFJXC010000460.1:0-1837 GCA_041623325.1 Lentisphaeria bacterium | reverse complement strand
TGGCAGACGCAGGCCTCTGCGTCTGAGTTTTCCCACGCATGCCCATCGTGTTCAGCATTCCAGAACCGCAAGCTTACGGCCTTGAGATCAGGATCACTCTTTTGCGATCCGGTATTTTGGGGTATGGTAGGCATAGTCTTCTTGGGAGGGGGATTGAGACAATGTGCGACTTGTACGACACCCATCTGGACGGCGGCGTTCGGTCAACCTGTTGCACCGCCGCCGATGTCATTCGCCACCGTAAGCTGCAACAAAGTGCTTCCAAACATCTTAAGCAGGGGCTTTCACAGGCGGCATCCTGTTTGGAGCAGGTTCATGTCGGTGTGGCTTGGGCCCCGCCTCCGACCCTGTCCTGGATCACCCAGACTGGGGAAGAAGACCTGCCGCCTTGTCCGCGCTCCTGCTCCTCCCCAACCAGAAAGACATGTCGCAGCTGGACAAGGCGGCAATTGCGGGGAGTGCTTAGCCCGAAGGGTGAAGCCGTGGAATCCGCCTGTCCTTCTGGCGCACGGCACTGGTGGCAGGCTTTGCGGGTGGACAACCTCTGTCTTGGAGTGATCCAAGCCGCCATCGCACCCGCTGCCGACCGTGTCGATCCGGAGCACTTTGCCCGAGCCATAAGCCTACTTGCCATGACGGTGGAATCCATCTGCCAGAGAATTCGGGCATCAGAGGCCGAGGCCCGTTCCCGCCGCCTGGCCCGTCGGCTTTCCGCCCACCAGAAGACCGAGAAGCTGTTGCGTTTTGAACTGCACCGCGTCCAGGCCGGGGCCGAGCCCCCGCCACCACCAGGCGAATCGCCATCCCGGCGTCTGATCAGCGGCATCGTCGAGCGCCTCCAGAGCAACTATGCCCTTCCTCTGACCCTGGGCAACCTGGCTGCCGAGGCCGGGCTCAGCGTCTCGCATCTGTCCGCCGAATTCTCCAAGTGCGTCGGCATGCCCTTCCGCTCCTATCTCAAGAAGATTCGGCTAGACAAAGCCGAGGCCCTCCTGCACGACCCCCGCCTGCAAATCGCCGAGGTAGCCCAATCGGTCGGATACGCCGACCCCAACCACTTCCGCCAAGACTTCAAGCGCCGCACCGGCCTCTCCCCCACCGCCTGGCGCCGCACCGTCCTCGTGCCAAAATCCCAATAGCAGACCCAGACCCCGCGTCTGTTCCCTGTTGACCGTTAAGCGTTAACCGAAATCGTAATCGCGCTCGTCATCGCGTTCGTAATCGCGTTCGTAATCGCGCTCGTTATCGCGCTCGTAATCGGGGCCGTGGCACCACCGCCCCGGTTTCGATGCTCGGAACGGTCTGAACCGTCCAACAAGTCCGACCAAAGCCCCGAACCAGACAGCCGACATCGGTCACACGGGCGATCACGATTTCCCGCCCCCCGCCACTTGCCCCCCGCCACAAAAAACCTTCTTTCCCCAAAGTTCGCACGGTTTTCCCAAAGTTTACACGGTTGCCCGGCCCCGAGCCGCCGGGCGATAGTAGACCTATGCAAGCGCCGGGAAAAGACCGTCTACGGGGCTGTATGCACGCTGGACTGGCGGTTATGTGTCCTGCAACAGCCAGTCAGCGCAAGAGGGGAAGCCGGCCGAAACAGGCCAAAGGGGATGGGGCATGAAGAAATTAACTGGCGCAATCGAAAGCAAGTCTGCTTGGAAAGCAACAATAACCCCATTTTCAATTAAAATCGTGATGCCTTGGATATGGGGAGGTGCTGGGGGAATCGTGTTTATCTGGATTATTGGGGCATTTTTTCTTACGTCTCCTACCCTCTATGAATATAACCATGAACTAGGTATACCAGTGAAACGAATGGGGCTCAAAAAGGTCTTTC
>JBFJXC010000459.1:0-2205 GCA_041623325.1 Lentisphaeria bacterium | reverse complement strand
GGCCCAGGCCCTGGACGCCCTGGAGCCCATTCTGCAAGGCCATTACGACACCCCCGGCCACCACCATGAAGGACCGGTGGCCGCCTGACTCCCCCCGCCACCCATGGGGGAAACCACTATTTTTGCCCGCCGGGGCGGCCTGGGCGAGTGCAGAGGCTTGCCTTATCCATTCCCAAGATTAGAATGGATTCATTCTGCCGAGGCAGATCGTATTGAACGAGTGGGAGGGAGGGCAGCACCACCGGGAGCCCTTCCGATGAGAATCAATTTGCATGCTTGCGCCGTCCGCGAATCGCTGCGGACGGCTGTCCTGATGCTGGCGGCGGCCATGATGCCGGCCGGCGGCGCGGCCACCTACACCGAGCTGATCTCCTGGGCCACGGCCGACGCCGGAGGCGGTTCCGGGGCCATCTTCGGGCAGGTGACCGAAAACCAGACCGCCTACCTGCAACTGTCGCTTAACGACTTTCCCCGCATCACCAAAATCGAGAATCTCAACGGCCGGCACAGCGGCCGGGAGCTGGTCTCGGCGGCCGACTGGATCGCGGCCGGCGGCGGCACCAGTATAACCACCTATTATGGCCTTGGCCTGTCCGGGGACTACCTGCAGTTTGCCGATGCAACCTCCGACCAGATCTGGCGGGTTCACAAGGATACCGGGGCCATTGCCGTTTACGCCAGCCAAGCGGCCATCATGGCCGCCACGGGGCAGTCCAGCGTCCAGATCCTTGCCTCCTACACCACCAATCCATCCACCGGGGAAATCGTGTTCTACGAGGGCCGAAGCGACTCCATCCTGGCAACCAACGGCCAGGACAGCGTCAGCGTGCTGGTGGCGGACACCGCTCTGAACACCGCCTTCGGCAACGACTCGGTCAGCGGCGGCATGACCTACGACCCCACCGGAACCCTGTACTGGGGCAACAGCACCAACGACCAATTGCACTGCCGGACCGCCGACGGCACCCTGGCCGTGGTCCTGACCGAGGCCCAGATCCAGAGTGTGACCGGCCGGGACAATCCCGGCTTCGGCGACATTCTCTGCGCGGACGATGGCCAAATCTATTTCTATGAATCCACATCCGACAACATCCTGCGGTTCGACCCCGCCGATCCGGCGGGAACCCTCGGCGTTGTTCTGACGGAGGAGGAGCTGCTGAACGGCCCCGCCGGCAACGTCAACGTCTCCAGCCTGGGCTGGTACGCCGGCGGCCTGACCTGGCATCAGTTCGGCCAGAACGGCGTGTATGTTCTGCCCAGGCATCAGTTTGTGGTCGAATCAACCAGTCTGGCGGTTGCCGAGGGCGGCACGGCGGTCCTGCGGATCAGGCTTTCGGAGCAGCCGGACGGTCCCATCGATGTGCAAGTCAGCCATCAAAGCGGCGATACGGATCTGAGCGTTTCCGCCGGTGCCGCCCTGCAGTTCACCGCCGACAACTGGAACGTCTACCAGGAGGTGACCATCGCGGCGGCCGACGAGCTGACGGACACCGACAGCGGGAGCGCATGCTTACTCATTCAACGATCCTCCGGCCCCAACATGGTCGGTGACATGACCGTGACCGTCGCCGAAATCGACGATGCGGTCAGCTTGCGGCTCTCCAACGGTGCTACGATTTTGGCGGACCCCGACGACCCCCGTTTTTCCGCTCTGTTTACGGATGCGGACCAAGATGGACAGTTCGACACGGTGGCCGTCTCCTTGGTTTACTTTGGCAACCTGCCAAGCGCCGACGACGCCGACGCCGACGACGACGGCCTGACCAACGCGGAGGAGCTGGCCGTCGGCACCAGTCCGGTCGAACTTGACAGCGATTCGGACGGCCAGCCCGATGGCTGGGAAGTGGCCAATGGCCTCGACCCCCGGGACAGCCGCGACGGGGCCGAAGACTACGATGGCGACGGCGCGACCAATGTGGAGGAGTACGAGGCTGGGACCTCGCCGGTCGGCAAGCGGCTGGAAACGGGCTGGAACCTGGTCAGTGTTCGGAAAGCATGTGCCCGGCCCGATTCGCAGTTGATCTCCGAAACGCTATGGTACTGGGCGGCGGCTGACGGAGCTTACAAACAGGTCGAGGACACGCTGGAGCCGTGTTCCGGATACTGGCTGTACGCCCTGGAGCCGTGCGAGCTGAACGTGATCACCGGGGTTGTCCCCAACGGTGACTGAAGAGGAAGGGAGCGTGGCAAGGTTTAGGAAGCAGG
>JBFJXC010000458.1:0-2219 GCA_041623325.1 Lentisphaeria bacterium | reverse complement strand
GCGGGCTTCGCCGCGTGCGAGAGACTCCAGGTACTGTTCGTAGAAGTCCGTCACCCTTTCCAGATTCTTTCCAGTTGAGTTTAAATGCGGCAGGACCAAGGCGCGTTCGCCGGCAACGGAGACAACCAGTTTTCTCTCCAGACAAAAATGGAAGGTGAAGAGCTGGTCTGCACAATCCAGGCAAAGGGCATAGCCCAAATGGCAGAGGTCTTTATTCACACCTGGGAAGGCACCCTCCCGGTCGATGTTGGCGATGTTGATGCCTGCGCCCGAACAAGCCGTTGAGTAAACCGTCGTGTCAGCCTGCCCGCATAGTGGACAACGTTGCCCTGTGCGGGGCAGAGCCGCCTTGGTCGCATACTTGGTGTTAGCGAGGATCGCACTCAGATAGGCGACATATTCAGGACTGTCGCCGGGGTATCTCCCCTCGCGGTCGCGATAGGTGAAAAACACGGTTGAGGAGGTTTCGGGAATGACCTGAAAAGCATCAAACAGGGCGGAACGAGCTGAGCCGTCCACGATATTTCCCGCATATTTTAGTCTAGGGCGACTCCAGGCCTCGGCGACTTCGGCGAAATAGGGGGACCAAGGTTCCGTGGAGGCGGCGAGTTCACGGAAGGAGTCCAGAGTCCGTTGTAAAATGGTCTTGCCGGGAGCGGCACCTTTTTTCGCGATATAGGCACGTTTCAATACCGGTCCCAATTGCGGGGAATTCGGGCCGCTGGGTTTGCTGAAAGGTAGCCTGGCAGTGGGGCTGTCACCGAGCACCGCCAGATCGGCTCCCTCCAGAATGGCGGTTTCCGGATCGTTGGGGTCGGCATACAGGGTATAGAACTTTTCAATCTTCCCCGGCGACTCCACGAGATATTTGAAGAAGGCCCCGCCGTTGGTTTTTCTTTTTTGGGTGAACCAGGTTTCCAGATCCGGCGGTGGTGTTTTCCGCCCCTCCAGCTCTCGCCAGAGAAAGCACAGACTCCATTGTTTCATAGCTTCAAGCATAGCGATGTTCCTTGGTGAGGTGATTGAGCAAGCGGTTTTGGCCAATAATCGGCGAAACCCTCGGATTTCGCTTGTTCTTTGTCTTTCGGATTACAAAGCGCGTTGCCTCTCTGTTCTCTTTGGTATTTACAAAGGAGGGATTGGCTCCGATTTCCGAAAGCAGACGATCATTTTGTTTTGATGGGGACAACGGGGGAGATGCTGTCCAAGAAATGGGTTTTAGGCGAGCAACTGTCATATCATCATGGTCCTCTTGGTTGCCTGGACGAGTTCTTCGTCGAAGTCCTTCTTGCCGACGACCAGGCGGCGGGCGAAGTCGGCCTCGCAGCAGGGCAGGATGAAGACCGCGTCGGTCTTCTCGTCGATCAGCCCGCGGCTGAACTCGGCGATCTCGTCGGCGCAATGGGCGGGCAGATCGCCAAGGAAGACGCTTTTCTGAATGCGCTGCAGGCCGTGCTCGAGGCAGGCCTTGGCGATTTTGGTGCGCTCGCGGTCGCTGGAAATATCGTAGATGACCCAGATCAGCATGTCGGAGTCTCCCGTTTTTTGGCGTCGGGCCTGAAGCCGATCTTCTTTTTGGCGGGCGGATCGTGCAGCGGCAGCAGGCGCTGGATGGCGTTGACGAGAGCCAGCAGCTTCTGGTCGTGCCCGTCGACGCGTTTTTCCAGCAGGCGCAGTTGGTCGTAGAGTTCCTGATGCGAGGCGAGCAGATGTCGGAGTCGGACGAAGGCGCGAACCACGAGGACGCTGGTTTCGACGGCTTTGGGGGTGTTGAGAACACTGGCGACCATGATGGTGCCGTGCTCGGTGAAGGCAAGTGGCAGGGCTGTGGAGTGCTTGAGCCGGTTGAACCGGTTGCAATTTGCAACCAGTTCGGTCTTTTCCTGCGCCGTCAGGTGAAACATGAAATCTTCGGGGAATCGCTGCTGGTTGCGGTTCACCTGCTGATTGAGACGTTTGGTGGACACACCATATAACCGGGCCAGGTCGGCATCGAGGATGACTTTTGGGTCACGCATCTGCAGGATGCAGTCCACGATTCGTTCCTCGGGAACCGATGCCAGAGCCTGCTTGGATTGCTTAGTCGTCATTATCGCCTCCCGCGAAAATCGTCTTGGTCTCCATGACCTGGGGGAGTCCGCCCTCTTTGCCGAGGAGCCGGTTGGCCAGGCTGTGGGCTTCGGCCTGGAGGCAGGCGCGGCTCTCACCTCGCCCGGCGG
>JBFJXC010000457.1:0-2236 GCA_041623325.1 Lentisphaeria bacterium | reverse complement strand
TGGCCGAGCACGGCTTCGACATCGAAATCGACCGGGTAATAGACGGTGATGGCCAGGGAAGGCGCCGGGAAGCCCTTGCCGTTGAGGCGGGCATCGTGCCCCTGGACGGCGTCGGCCTCGATGGTGGCCTTGCTGTGAGTGCGGATCCACCCCATCAGGCGGATCCAGAGACCGGGCTCCAGGGCGTAGAGGCGCTCCAGGAATTCGCGGATGGTGGCGTTGCTGCCGCTGACCCAGTCCGGATCGCAGTAGTACTGGTCGGCGATCATCAGATCGTGGTCGAACTTGACATGTTTCTTGAGCACCAGGGCCAGGGTGTCCACGTTGATGGCGGTCAGCAGCCGGAAGACCTGGTCGTCCGCGCAGTCCATAAACAGGCGGATCCAGTCGTTGATGGTGCGGCTATCCAGCTTGTCCCCCCTCCAGCAGTCGTGGTCGAGCATGAAGTTGATCTGCCCCTCGGAGGCCACCTCCACCAATTCCTGGCACTCCCACTTGCCCAGGCTCTTCACCGTCCGGTGCAGCTCGTTTTCGGGCAGGGCCCGGACCAGCTCCTGGGTGTGCTCTCCCAGCAGGATCAATTCCAACCGGTCGGCTGGGGCCGCGTTTAGGATCAGCTGGTCCTGTTCATGGCGGGCCAGGGCGGCGAAGCGGTTCTCGGCGACAGTCCGGTCGCTCTTGGCAAGCTGCAGCAGTTCGCGGCCAAGCACGACATCCCCTTCCGAAAGCGGGAGGCATGAGGGTTCTGAGGTCATCGGAATCGGGGCCATACCGCCTTTTCGCCAGGGCTGCGGACAATGGGGAAGCCATACTGTAGAGGCTGTTGGCGGTTTCTCCATGCCGGGAGGCAAAAAGGTGCGCCCATGGCGCCATACCGGACAAGAACGAATACGGACCAACCAAACCAAACCTAGCCAAGCAGCCCGGTTGTGTCCGATTGGTCCGTTTTGTCCGCCGTTTCCGCCGGGCCGGCCTCCTTAGGCCGGACCCGACGATGGCGACTAGTCGTCCAGTTCGCCCTTTTCCAGCCCCATGGGCAAGGCCGCCGGGCGCTCGCAAGTGGTGGCGATTTCCACCTTACGCCCCAGCTGGCTGGACTTGTCGAACGCGAGCATGACCTCCAGAACATGGTTGGCCAGTTCGCCGCTGGCGCGATGCTTGCGTCCGCTGCGCATGGCGTAGGCCATGTCGGCCGCCCCGATGCTGCGGGAGTTTTCCGTGTAGCCGTGCGACAAGGGGACGGTCACCCAATCCTCGTAGCCGTTGCGGAAGACCCGGACGGGCCCGCCGAACGTGTTCGGATCCGGCACCTGCAGGCTCCCTTCCGACCCGTAGATCTCGATGGGGCTGTGGCCGTGTTTGTACACCTCGAAGCTGGTGACGACCGAGATGACCGCGCCGCATTCAAACTCGACCGAGCCGGTCAGATGCGTGGTGACGTTGATCGGATACACATGCGGAACCGTCTCCGGGCCCCCGACCCGGGTCTCCGCCCCCTTACAGGTGACCGCCGTCACACTCTTGACCGGCCCGAGCATGTTGACCAGGGCCGTGATGTAATACGGACCCAGGTCGAGCATGGGGCCGGCCCCCAGATCGTAGAAGAACGGCGCCTGGGGCCATTTTTCCGGACCGCGGCCCATGACCATGGCGGTTCCGGCGATGGGCTTGCCAATCCAGCCATCGTCGATCATCTTGCGCGCCGTCTGCTGACCGCCTCCCAGAAAGGTGTCCGGAGCGCAGCCGACCCGAAGCCCCTTTTTCTCGGCCAGGGCCATGGCTTGCGCGGCTTCGGCGGCATCCACCCCGAAAGGTTTCTCGGAATAGGCATGCTTGCCCGCCTTCAGGATGGCCAGGGTGACTTTCAAGTGCGCCTTGGGCGGAGTCAGGTTGAGCACGATCTCGATTTCCGGCAGGGCCAGAAGCTCATCGACGGTCATGGCGGGCACTTCGTAGAGCTCGCCCTTGGTCTGGGCGCGCTCCGTCAGGCTGTCGGCACAGGCCACCACCTCGAGAATGTCGAAGGTCTTGGCTGCCTTGAAGTAAGTGTCGCTGATCATCCCACAGCCGATGATCCCGATTTTGGTTTTCTTGATGTTCATAGTCCGGGGCTCCCGTTTTCGTCAGACTATTTGTTGCCGGCGGCCAGGCCGTTCTCGGTCATGTACTTGTAGCTCTGCTCAATGGCGGTCATCATGTCGATGTTGCAGTAGTCCAGCTCGACGATGATGGACTC
>JBFJXC010000456.1:0-2247 GCA_041623325.1 Lentisphaeria bacterium | reverse complement strand
CCTTGGGCCCAGTCCCGTCGCCGAAGACTGGACCTTCAAAATCACGGAGGTCAGCGACGACTGCCGCCAGTTCTCCTACACTGTCACCGGCAGCGTCACCGGACCGGACGGCACGGGCAGTAACCGGGCCACCTTCACCTCCGACTCAGGCCGTATCAGCCTGGAACCGCGAGACCTGGCCCCGTTCTACAACAGTCGTAGGAAAACGGACGACATGGTCGGGTTCGAAATCACCTGGTCGGTGATTGCCCAGTGTCAGGACGTCTGGCGGCCGCAACCCTCCGCCGACCCGGCGGTGGCCAATACCACCACCCTTGTCCAGGGGCTCTCAAACGGCAAACACACTCTCGAACTGATCCTCAACGGCGATGGTCAGGTGCCCCTCAAGAGCATCACGGTCCATACCCCGCCTCTGCGCTGAAGACTAACCAGGGAATACAGCATGACACTCGACGATTTCGGCTTCAAACCACTCGGCAAACTGGCCAACCGCAAGAGCACCCAGATCGCTTCCTCGCGCCTGGGAGTGGGCTTCGAAACCCTGGACCGGGACATGTGGGATCCCGAACCGGCCTGGCCGGTTCTCGACGACCTGGGTGTGAAGTGGGCCCGCGTCCAGAGCGGCTGGGCCAAGACCGAGACGGTCAAGGGCATCTATGATTTTGCCTGGCTGGACGAGATCGTCGACAAGCTGATCGAGCGCGGCGTTCAGCCCTGGCTCAGCATCAGCTATGGCAATCAGCTCTACACGCCCCAGGCCAGCCCGGACGGCACAGGCTTTCCGCCGATCTACACCGAGGTGGAACGTCAGGGCTGGACCGCCTACGTCAAGGCTCTGACCCGGCACTTCCGCGAGCGAGTCAGCCATTACGAGATCTGGAACGAACCGGACGCGGGCTTCTTCAAACCCAAACCCGATCCCGCCCTGTACGTAGATCTGGTCAAGCTGACCACCTCCGCCATCAAGTCCGAGTTCCCCGAGGCGTTCATCATCGGCGGTGCCCTAGGCGTGGCCATGCATCCGGGCGGACTGGCCTTCGCCGAACAGTGTTTCAAAAACGGCATGGCCGACTGCATCGACGCCATCAGCTACCACGGCTACAAATACATGCCCGAGCAGTACTCCGAGCAGGAATTCCCGGCTTATCTGCGCCTGTTGAACCAATACAAGCCGGGGCTGGAATACTGGCAGGGCGAGACCGGCTGCCCCTCCAAGGTTCCCCCCGGAAACAAGCAAGCTCTGGCCGAAATGGTCGTCAGCGAAGAGATCCAGGCCAGATGGCTGCTCCGGCGCATGCTGCTGGAGCTGGGCTACGACGCCAAGCTGGTCAGCTACTTCAACATGGGCGACTTCACCAAATATCTCTTCGCCGGCAACTTGAACTACACCTCGCATTACGGCGTCCTCCGCATGGAGGACGGAACCCCCAAGCCCTCCTACTACGCCCTGCAAAGCCTCGCCACCCTGCTGCATGATCCCCTGGAACCGGCCGCCGGACGCACCTCGTTCCGCATGCAGAGCGGCGACGACGACAATCCCATCAGTCGCGAGCAGGCCGCCTCCGCCTGGCAGGTGAATCTGGTGCGCGGCGATGTGCCCGTCCACGCCTGGTGGCTGCGCGAACAGGTCGAGGCCGACAGCGTCTGGAAGAGCATCACCATGTACTACTGGCTGGACGAGAGCCTGAAGCTGGAGCAGCCCGTGCTGATCGATCCCGTCTCCCAGCAGGTTTACGAACTGGAGTTGAAGATCAACTATAACATGCCCGAGTTCGCCAACCTGCCCATCTCCAACTCGCCTTTGATCATCACCGACCGTTCCATCGTGCCAATACAGCGGTAGAACAAGACAACGAAACTCACCACGGAGGCACAGAGACTCGGAGGTGGAGATTGCGGAAATTTGCCATTGCAGAGTGTGCAGTCAAGGTTGTGCCTGTGTGTCTGCCAAACAGAAACGAACTTCCATCTCCTGCCTCCGAGTCTTCGTGATGAGTGCTTTCAAGCGCTATGCTTTTCATCCCTCCAATTTCCCTTCTTCCGGAATTCCCGGGGGGAGAGGTGGTGGTGCCGACGGAAAACCCGGGCGAAATAGTTGTCGTAGGCAAAGCCGCAGAGCGTGTCGATCTGCTTGGTCGGCAGATTGGCGGAGGTATCTTACCACGGTTGTGGTTCCCTTGTCATGCCGTGGTCAAGACCAGGCGACCTGGGGGCCGGCATTGGCAATCGGCCGTTTCCCCGGGCATG
>JBFJXC010000455.1:0-2383 GCA_041623325.1 Lentisphaeria bacterium | reverse complement strand
TTTGATCAAAGCGGAACCCCCGCCTGTCTGTTCGCTGCCGCCGCCGACGGACCCGGCGGTTTCCGCAACGCCCACAACACCTGGAACATCGCCATTCCGCTGGCCAAGGGGACAGGTGCCTGACCATGTCCGCAACGGCCACCCCTGGCCCAAAGTAACTCCTACCCTTATCGACTTGTACCTGGATACGGTGGTCTAATGCCATTGACTTAAGGCTGCTTTTCGGCAAACTGAGGAGCTCACGCAGGCCCTGCGTGAGTTATTCAGACGCAGAGGCCTGCGTCTGCTACTGGCGTTGCCCATCTCACAGCCCTAAATCAATGACATTAGACGGCGGTCCGTCGCCGGCCGGAAACGGGCAGAGGGGGCTCTTCCGCTCTGTCCGTTTGGTCGGTGATGTCCGTGGCCAGTTCAGGAGGACATCCCCCATCCAACCCCACGAAAAATCCTCCGATTCGTCTTGACAGATTCCGGGCCGGCATGTAGGCTAAGCCCGGTCCGCAAATATTTGCGGTGATATTTGCGGTTGGCGGCGGCAGGCCGCTTGGACACACGACAAACGAGACAAGAATGGCCGGAAAATACATCGTCAGTCTGAAGGACATCGCGGGGGAGACAGGGGTCTCGGTCTCCACGGTGTCCCGCGTCATCAAGAAGAAAGGAGAGATTGGAGCGCAGACCCGTGAGCGGGTGATGCAGGCGGCCAAGCGTCTTGGATACCATTCCAATCTTCTGATCGAAGGGATCAAGACGGGCAAGACCCGGACTATCGGGGTGGTGGCCCCAATAGCCGATCCCTTTCTGAATCGTATCGTCTGCGGCATACACGACACCCTCGTCGAACGGGACTATACCATGACCCTGGTGTGGCCGGACGGCGATGGCAAGAGCGAGCTGGAACAGATTCATCGGTTGATGCAACGCCGAGTGGAAGGAATTATTATTCGCCCCACCAACGACGACGCCTCCCCCGATTACTTCAGGGAAGTCATCGATTCGGGTGTGCCGATCGTGGCGGTGGACCGAGCCTTGCCCAAGGCGGGCAATATCAGTTTTGTGGGCAGCAATGACTTGAAAGGGGCATGCCTGGCCACCGAACACCTGATTGCCAAAGGACACACGGTTATCGGGCATATCCAGGGCCCCCAGTTTACCAGCACCGGACGTCTGCGCCGCCAGGGTTTCGAGCAGGCCATCGCGCCTCACGAGAGCGTTCGGGGAATCGTCTCGGACTTCGAAACGTTCTCGATGAAAAGCATTGACGAGGTGGGCGAGTTTGTGGCGGCCAACCCGGACATGACGGCTGTATTCGCCTCGAACGACGAGGTGGCGGTAGCCGTTTACAAGGCTCTGGGAAAAGTGGGTAGGCGCGTGCCGGAGGATCTGTCCGTCATCAGTTTTGCGGACGACTATGCACAGATCCTTGCCCCCGAACTGAGCGCCATCGAGCAGAATCCGTACTTGATCGGGCAGACGGCCGCCGGCCTGATGCTGACCCAGCTAAGCCAGGGGCACAGCACCCCCGAGGATGTCATAATCGACCCGGTCCTAGTTGACAGGCAGTCTGTCGCATCCACATAAACAAGAAAAGGAAAGGCACCATGTCCAAATCACTGAAGAAAGTCGTATTCGTCGCCATGTTGGGATTGTCCATTGGGACCTTTGCGGGAGAGTGGTCCTTGATGCCGATCAAGGGGCATGAACCAGCCAAGTGGGAACCGGCCCCCAACTGGGTCTGGCACAAAAAAAATCCTCTGGTGTTGGAAGGGGCAGTCTGGGAACTGGCCTACAAGAAGGACGGCGACGCTGAACTGACCGGGGAATTCCGCACGATGACTGCCGGCAAGGCTTGGAACTACAAGTTCGTCTGGCGTGATCACAGTGGCAAGAGCGATCCCCAGTCATACTACCGGGACAACACCCTGATTGCCTCCCAGCTCAAAGGCCCTGGACGGGGCAACCCCTCCGCTGTCTTTTTCCGCCCGACCGAACCGGGAACCTACAAGGTGGAGCTGACCGGAACGGTGAAGGTTCAGAATAAGTCGGCGGGTTACCTGCTTATGACCGCAGGCATCCTGACCGAAGGTCGGACCAAGATCGAAACACTCCAAGAGTTCAGGCTCAATTCCGAAGGCGGGTACGGGAAACATCCGGCCGATTTCGCATTCTCGGCCGAGGTGAACCTGCCCGAAGACGCGGAACTGGCAGTGGCAGTGCAGTCCGTCAACCCGGGGCCAGCCAGCTCGGGCAAGGCGGTCGTGAATTTCGAGAAGTTTAGCGTGTCGAACTAGCATTTGGAGAAAACGCCATGGACACCAGCAGGCAACATAGTCACGTGGCCAGACTGCCGGAGGCGGGAACGTGTTTCACGCTGATCGAGCTG
>JBFJXC010000454.1:0-2389 GCA_041623325.1 Lentisphaeria bacterium | reverse complement strand
GAGCGTTTTAAACAATGGGGGTTTTCATCCTTAAGTGGCCCCTTCAAACCCAAACGGCCCTCGTCGCCCCCTTCCCCGAACGGCCCGTTGCATCCTGGCAACCTTTACAACGCAATGGTGCATCCGTTCACCAATTTTCCGGTCAAAGCTGTGCTGTGGTATCAGGGCGAATCAAACAGCGACAGAGCCTACCAGTACCGCTTTCTGATCCGGCAGCTCATTCGCAGCTGGAGAAACGCCTGGGGCAACGCGGACATGCCGTTTGTCGTCATTCAGCTTCCCAATTACGACTACTCCCTCAATCCATATGACCATCAGGATGGAGGCCCCTGGGAGGAGTTACGGGAATCTCAGGAGCATGCTCTCAACGAGAAAAACACCGCCTTGGCTGTGACTCTTGGACTTGGCTTGGGCAACGATGTCCACCCTCCAAACAAGGAAAAGGTTGGAATCCGGGCCGCAGCCTGTGCGTTGAAGCTGGTTTGCCATGACGATTCGGTGCAGCCTTATGCGCCCCGCTATCTCCGCTCTGAAGTCAATGGAAACTCCATTCAAGTAGAATTTGCGGATGTCGGCACGGGACTGTGGACACTGGACGGGAATGAGGCCAAAGGATTTGTCATTGCGGGTGAAAACCAGCAATTCTATCCGGCGGCCGCCGTAATTGAAAACAGGAACGTAATCACGATAAGCAGTCCCCACGTGCCCAGGCCCGTGGCCGTTCGCTATGCCTGGGAAGGAAACCCGGTGTGCAACGTGGCTAACAGCGCGGGGCTGCCTTTGTCCTCGTTCCGGACGGATTCCTGGACATTGAAAACGCAACAGCGATCCCAACCCTATTGGTGGCTAACACTAGACGAATGATCCTTGCCAAGTCGACGGTCCCTTTCTGAAAAGGCTTGGGAGCTGACCTTTCCGGTCGGGGGTCGACCCTACTCAGAGTGATTCCTGCCCGGTGAGAATCTGTCGGATGACTTGTTCGCAAATGTCGAGATGGTTGGGGATAATCGTGTGAACCAGAGTGAGTCCGTTTACAGCACCGGGAGAACTCCGAACTGGCGGAATTGCCGCCGATTCTGCCGCAGTGCCTGCTTAAAGGTCCGGCTGAAGCGCCCATGGCTGATTGGAGTGCATCAATCAGCGGTCGCTGCGGGCAGGGCGCCGCCGAGCACCGTGGTGACCAGCACCTCGGCGAACTTTTCGGGCTCGTCGGCGAAGGGGGAATGGGCGGAATGCTCGAACCAGACCAGGGCCTTGCCGCCGGGGGCCTGCAGCTTTTGGAAATAGTCTTTGGCCAGCACACTGGGGGCGATGTAGTCGCAGCGACCTTCCAGGAAGTAGACCGGCACGTGGATGGCCGGTGCCTCCTGAACCAGGTCCACCTGCTTGAGCTCGGTCCATAGATGTTTCAGCGAGAATGCCGGTCCTTCGAGCCAGACGGGCGGGGCCTGGTCCAGAAAGACCAGTTCCGTTTGCTCGGGCGCGCGGGCTCCGGCCCCCATCAGGTTGCGCAGAAAGCTGCCACTGTGGAGCTTCTTTTCGCTGAACAGGCGGCTCCAGTGGCGCTGCCTCATGACGCCCTCGTAGCTGGCATAGGGAGGAGGGCCGATGGCCTTGAGTTCGTCCAAGCCCTCCTTGTGCCGATATTTTCGGGCACTGGACAGGGCGAACTGGTAGGAGAGGGTTTCGTTCTGACTGAGCGAGACGACCTGGCCCACCCCGATGTAGGCTTGGAAAAGTTCGGGCCAGCGGGTCACGCTTTTGACCCCGATGATCGTTCCCCAGGAGTGCCCGAGCAGGTAGATCTTGGGCGTTTGGAAGCGCTCGATCAGGCTGAGGGTCAGATCGTGGGCGTCGGAGACGAATTGTTCGATGGTCATGGAGTCCGCGGGGATTCCGGGATCGTAGGAGTGGCCGGCGCCGCGCTGATCCCAGTAGACCATGACGAAGTTCTCCTCCAGGCGCGAGGTCTTGTCCAGCTCCTGGAAGAACGGAATGATGGGCATGCCCGGGCCGCCGTGCAGAACCAGCAAAACCGGCTTGGTCCGGTCCCGGCCGCGGATGAGCAGCCACTGGTCGATTCCACCCAGCCGGATTTTTTCCAGGGAGTTGATGCTGCTCGAGGCGGTGGCGCTCCGGCCGGCCGCCAGCCAGGCGGCGGCGAAAAACAAGAGCAGGGCAAGCCGCCGGCAGGAGGATGGATATGGCTTGCAATGGCCCGTCATGATTGCGCGATGCTCCGACTTGCTCTGAATGTCGCAACCCGCCGTCTGTCAACGACAAACACGGGTTTGTACAATAGGGGTTTCCCCGGTTTTGTCAAGGTTCTGCCGAGGGCTTGTCCCCTGGGCCAGGCCGGTCAGGACCATCCATTGCCGAGGCGGCGGTC
>JBFJXC010000453.1:0-2410 GCA_041623325.1 Lentisphaeria bacterium | reverse complement strand
CCGGGAAGCTGGAACGGGCCATCAACCTCATGGGCAACCCGATTTCGCTCGATCCTGCGAACATCGCCGTTACCGACGAACCTGTCTATTTGCATCTTGACGCCCCGGCCGAAGCCGTCGCCGCGGCTCTGGAAAAGGCCAGGCTGACTGTCGTCAAAGAACCGGTTGTGGTCGAACTGCACGACGGCCCCGACCAACCCAAGGTGCCGGTCCTGCCCGACTACGTGGCGCCCGGTGAAAAGCGCACCGCCAACTTCAGCGTCGACATACGTAAGGTCTGCAACATGGGCTTCGCCGATCCGGTGGCCGGCGATCAGCAGGGCGGCTGGAGCGACGAAGGTCCCTTCAACGACCTGCGCGACTTCAAAACCGGCAAGCGCCGTTTCTACAGCGTGGACTTCGACATCATCGACCCGGCGACCAACCAGGGCAAAGCCGTCATCGCCCTGTACGGCGGCGCCATCTCCTCGACCATGCCCAAATCCGTGACCATTTCCCTGGAGCGCAAGGTCCGGACTCTCTATTTCCTGCACGCCGCCGCCTGGGGCGCACCCGGCGACATCGCCGAATACGTCCTCCACTATGCCGACGGCACCAAACAGGCGACCACTGTGAACATCCCCAAGCACTGCAACAACTGGTGGAACGGCTTCGACCCGAAAGAAGAATCGCGGCCGGTCCCGGTTCGGGTGACCAATACCAGCACCGGCAAACCCGCCTGGCGCTACCTGCGCGTCTTCGAAATCGAAGCCGCCAACAACAACGTGCCGGTCAAAGCGATCGAGTTGATCTCCGCCGAAGGCAAGCAGACCCCGATCATCGTCGCCATCTCCGGCACCAGCTGGTGATAGAATTGGAAATTGACCATGAAAACCATTGTTGAAACTCAACGCGAAACCATTGTGGCCGGGCATTACGATGTCATCGTCTGCGGTGGCGGGCCGGCGGGAGTCGCGGCGGCCCTGTCGGCCGCCAGAACGGGCGCAAGCGTCTGTCTACTGGAAGTGAATGGCTGCCTGGGAGGAATTTGGACAGCCGGGCTGATGCCATGGATCATCGATCATCAAAACAAAGACGGCATCATGAAGGAAATCCGCGAGGATTTGCTGGCAACCGACTCCACTCATGCTCCAAACCACACTGGAACGTCAGCCTGTTCCGTTGAAACCATGAAAGTATATCTCGAGCAAAAATGCTTGGAATCAGGAGTGGACATTCTATTGCACTGCCGAGTGGTGGCAGCCATTACCGACAACGATCAAAATATTTCTCATGTCATTACGGAATCAAAATCCGGTCGGGAAGCCTGGCGTGGAAAGATCGTTGTCGACGCCACGGGAGATGGGGATCTGGCGGCACAGGCGGGCTGTGAATTCGATTTTGCCAATCAGGACGGCAACACCCAGCCCATGTCGATGATCGGGCTGCTAACCGGAATAAAACTGAGTGACATGTCCGATTTGGTCAACGGGCATCATTCGAATGGCTGGGCGTCGGACAAGGAAGCGATAAAAGCAGACATGCGCAAAGCGGGACTTGAACCATCCTATGCCATGCCGACTCTTTTTCACCTTGCCGATGATCTTTTCGTCATGATGGCAAATCACCAGTATAAAGTTTCGGCGATTAATACCGCCGCTGTCAGCCTGGCGACGCTTGCGGGCCGAAAAGAAGTCCATGCCCTGGTCGAAGGTTTGCGCTCCCTGGGAGGACGATGGCGCAATCTCCAGCTGGCAGCAACTTCGGAACAGATCGGGACCCGGGAAGGCAGAAGAATCAAAGGACTCTATGAGCTTGGCATCGGCGACCTGAAAAACGGTCGCCAATTCGATGATTCCGTCTGCCGCTGTACATTCGGCATCGATGTTCATTCACCGGATCCCGATAAGGAAAAAGGAATCCTCTCGGCCGAAAAATACAGAACGAAGCCCTATGACATCCCACTCCGCTCCCTGATCAGTAAAGATATCAACAATCTTTTAATGGCAGGACGCTGCATCAGTGGAGATTTCCTGGCTCACGCCAGCTACCGGGTAACGGGCAATGCCGTACCAATGGGCGACGCGGCCGGCCGCGTCGCCGCCATATCCGCCAAAACTGGAAAGGCGCCGAAGGACGTATAGACGGCATTCCGGCTCCCTTATCGCCGGAGATAACCGGGGATTTCTGGATCGTGAACACGGGGGGCATGGCCAATGCTGTCAACGTTCTAATAATCGTTTTACGGAACGTCGAATTAACAGCACAAAACAAGCCACAGGCATCCCATAGGATCAGTGGAGTGATGGAGAGCTGGAGTAATGGGGCAGCATTCCGTGCTGCGGGAGTTTCCTGCAACGGGCCAATGCGGCATGTGTGCCGATCAGCGGGTTTGCATTTTTCAGCCGCCAGTTTTGTTCCGCAACCCGTT
>JBFJXC010000452.1:0-2525 GCA_041623325.1 Lentisphaeria bacterium | reverse complement strand
TGGGCTCAGCAACATGGTGCAGCCACCGTCCGGCTTGGGGGGGCCAGTATTGATCCCCCCTTTGCCGAAATTCGAGTAGTACATCTCTTCGTGGTCAGGCCAGAAGAAAATATCGAACTCGTATTGTTCCCGGCTGAGCTGCTTCATGGAGGACTGCCCGTAGTAAGTCAGGCAGAGGCGATCCCGTCCTGGGTCGTACATCACCTTGTGACCCCAGACCTTGTACATGTATTTAAACGGAGTCACCAGGGTTTTCTCTTCCTCCCAGGTACCGTCTGCTTTCATGCGATATAGACCCAGGTGGTTGTTGTAGCGATCCTTGGTACTGCGGTGAACCGTATACAGATTGCCCGCCTTGTCGCAGTTCAGGCTGGCGTAGCTCAAGTTCGGCTTGTCCGTGTTGACCATGATGTAGGTCGGGGCTGTCCAGGCGCTGATGTCCAGCGGCTTCAGGCTGCGCGTGTAGCTGACTGGATTGTGGTGGCCGTTGATGACCACATGCAGATACCCCTTGTTGTCGACGGTAATCGCCGGCCAGTTGTGATTGTCGTAGACCCCGCCGCCGTAGCCTACAAAGACCGGTTCGCTCAGTGTTCTGGTCTTGAGGTTGTAGTCCACCACAAACGTTGGAATCCCGTTCTGGCTGTATTCCGTGGTGAGGGAATGGGCCTTTCTGAGGTAGCTCTGGTTTTTGCCAGGATGGTTTTCGGGAATCGGCGGACATGTTTGCCTCCAGTCGCCCTTTTGGGCGTGCTTCGAGACATACCAGCCGTAGGCGATGTACACATGTCCGTTCTTAGTTATGGCCAGGTTGCCGCCGCCGGAATGCTGCGCCACGCCAATGCAGTGCTCGGCAAATTTCAGTGGTTCCGGCAGAGTCAGCGAGCCGTCTTTGTTTTTTTCCGGAAGCAGCAGATAACCGGCCTGGTCGGCTTGGTCGAAATATTTGTAGTCATCCATCAGGATCAGCGGAGGCCGCTCACGGCACTCAGCGTTGTGACCGTCGATCTTCTCGAATTCCGCTCTCCGCTTGGGCAGTTTATACACGGTCCACGATTCCATCCTGTCTCTGGAGTGCAGGAGCAAGGTGCAGCGGGTCTTCCAGCTTATGTGCCCTCCCTTGGCGTCCAGTTCTTCGGCCTGCACCATCAGATAGGCATCGCCGTCGTTATCGAAGCGGATCGCCTTTTCGCTTTGGTTGTGGGTCCAGGCGAACTTCAGCCCTTGCCAGCCCTCTTTCTTTGCCCACGCTCTGACGGTTTTCTCGATGTCGGAATACTGCCAGGTGCCGTTGGCGTCCTTCCATTGGACCAGGCGCCCGGCGTTGATATAGGTCTTGCCATCCGGGGCGAAACTGGGATAGCCGGAAATGAATTTTGGATAGTACTTGTGAATCGCGCGCTCGTTCTGAAAGAAATACTGATAGGCATAGGGTGCGTAAACCGGTTTGTGGTCCGCAGTTTCCGGCAGGCTGTGGTTCAAACGGCCCAGCTGCCATTCCATTTCGCTGTGCTCCAGCGCCAGGCCATCTTCCTGCTTCGCGGGAAGAGTTGCCACGATCTGTTTCCAGCCCCCATCCACCCGATCCTCAAGAGTCAGGTTGTCGAGATACAGGTCGGTATAGGGATTGGGTTGGCAACCGAACATCTTGGTAAAAAGATAGACCCCGCCGACCTGGTTGAACCCAGCCGGTTGGCCAAGCGGTCGAAACTCGGCCAAGGGAAGACTGATCCGCTTCGCCCCCTCCCAGTTGATCGTCAGCGGAAAGTAGAAATAGTCTTTCCATTGGGTCTCGGGCGAGTCTGAAAGCACGCTGACGAAAATGATCTCGTGGGTCGCCTTTTCCGAATAGACATCCAGACATAGGGCCCTATTGCCGCTCCAGTCGCCGGGGACCTTTGTGCAGGCAATGGTGGGAAACTCCGCATGGTTATCCCAGTGCAGCGACCACTTGCCCTGGGTCACATGTTTGGTGCTGAGTGTGGCCCCGGAGGCAAGCTGCGCCAACGTCGTCGCCGCCACGGTCCAGCCTTCCCCCTTGTTTGCCTTGCGGAAGTTCCGCTTGTCGACCGGGATCATGTCGTCAAGTTCGACCGGGGCCGTATTCCAGGCTCCTGCCCGTTCAAAGCCCAAGGCCTCGGGGATAGACACCTGTTTCTTAAAGTCCGGGAGAAGTCTTTCCTTGATTTCCGCCATCCCCTCCTTGGGAAGCAAGCCGTCGAGCACCTTCACTTCGCCAATCAGGCCATTGAACGTGTAGCCATCCGTGCCGCCGATGCGCAACGGACTGGAGCCCCTGCCAATAACCATGGCCGGCTTTTGGTCGTAGGCCACGATGCCGTTGATGAAAATCCGACAGGAGCGCTCGCCATCCAGCTCGAAGGCCACGTGCTGCCACTTGTCGGGCAGAGTTCGCGTGTAGTTGCCGTCCAGGACCCAGCTTTGTCGAGACGTCACTTCTCGAATCTTGCCAAGCAATTCATCGTCAGCTGACTCTTGCCAGTCCGGTTTCCAGAAGAGTTGGT
>JBFJXC010000451.1:0-2610 GCA_041623325.1 Lentisphaeria bacterium | reverse complement strand
GTCCCCGGCCGCAGGGTCAGGCAGTGGCTCAGATAGCTGATCAGCTTCCGGCAGGAGAAGATCTGGTCGGCGGTGTTGGACTCCTGCATGATCTTCCCGTTCAAGCGCGAACGGATGGGCAGATGGTCGGGGTCCAAGTCGGTTTCGATCCAGGGTCCGAGGGGGCAGAAGGTGTCGAAACTCTTGCCCCGGGCCCACTGCGCGTCCTGGCGCAACTGGCAGTCGCGGGCGCTGACATCGTTGGCGCAGGTGCAGCCCAGCAGATAGTCCAGGGCATCCTCTTCGGAAACATGGCGGGCGGTTTTGCCGATCACCAAAGCCAGTTCCGCCTCGTAGTCCACTTCGTCCGGGGCAACCTTGGGCAGCAAAATGGGGCGGCCGGGCCCCGTGGCCGAGGAGGAGGCCTTGATAAACAGCACGGGCCTTTCGGGGAAGGCCATGTTCGACTCCACGGCGTGCTGCTTGTAGTTCAGACCGATGGCCAGGATATCCGGTGGATCGACGGGGGAAAGCAATTCGACGTCCTCGAGGGCCACCGACTGGCCGGTTTGCCTAATGCCTTGGAAGGGGGAGTCGATCACGGCGATGGTCCGGTCGGCCTCGAGGAGGCCGAAGCGAACCTGGTTGTCCCGATCCTGAAAGCGAACAATCTTCATGCGGAATCTCCTTGATGAGTTGCCTGAAAATAGAGGGTCAAAGTAGGTCTTATACAAGCCAGCTAAGGCGAAACTCCGAAAAGGGATGGTCATGGTAGAAGACTTGCCGGGGGCCTTTCCGTACAGTAAATTGTACACATGAAGACATTGACCTACACAGCCGCTCGTGAGAATCTGGCCCAGACGATGCAGCAGATCTGCGACGACCATGATGCCGTGGTGATCACCCGCCGCCGAGACCAGGCCGTCGTGATGATGTCCCTGGAGGACTACGAGTCCTTGGAGGAGACGGCGTATCTTTTGCGCAGTCCTCGGAATGCCCAGCGTCTCCGCGAGGCCGTGGACCAGCTGCGGGCCGGGGGAGGGGCCGAGCGAGAGATCCCGGAGCTGGCATGAAGGTAGTCTTTGCAGACCGGGGGTGGGAAGACTTCACGTACTGGGTGTCTCATGACCGTAAGATTGCCAAACGTATCGTGCGTTTGATTGATGATATCCAGCGGCAGCCTTTCCTCGGCGTGGGTAAGCCTGAACCTTTGAAACACGACCTGTCCGGTTTCTGGTCCCGCCGCATCACGGACGAGCACCGCCTCGTCTATGCCGTTGAGGATGACCGCCTCTTGATCGCCCAAGCCCGATATCACTACTAGTGCCCCGGGCGGGAATAGGGGCCACATCGGCGAAGTCTTCGCGGCCGCGCTCGATTTCCACCGCAACGGTGCGGGCATAGCGCAGGGCGCCCGGCTTGTCGATCCGGACTTTCACTCGCTCCACCTTGGGGTTGACCAGGGCGATTTTGGCGATTTCTGTTGCCAACGACTCCAGCAGCAGGCATCGGGATGCCTCCACATAGTCCCGCACACTTTTCTTGACGGCCTTGTAGTCGACCGTGTCGGCCAACTCGTCGGTTTCGCCAGCCCGCGCCAGACTGGTGAAAAGGGTCAGATTGACCAGAACATTCTGGGGCTGGAAACGTTCGCTGGGGTTGACGCCAATGATGCAGTGCGCGGACAGGTCGGTGATAAGAATCTTGTCCATGACTGTTTTCCCAGTTTATCGGGCAACGCCTACCTCGGATATATAGAGTATACTCTCCAAACCTTTTCGTTTCACCGGAAACCGGAGGGAGGCGAAGTTGAAAGGAAACCGCCTCCACCCTATTATGTGGGTAAAGCTTTTCATCATGCCTTGAGGCAGGGTTTCATGTTGAACAAACGAATCGGGGCCATCAGCCGGACCTACCGGCATTTCCAGCGCTACCGCGAGGTGGCCACGATCCTGCTCAAGCACGGCTTCAGCGACCTGGTGACCCCCTTGGGACTCACGCGCTACCTTACTCCCTGGCACCGCACACCCTGGAGACAGTACGGGGAGAGTCCCGCCCTCACCCGGCCCCAACGCCTTCGTCGGGCCATGGAGGCGCTGGGGCCAACCTTTGTGAAGCTCGGGCAAATGCTCAGCACCCGCCCGGACATCATGCCAGCCACCTACATCGCCGAACTGGCCAAACTGCAGGACACCGTGCCGCCGTTTGCTTCGGAAGAAGCCCGGACGATCGTCGAAGCGGAATTGAAACGACCGGTGCTCTCGCTATTCGAGCACTTCGGCGATCAACCATTGGCTTCCGCCTCCATTGCGCAGGTGCACGCCGCCACTCTGGAGGGGCGGGAAGTGGTCGTCAAGATTCGCCGCCCCCGCATCCAGACGACCATCGAAACGGATTTGGAGATCATGGCCGATCTGGCCTCCCTGCTGGAAAAGCTGGTGGAGGGAGCGGCTTTTCTGGAACCGGTGCGGGTGGTGGGCGAGTTCTCCCGCGTGATCCGGCGGGAGCTGGATCTGAGCACCGAAGCCGGCAACATGGAGCGCTTCGCCGCCAACTTCGCGGACGATCCGCGTATCCGGGTGCCGAAGGTCGTGCGCAGGCTGACCACATCCCGGGTGTTGACCATGGAGC
>JBFJXC010000450.1:0-2663 GCA_041623325.1 Lentisphaeria bacterium | reverse complement strand
GCCCGGGCCAGGATGGCAGGGGTGTCATCCTCCGGATAGAGATGGAAATGGCAGTCGATGAGGGGGGAACAGATCATTATTGCATCAGCCGGACTTGGTACTTCTGACGCAGCTCTTCCATCCAGGCCGACTCCACCTGCCGGGCCTTGCTGCCATACAGAAACGACTCGATGGCGGATCGGGCCTCGGCGAAGGGCACGGTCGTCTGGTCGGTCTGCTCGGCCAGACGCAAGACATAGATGGCTTCCTTGAGATCGAGGGCCTCGGCCACGGCGCCGGCCTTCAGACCTTGCACAGCGGCGGCAAATTCCCGGCGCGGCGGATTGGCCGCGTCGTACCAGCCCAGATCCCCTCCCCGCTGGCCGCTGCGGTCGTCCGACAGCGCCCGGGCCACGGCGGCGAATTCTTCACCCTCCCGCAGTCGGCGCTGGACTTCCTGCAGCTTCTTCTGCACCGCCTCGGCATCCCCATCGGCCTTGTTGACCACAATCGCCTCCAGACGGTAGCGCCCCGGCCGATTGAATTTGTCCGGATTGGCCTGGTAGTAGGCCAGCAGGTCGCTGGGACTGACCCGAACCCGGCGGCGCACAAACTCGTCGCGCATCAATTCCACGGCCAGAGACTTCCGCAGCTTCTGTTCGAATTCGGCCAAACCAGATTGCTGGCTGGCCAGCGCGTCCTCGAAGCGCGCCCGGTTGCCCCCGGCCTGCTTGGATACAATCTCGTTCAAACGCTCCTGCACCAAGGCCTCCGGGACCTTGGCCCCCCTGGCGTTAAACTCCGCAAAGATCAATTCCTGCTCGATCAACGCCCGGATGGCCTGCTCGCGCAGGGCGATGACCTTGGCCTTCAACTCCTCGCCCGTCAGAGTGCCGGCCAGCTCCCGCTCCGCCAGAGCCGTCTCCCGGCGCACGTCAAAAGCGGTAATCACCTGGTTGTTCACGATCGCCAGAATGGCATCCTGGTACGCAGGCTGGCCCATCAGAGGCCCGGACAGCGCCAGCAGCATCACTACCCAATTTCGCAGTTTTCCCATCAGCTTGGCTCCCGTGTTGACTTGTCGATTTCTCCTTCAAATGCCATCGTGCCAAGATAATGCCTGGGCAGGTATTTTCCGCAGGTAGCGGCGCAAAAAGACGGTCGCTACCGCCTAAAGCTGACCGATGGCCTTGGGAATAGGGCCCCCGGCCAGCCTGAGGCATTGTTTTCACGCATGAATGGGCACAAATTGTGCATGCGCGCCCTTGACGTGCCGTTCAAGACAAGAGCACATGAACCCACCCGGGGTTCGGGGGCAGCGGCCCCACGTTTCCCAAGCGCATTCAACAGGAGCTGTCATGTCCAGTACAATTGCCGTCACGACCTCGTCCCATGATCAGATGATCAACATCACCCGGGAGGTTGCCGGGAAGATTCCAGCCGGTTTCAGCGGGTTGTGCGTGGTCTTCAGCCAGCACACGACCGCCGGGCTGACCATCAACGAAAACGCCGACCCGAATGTGGTCCACGACATGCTGGCGGAACTGAACCGCCTGGTTCCCTGGCGCAACCCGGATTTCCGCCACATGGAAGGAAACAGCGCCGCCCACGTCAAGACCTCGATGATGGGCCCCAGCGTGACCATTCCGGTGGAGAATGGACGTCTCATGCTGGGAACCTGGCAGGGAATCTACTTCTGCGAGTTCGACGGTCCCCGCTCCCGCCGTGTGATCGTGCAACTGGTCGGGGCCTGATTTACAAGACTTGCGGGGGCGCTGCCCCACCCTCCCCTGGGAATGCCAGCTTGCAGGCAAAGGCTGCCGGAGGCGGCAAGGAACGTAGCGACTGGCAATCTTCCACTGCCGGGACCTGGGCAAGGTGGTCGAGGGTGCGCGGAAGAACCGCAGCCGATGATCTCATTCAAGCCCTCAGGTAGAGCGCGGCCGATGCAGCGCCTCAGCCTTTGAGTGGAAAGCGTCCGGATCTGGCTGATCTTGACCCAGGAGCGTTATTGCCGTCCCTGAACACAGGCTGGAAGCCTATGCACCTATTGTATCGGGTCGACCAGATCGCATCCGGTGCCTCGGAGGGTGTCATCCAGCAGGTGGCGGCGGTTTGGATTGTCCACATCCATCACCACCAGGTAGCGGAAAGGGGCGAAGTCGTTGCGGCTGTGAATGGTGGCGACCAGCCTGGAACCGTCCTTTGTCAGCCGGTAGTCTTGAAGAGCGCGGTCATGGAGCAGGAAGCTCGGAGTCTTGGAGTTGGCCTTCAGCAGGTACAGTCCGTCCCGGCTTTGGAAGACCAAGTCGCCGCTGTCCCGGGCCAGGATGGGTTGAAGGCCGGGCACCAGGTCGTCGCAGGTCCCGGTCTCGATGTTGAACTGGACCAGCATGGCTCCCGTTTGGACCGCTTGCCGGGAAGGAGCCACGCCGACGAGGGTACTCGAGTCGCCGCCCCAGGCCAAGCCCTCGTTCAGCAGCGGCTCGGCAAAGGTGGCCAGGAGCTTGCCGCTGGCCATGTCGAGAATCTCCAGCCGGGCCTGGTTTTCTTGCCGTCTGGCATCAGGCCGCCGAACGTGCGCCGGGGTGCCGGAGTCCTTTAACACGGCCACTTTCAAGCAGTCCGGGGAGATGGCGGCATCCAGCACGCCATCGCCTAGCTCCAGGATTTTCTTGCCGTCG
>JBFJXC010000449.1:0-2672 GCA_041623325.1 Lentisphaeria bacterium | reverse complement strand
GCCTTGTCTTTCCGGGGGGCGATTTTGAGGGCGTCGGGATCGGAGTACATGCCGCCGTCGCCGAAGTTGTCGAAGACGCGCACGGCAATGGTGTTCACGGCGCCGAATGTGATCAGCTTCTCCGGGATCGGGTATTGGCGTTTGGTGCTCCAGTAGGTAGGATCGTTCTGCTTGTTGGTGCGGCCGACCTCGACGCCGTTGACGTAGCTCGTGTCCATGTCGTCGATGGACCCGAGGTGAAGCACCAGCGGTTTTCCCTGCATGTGCTTCGGGATGAAGACGTGTGCCCGGTACCAGACCATGCCGTTCATGCCATTCCAATAGGGGCCCTGGGCTTCCCAGTAGGTGCCGGCTTTGAGGGTCCGCCACGCGGAGTCGTCGAAATCCGACTGGTGCCAGCCTTCTTGCAGGCCGCGGTTGACGGTGTCGATCAGGCGGGCGTTCTGGCTGTTGGTGCCGTCCACTTTCAGCTCGAATTCGGCTTTCCATTCCAGGGGCAGCGGGATTTCGCGGACGGTATTGTCGATTGTCCTGGGCACGAAGAACTGGTCGTCGGCCGCGAAATCCGCACCCAGATTGGTCAAGAGCTGACTGACGGCCCGGGTCAGGCGCCAAGAGGCGTAGCGGTAGTAGTCGTATTTGGCGGCATTGAGCATGTCGGGGACGAGCTGGAGAATGACGGCCTCGCCTTTTCCTGTTTGGTAGTGCCCAAGCACGCCGTTCAAACCGACGCCGGCCGTGCCGCCGGTCAGCAGGTTGCAGGCAACGTCGGTTTTCAGATAGAAGTCGGACAGTGACAGGCCGCGGCAGACATTCCAATCGGGGACGGCACCGGCTTTCGAAACGACCCCGTCGGCAATGGAAAAGCCGAGGAATTCAACCGTTTTTCTCGGGAAGATCAGGGCTTTGCCGCCGTTGGCAATGAATGCCTTCAACTTGTCTTGGTCCACCTGCGCATCCCTGCCGACGACGAGCAGGCAGGGCGACTCGGGTATGGAGCGGACCGGTTTGAAGTGCAAACGCAACTTCTTCAGAAACTCGCCGTCCTGCTTGCCGCCGAGATAGGTGGTTGGCAGTGCGGAGTCCGCACGTTTGTCGTCGCGGGCGTAGGCGATGAGTTTGGTCAGCAGTTTTCGGGAAACGGGATCGTCCTGGGTGCGGTTGATTAAGTCGAAGGTGTTCAACAGAACCAGGCCTCGGCCGTAGCTCATTTCGAGCAGGGGGGAGTAGGCCAGGCCGAATTCGCCTTCGAAAACGGGTGTCCAACTGGAGCAATGGGGTTTTTCGATCATGGCGGAGCAGACCGCGCCGGTGTTGCCCCAATGGAAACCGTAGCGCGGGAAACGATTGCTGGTTTTGGCCAATTCGTCTCCGGCCGTTTCGGGCACCGTGGTTCCCTGGCCGCGCCAATCCCGCAGGTCCTCGGCATCGAATGCGGCGCCTACGGGATGTCGGGCCATGGAGGCCAGTGGAAACGCGCGTCGGGAGACATGCCGGGCGACGCGGAAACCAAAGCGTTTGCGCAGGGTGTCGGGCTGGTTTTCCAGGAAAATGACGCGGCCGCCGTTCTTTGCGAAGGTCGCAATATCGGTCATGGGAAGTGCGGAGTCCGCAAGCATGTCCGCGCCGACGACCAGGAGGTTGCCGGGAACGGTGCCGCCTTCCCATGAGCGCACGGCGTAACCGAGCTGCTTGAGTTTTTTCAGTGTCTTGCCGTCGCTGTCGTAAACACTCAGGCTGAGGCCCGGTTTTTCGCTTTGAGGGTAGACAGTGAAGGCGAATTCGTCGCGATGCTCCCTGCCGCCGATGGTGGCCGTCAGGTTTATCTGTCCGGTAGTGTCCGTTGCCACCGATGGGGCTTTGAAGCGGATGGGAATGAACCGGTTCGTGCCGGGGGCGATGTCGCCTGTTCTGGTGACGGAAAAAACGGTCCGCCCGTCGATCTCGGCGGAGCAGGTCAGGCTGAAGGAGGTCGGATTGCGGTGGTCGTTGATCAGGACGATCTGTTTTTCGACCGTTTCCGCAGTGATGAAATGATGGTCCTTGGTGGTGAAATTGTCGGCTCCTCCGGCGATCCAGGCCATGGTCGGGGCGTTCAGGTCCACCAGCACGTCGCCGGTCGCGGTGCGGTCTTTTTTGTTGTAGCAATGATAGAAACGGTAGTCCATGGCGGTCACGTAGGGACCTTTGCGGAACGGTTCGTACGCATAGGTCGCAACCTTGCCGGGTTTGTGCACATCCCAACCGGCGGCGTCCTCCCAGGGCAGCAGTCCGCCGGTCATGCCCCAGGTCCGCCAACTGCGCCAGGTGTTGCGCAGAAACAGGCTGAGTACCTCCTGATAGACCGGATTCTGGGCGATTTCGGCTTTGCCATGCCAGGACTTGTATTTGCCCGTCTCTTGCCAATTTGTCTTGATGGCTTGACGGTAGTTATCGGGATCGTTTCGATAGGCGTCCTCGCCGAGGTAGATCGCCGAGTACTCCGTCACCAGCGGTTCGCTTTTCGGGGCAATCCCGATACCGCCTTCGCGTCCGCGCATCATGGTCAGGCTTACGGGACCGCCGAACTCGATGGCGCAAAAGGGTCGGTCGCCGGATTCGGCCCACGCGCTGAGCCATTCCTCCCGCTCCTGCAGCGGAATCAGGTTGAGATAGAAGTTGACGGTATGCAT
>JBFJXC010000448.1:0-2682 GCA_041623325.1 Lentisphaeria bacterium | reverse complement strand
GGACCGGCTGCTCTGCAGACGACTCAGCTCGCCGACCTTCTCGCCGACAACGTAACGCACCGGCTTCTCCTGCCGGCGGAGGTAACCCATGGCAACCAGAGTCCTGGCAAGGTTCAGCGCGGCCGGAGCGGAGCAGCCAATGACGGCGGCAAGATCCTGCAGCCCTGCCCCTTCGGGACGCGCTGCCACCTCCTCCAGAATCGTCATGCCCCTCTGTAGTGAGAGTACCGGTTTACTGCTCATTAATTAGCCTCTGGTTAACAATTATTAAACAGGGACTAACGATACCTGGGAAAGGCAATCTGTCAAGGGGGCGGGGAAGAGCAATGCTATCAACTTTCTGTCGCCCCCATTTAAGGGGATGAATTGCTGATGGTTTTATTAGAAGTTTGAGGTTCTGCGTTTTCCTATTGAAGTTTCTTTTCTCGTCAGGGTCAAGTACACTTCAAAAGGAAAACGTCTAACGCTAAACATATTCAATGTAGCCATAGAAAGTTGATAGCATTGGAGGAAGAGACAAAGGGGACGGGCACGTTGTGACTTGTGCAGATCCCCGGGGGCGGGCTCGCCATCAAACCCGAGGGACTGATGGGGCACCTTGTCGCGTTTGCAGGCTCCGGCCTCTGCCTTCGGCGGTCAGGAGTTCAGTATCGTGCCTGAACACTGAACCTGAACACTCAAAATTAGGGCGTTCAAATCAACAGTAACACTGAGGTCTGGTCTCCGTGCAATGGCTCCACGGGCTAAAAGTGCGGCTTTTCCGGTCCACCCCATGCTTTCGGGCCAAGTTTGTTACCAAATAGGACGGAATCTGCTCGACAACTTGCTTGAGGACGGGCATGCTACTCTTGGTCGGTTTCATGGGCACTCCTTTTTTTAGTTGTGGTGACTTAAAAAAGACCCATGGCCGACCACTTTGCAAATCAGCGGGCAATCCTATGGGATGACTGTGAAAACAGAAGACTTTTTTGATCATCTTCTCTGCTTTTCGCCTCTTCTAACCCACCCGGGAGGGGGATGTTAACCGTCCCACTGTCCATAGCTGCGACTGCAACGGACCTCCAAAAGAAAACAAAAGCCAGCAGGCTAGCTGTCCCGGGGCTTGGATCCGCATGTTCCCCGCATTGGCGGCCGACATTCTAGTCCCCCGCGTCGATCAATAAACACATTCTGCCGCCGGGGCTTGACATCCTTCGGTCAGAAGGATAACATAGTTGCCGAAACGATACCGCATACGTTAACACCAGGAGCCAGTTCAATGCGAACCAAACCCAAAGTCAGTCTCAAAGACATCGCCGAGGCCTCGGGCGTAGCCGTGACCACGGTATCTGCCGCCCTGAATCGCACCGGCCGCGTCAGTGATGCGATGCGCGAAAAGATTTTGACCGTCTCCCGCCGGATGAACTACGAGCCCAACCTCGCGGCCCAGTTGCTGAAGCAGAAACACTGCACCGACATCGGCCTGATCGTCAGCGATCTTCCAGAGAATATTGCCGGGTCAGGATATCTTCAGCCCATGATCGCAAGCTTCATTCAGATATGCGACAACGAAGGGCTCCGCTGCCAGATCGAATATCACAATCTCGTCGACAAAGCGGAGCAATTGCCGAGTCTCTTGACCAACGGCTTTGCCGGAGGGGTTCTGCACGGTGGCTACATCAGCCCCAGGATCAGGGAATGGGTGCAGGAGAATCCACACTTCCCGTTTGTGGCACTTGAGGAGGCCAGCACCTATTCGATCCACTCCTCCTATGACACGGCCGCCTACGAGGTTGTTCAGCACTTCGCCGCCCTGGGGCATCGCCGAATCGGAATGGTTGTCGGTCCCCAGATCTACGCCATGCAACGGAAACCCAAGGAAGGCGTGTTGCGGGCGGTCAACGACTTCGGTTTGGACATCAACAACGGAGAATGGATTCACGAATCCGCCATGGCCGGAGATCGGGAAACGATGGCCGAGGCGGTCGCTTACGGGATGGAATTGTTCAAGAATCCTATCCGGCCGACGGCCATCTTGGCTTTTGATGTCCGGGTCGCGAAAGGGCTGGTCTATGCCGCCTTGAAAAGCGGTTTGAGCGTGCCGGAGGATCTGAGCATTGTCGGTTTGGGCTCCACGACGGAATCCGAACAGTTCTTCCCGGCCTTGTCTTCCATCACTTGGAACGCCCCGGAAGCCATCCGGAACGGGTGTCACATGCTGCGCACCCTCATGGACAAGCGCGTGCCGACATCTCCGTTGCTTGAGATCAGACCAATCATTGCAATGCGAGACAGTGTTGCCAAATGCAGGACCCAGCCCTAAAAAGGAGACAGACCGTTTGGTGCCAAACAATGTTGCGAAAGTAGGTCATCAGTAACTCCTAGAAAAAAAGGAAAGAAACCGTGAAAAACAAGCAACTGTTCACTTTGATCGAGCTTCTGGTCGTCATAGCGATCATCGCGATTCTGGCCTCGATGCTATTGCCAGCTCTGGGCAAGGCAAAGGAGAAGGCCAAGCAGATAAGTTGCGCGGCCAATTTCAAACAGCTTGGCTTGGCGCATCACCTGTACGCCGACGACTTCGACGGCAACCTGTTCTTGACGCCGTCAGCAATATACCCAGCCGAAAGGCAGCCAACGGCTACCCTCTACAAGTACGACAGCATCATCCGGGGGCTGGGCAACTATGTCGGCACCTTCAAG
>JBFJXC010000447.1:0-2724 GCA_041623325.1 Lentisphaeria bacterium | reverse complement strand
CCGTTTTATGCGTCCGGTTCCCGAAGAGATGCCGGGGGAGCTGCTGATCGGCGGGTCCGGGGTGGCCCGGGGGTATTTGAACCGCGCCGACCTGACGGCCGAGAAGTTTATCGCCAACCCCTTCGGCGAAGGCCGGCTTTACCGTACGGGGGATCGTGTGGCTTGGCTGCCCGACGGGAATCTGGCTTTCAAAGGGCGCATCGACTTTCAGGTCAAGATTCGGGGTTTCCGGATAGAACCCGGCGAGATTGCCGCCGTTCTGGAGCAACACTCCTGCGTGAGGGAGGCCTTGGTGATCCCCCGGGATGACCTGGGTCCCCAGAAGGTGCTGGCCGCCTATGTGCTGGCGGCCGAGACGGCCCCAACGGCAGCCGAGATGGTGGCCTTTCTCAAGGAGCGCCTTCCAGACTATATGGTGCCTTCTGCCTATGAAGTGCTGACCGAGTTCCCACTCACTCCCAATGGCAAGGTGGATCGCAGGGCCCTGCCGGTGCCGGCTCTGCTGTCGGCATCCCGCCAGATTACCGAAGTCCCGAGCACGCCGATGGAGCGGCGCCTGGCGACCATCTGGCAGGGCGTCCTGGGTTTGACGCAGGTCGGCGCCAACGAGAGCTTTTTCGATTTGGGCGGTCACTCCCTGTTGGCCGTCCGCCTGTGCGCGGAGATCGAGGCCAGTCTGGGCCTGAAGGTGTCGCTGCCGACCTTGTTCAAGAGTCCAACCGTGGCCGGTCTGGCCCGGACTCTTGAGACGGACGTCCCGGAGGAAGAATCCCCGGCCACGGTCGTGACCCTTCAGACCGGCGATACTCGGCCCCCCCTCTTTTTTGTTCACGTGCTGGGACACGCCTTTTCGTTTTGCCGGCCTTTGGTCAGTTGCTTGGGCCGCCATCAGCCTGTCTACGGCCTGTCGGTGCATTTCATGAGCGGGGATATGCAGGTGGAAAACCGCGTGGCCAGCCTGGCCTCCGCCTACATTCGGGATATGCGCTTGATCCAGCCTGAGGGGCCCTACCAACTGGCCGGTGTTTCCTTTGGCGGAATGGTTGCTTACGAGATGGCCCGTCAGCTGCGGGCCATGGGCGAGGAGGTTCGCATTCTGGCCCTGCTGGATACGGTGGCCCCGGGGGGCGTCCGAATTGTACACGTGTCCGACCGGTTGACCATTCACTTGAGGAAATTGCGAACGGAAGGCCCTGGTTATCTTGTCCGCAAGGTTCGGGGGCGCATTCACCGGTTGCAACGCCGTCTGCAGGTGTTCCGGTTCTGGGTGAAAAGCCTATATCTGAAACTCTACCGAAAGACCGGGCGGCCGTTATCCGCCGAGCTGCGCGACTTTGCGGCCCGGGCCGACAACAAGGCGGCAGACGCGACTTACACCCCCGAACCCATTCGCCAGGATGTGCTGTTGTTCAAGAGCATGGAGCGGACCCCGGAAGTTTCCGTCGAGCTGGATCCCCAACTCGGCTGGGGTCCATTTATTGAGGGACAGTTGACCATCTACGACGTGCCCAGCACGCATCTGGGCATGCTGACTCAGCCCTATGTCCAGGTTCTGGCCGGGCAGCTGCGGTCCCATCTGGCCGGGCCGAGCGGCGGGCCCGAGCCCGGTTCCCATTCGCCCCCTTTAGTCGAGGGCAGGCAAGGACCATGAAGCGGATCAGCTCTGAGGGTATAACCGGGCAAAGCGCTGGCTTGCTGGTGGACAGCGGCGTCGTGGACGTCTGGACGGCCCGTGTTTCCATGCATGGCCGGAACCTGGCGGCTTTGAGGAGGAATCTGGGGGAAGGGGAGAAACAGCGGGCGGCCCAGTATCGCTTTGAGAAGGACCGTTTGCGGTTCGAGGTCCGGCGGGGGGTGCTGAGGCAGCTGTTGGGGCGGTATCTGGCGCTGCCACCGGAGAGGGTTCAGTTGGCGACTGAGCCGCACGGCAAGCCCTGTTTGGCCGGGGCCTGCGCCCGCACGGGCCTGCAATTCAATCTCTCCCATTCCGGAGATTTCATCTATCTGGCTTTTGCCCGGGGCTTTGCCGTGGGGATCGATGTGGAATGCCGTCGCCCCGTACCCGATGTCTTGTATCTGGCCCGGCGCTTTTTCGCCCGGGATGAATGGGAGGCGCTGGCCAGCCTGGATGCCGACGGGCAAGAGGAGGCGTTTCTGCGGTGCTGGACACGCAAGGAGGCCTTCGTAAAGGCGACCGGCACGGGCCTGGCCTCTCTGGCCGGTTTTAGTGTTTCGGTTCTGCCTGGCCAGCCGGCGGCCCTGCTGGCCTGCCAACCGGCGATGGGGCCGGTCGGGAGTTGGCAGGTGCATGACCTGCCGGAGGAAGGCGGCTGTCTGGCGGCCGTGGCGGCGGCCAGTCCGAAGATGACCGTTGTCTTGCGGACCCTGGCGGTCGGCGGCTGAATGGTGAATCGGTAATAAGGAGCGCGACAGATGATTTCGGCTGAAGAGGCGGATATGAGCCGCGAAAAGGTGCGTCGTTTTTGGGATCCTGGTCGGCAATTGCTGAGGACGATTCGGCGCTATCAGAGGGCGGAAGGTCTGCCTACGGCAGTCCGGTCGGTTGTGAAGGTCTGGCTGGTGGTCTGCTACCGGTTCTGGTCGATCGTCACCGGGGCGGATATTCCGTTGTGCAGCCGGATCGGCGGGGGGTTGCTCATGCCCCATCCCAACGGGATTGTCATTCATCCCGAGGTGGAGATCGGGCCCAACTGCCTGATCTTT
>JBFJXC010000446.1:0-2725 GCA_041623325.1 Lentisphaeria bacterium | reverse complement strand
GGCGCCGTCCTCATGCAACCATTGCAGACCGTGCCCGCCTTCGGCCACGAACGCGCCCATGAAGACCAGCGGCTTGCCGTCTGCGGTGCGGCTGCCCGGCACGACGGCCATGCTGGTGGGCGGCGTGTGCGTGGTCAGCCAGCAGCCCGTGTCGTCCGCGGTGCGCCAGGCGGGCTTGCCGGCGTTGTAGACGCTGAATTCGTAGTGCAGCTTGAGCGGCTTGCGCCAGAGGCCACGCACCGTGTAGGTTCCCGGCGCCACGAAGCGGGTTGGAATGTGGTAGACACCGTGACGGGCGGCCTGCGGATCGCGCAGCAAGTCGTCGCTGCCATCCCACCAGGCGGTGTTTTCACCGGCGGGGAAGGGGGTTTCGCTGACCAGGTTGCGCACGCGCTTGCTCTTCGTGTCCTCGATAACCAGAGTCACCAAGCCGGCTTCGGGTAGGGTGAAGGTGATGGGAATGGGCGGCGGCTCCTCGCTGCTTTGGGGTAGAATCAGGCTGGCCAGATCGGCGGTGTCTTCCAGAGGTGCGATGGCCATCACCTCGCCCAGCCAGACGCGGTGGCCGTTCTTGACTTTGTTGACGAGGTGCGGATGATTGGCTTTGGTAACGTCAACGATGCGCAGGCGCAGGGCCCGTGTGGTGACGGTTTCCTGGAAGGGGAGCCAGTTGGAGCCCAGTCCCATGGGATAGTACGGGTCCAGCCCGCGGCCGCTGCCAACCTGTCGCCAACTTGTGTCGGGCGCCTCGCGCACATTCTCCTGCGGCCCGCCGCCAAAGGCGTCCACGTCGACCGCGCCAAAGCCGGTCCAGAGCAGGCAAAGGGCGCTGAGTTTGACTGGCCGGGGCCAGGTGAGGGTGATGATTTCAGGGTTTTCGGATGATATCGCTTGGAGCGCGCCCTTCTCGCCGTTATCCCAGGCCCTCCACATGCGGTTGTTGGACAGGTCGACGAGTTTGGCGCTGACGTCGTCCCGCGCGCTGGATTGGACCAAGGCCTGCGGGGCGACATTGCCGAGCCGCTGTTCGTTGATCCAGACCCCTCCGACCCAGCCCTCCATTTCACGATCGCCGGCTTCCGGTGAATGGCTGAAGCGTAACGCCCGGGTTTGCGTGCCCGGCGGCAACACCCAAAGAGCGTAGTCGTCCCGGCCAAGGCCTTGGCCGGAAATCTCACCGTCCAGCAAACGCTCCGCCGTCAGCCATTGCGAATCCTGCGCGAGATCGCCCGGATAGGCCGCACTCGGTTTCAAGACACTGAGCGTGCCCCCGCCCCGGACCAACACGCTGCCGACGGCGACTGGCTTCGTGAAACCGATGCGCAGATGCCGCAGTCCAGCCTCGCGGCCTTGGCCAAATGTCACCCCTTTCCAGTCGGGGCGCCTTCTGATGCCCCAGACGACTGAGCCGGGACCGTTCTTGACGGCACCTGTCGGCAAGGGCGACTCCTGTCCGGCCACCCATTGGGCGAAGGTGCTTTCGTCGAGATCGGAACCACCGGTCGGGGAGATTCCGGCCGCGGCAGAAAACGAGGTTAGGAACAGGGCCGCACCGGCTCCAAGGAGACCGGGCAGAGAGGACAATCTGAGGCTGTGGATGAATTTCAGTTTCATGTGCGGACTCCTTGGTGGCTGGCTGAAAATGGGATTGTCAATTGCGCTCACTGGCCTCGACGGGCTGGGTGGCGACCGGCCAGGTGTCGGTCCGGAAGGGATTGGCCGGCAGACCCTCGCGGTTGTAGAGATTGCAGCCTTCCGGATTGCCGGCCCAGGCATAGCGGACGGCCTCCGGAGTGGCGATTCCCTCGGCCCGAACCACGATGCTGTCGCCGTCGATGACGGCCTTGGCCCAGACAAACTTGCGGTCGGCCCCGGCGATGGCGAACTGCTTGAGGTCGCCGTCCCGGGCTTCCAGGCCGCCGCCGAGATGATCGAAGCGCAGCCGGATCGCGTCGCCCTCAACCGCCATGGACTGGTAGGTCGGCCCCGCGTAGACCAACGATTCGCCGTAGGCCACCGACCGCGCGGCCAGCGCCAGGCGTCGGCCCACCTCCTGCTTGTTCTTCGGATGGATATCCTTGGCCTCGCCGATGTCGATGGCCAGCGCGGTGCCTGTATTCGGCAACGCCAGAGTCAGATTTTGCGATTCCCGCACCACCGGCCAGCTGGAATTCTCCGGCTGAGCGGGTGCTTGCCGGAAGTTGGCCAGCTGGACCCAGAGGAAGGGGAAATCGCCCTGATTCCAGCGAGTACGCCAGTCATGGATCATGGCCGGGAAACGCACCCGGTAGGCGTAGGCATTGTTGGCGTTGGATTCGCCCTGATACCAGATCGCGCCCTTGATGCCATAGGGGATCAGGCCATTGATCATACCGTTGTACAGGACCGATGCCGTGTTGGGGCTCACGGGGTTTCGGGGACGATTCGGCAGGGCCAGGGCCACCTGGAAACGCCACTTTCCGGCCAGGGAGATGCGGGATTGCAGGTCGCTTTTGGCCTTGGCGGGCACGAGGAACATGTCGCTGGCCTTGCCGCCCCAGGGCCCCCCTTGCCCAGACTGGTCGACGATTCGCATGGCAATGACCGCCCGCCCGGCCTTGACCAACCGCCCCGGCACGCTGTAGTGGCGAGGAAAGCTCCAGGCATCCGTGTTCAGGGGCTTGATCGTGCCCATGCCGCCGACTTTCACCCCATTGAAATAGGTCGTGTCGATCTCGTCGATCGG
>JBFJXC010000445.1:0-2734 GCA_041623325.1 Lentisphaeria bacterium | reverse complement strand
GCCGGCGGTGCTGTTCCGCAAGCCGTCGGCAATCAGTTCGAATTCGTAGGCGCCGCCGGGCGCGAACAGAACCTGGCTGCTGAAGTTCCGGGCGGGGAAGATGTCGATCCGCCGGGGGGCGGCCTCTTCGGTCAAATCGGGTCGGGGCCGGTCGAAGACCGTGTAGACGCGTCGGCCTCCGGCCTCCCGGCCGGGCAGGGCGGTTTCGTGCAACGTGCCGTCCCAGCGGCCGTCCTGGTAGCGATAGTAGACTCGGCCTCGCAAGTAGCCGGGTTTGGCCTCCGAACGGGCCCGCAGCACGATTTTCTTATCGCGGCTTCTGCGGTGCGGCATGGTGCGCCACAGGTCGACCTCCTTGCCGAAAACAACCTGTGAGTAGCGGCGCGATCCCAGGTGCCGGAACATCCTCCCCGCGAACTGCTGGAAGCGCCGTTCGAAGTACTGCCCGGTCCAGCGCATTCCCAGCACCGAGGTGATGGCTACCAGAATCGCCAGAATCAGAACGATGGGCTTGCTCTTGGATTCGCGTTTGGGGATAGTGGCGGTGCCCCGCGTTTGCAGGCCGCGGCGGATCAATAGCACCATGGCCAGCACCAGGATTAGCGTCATGACGCCAAAAAAGGCATGGAAATGCTTGACGGCGGCGTCCGTGAACGGAAAGCGGCGGTTGGTTGGGAAGCCGCCGACCACGTTGCCGGCCAGCATGGCGGCCAGCAGGCAAAAGCAACTGATCGAGGTCTGGCTAATCTGGCGCTGGTCGAAGAAGGTGACGCCCACGGCCAGGTAGATCAGCATCGGACAGTAGAACGCCCCGGACAGCAGGAAGAAGCGGTCCGCGTCCACCGGAAACAGCTGGTTCTCCAAGGTGGCCACGATCATGGCGGTGACCGCCGTGTACACATAGGTTCGCGTCGAGCGCGGAATGGGTTCGGACCGCAGCGCCGACATCGCCAGGCCGAACCCGGACAGCAGCAACGTCGACGGCGCATCGGCGCTGACCGCGAAGATCGCGGCCGTACTGAGCAGCATCACGCTGCAAAGCAGCAGACTTGCCCGATCCCTGCCTTCCGGTTTTGCCGCCGCTGCACCCATGATTTCCGGCCCTGCGTCCTGCACCTGCCTTTCGCTGCTTCACTATAGCCAGTCTAGCCGGTTTATCGCCCTCAATCGCTGCCGCGCTTGCCAAACGGCGGCGCTCCGGCGTCTGCCTGCACCCGAATGGCGTGGGGCACTTTCCTCCGCCATTGGTCACCGGGGGGTCACGAGAAAAGCAGGCGATTGTATTCTTCGAGGCGATGGAAGCTCAGCTGGGTGAACGGGGCGGTGGCGGAAAGCTCGGGATTTTCCAGTTTGCCGGGGTAGTTGTAGCGGCAGACCGCAATGCCCCAGTTCTCTCCGGCGGGAATCCCTGTCCGCCCGAAGCTTTTCCATGGGATCAGAATCTCCGCTGCCCAGGAGGTCGGTCCGGCCTGCACCTGGTACTGGGCATGGGAATCCGCTGCGGTCAGTTCCTCCCAGGCATAGCGGCCGGCCATCATCCTGTCACGTTCGGGAATGCGAATGTCCATAATCAGGCCGTTGGGGGAGAGGTGGATCTCCCAGTACTCGCACGTGCCCTGGGGATGGATAAAGAATTCCGCTACCGAGCCAAGAAGATAGAGCTTCTGATTGTTCTCGGTGGCGGTCGTATAGGGTCGCATCTCCTCGAACCAGCTGTAGAAGCGCAGGCCTTGCCGGCAGTGGGCCACAAAGGCGTGGCCCTTTTCCCGGGGCATGGCCCCGCACCAGTATTGGGCGAGGGGCAAGGGCGCCAAGCCGGCGTAGGCGGCCGGGACAGGGTCGCCGTCGTGGCCGAGGGGGGCGTCGATCTGAGCTGATTGAATGGTCATCGGCATTCCGTTTGTGTTCACCCAAAACGCCCAATTCCTAAAGCTTGGCAGGCGATGGCGATCCCGGGGGCGATTACGATTATTGACCCGGATCCGAGATGATCAGTCTATCCCCTCGGGTCGCCGAACTGGCCGGTCAACTTGTCCTGCTGGGTCAGGACATAGTTGTAGTAGTCGGTCATGTTGAGCTGGGATGCGGCGGCCTTGTCCAGGATGAAGGTGGTGTTGTTGTGATACTGCAGGGCGGAGGCCGGGCAGACCGCCGCCACCGGGCCTTCGACCGCCTGGGCCACTGCCTGGGCCTTGTTCTCGCCTGTAGCCAGCAACAGGACGCGCCGAGCCTCCATGATGGTGCCGATACCCATGGTGATGGCCAGGGTGGGCTGGAATTCGTCCGGCGCGAAAAAGCGGCTGTTGTCCCGGACCGTGGTTTGGGTCAGGGTCTTGACCCGGGTGCGGGAGGCCAGGCTGGAGGTCGGCTCGTTGAAGCCGATGTGGCCGTTGGAGCCGATGCCCAGGATTTGCAGATCGATGCCGCCGGCCTGGGCGATCAGAGCCTCGTACCGCGGTCCGGCTTCCAGGGGGTTCTCCAAGTTTCCGGAAGGCACCTGGGTGTTGGCTTTGTCGATATCGATATGGTCGAACAGTTGGGAGTTCATGAAATGCCGGTAGCTCTGGGGGTGGTCCGGCCGCAGTCCCACGTATTCGTCCAGATTGAAGGTTCTGACCCGGGCGAAGCTGAATTGGCCGGCCTGGTTGGCTTGGATCAGCTTCTTGTACAGGGCAACGGGGGTGCTGCCGGTTGCCAGGCCCAGAACCGTGTCCTGCTGGCGCCGGATGGTCTG
>JBFJXC010000444.1:0-2742 GCA_041623325.1 Lentisphaeria bacterium | reverse complement strand
GGTGGCCCACGATTTCAACAACCTGCTCATGGTCATTCAGGGGTGTGCCAATTTCATGGCCGAGGATCTGCCCGAGGATTCGCCTCTCCGGGATGACCTGACCGATCTCATCCAGGCGGCCGAAAAGGCCGAGGCCCTGACCCGCCAGTTGCTGACTTTCTCCCGCCGTCAGAAGCTCGAACCCAAGCGCATGGATCTGAACGCGGTCGTTCTTGGTCTGCAAAAGATGCTGTTCCGCTTGATTCGGGAGGATATCCGCCTGAACGTCCATGCCGCGTCGCAGCCGATGACCGTTCAAATTGATCCTGGCCAGCTCGAGCAAGTGCTGGTGAATCTGGTGGTCAACGCGCGGGATGCCATGCCAAGGGGTGGAAAACTGACCATCGAAACTTCCCAGGTGGTCCTGGACCAGTCCGCCCGGTGCCACTTCAGCGATCCGCGGGATTTCCGGCCAGGGCCCTTCGTGATGGTGGCGGTCAGCGATACGGGCATGGGCATGAGCGCCGACACCAAGGCGCAGGTTTTCGACCCGTTTTTCAGCACCAAGGGCAAGGGGGGAACCGGACTGGGATTGTCAACCGTCTATGGGATCGTCAAACAGCATCGCGGGTATGTCGCGGTCTACAGCGAATTGGGGCATGGAACCACGTTCAAGATTTATCTGCCCCTTGATCCTGGCGAATCGGGTGCAGAGGATCCGGCAGCTGGCCGGTCAGAGCGGGTGGCCGGTCGTGGGACTATTCTGCTGGTGGAGGATGAGCTGATGGTGCGCCGGATTACCGCCCGGGTCCTGGAGAAGCTGGGCTACGGCATTCTGGAGGCCGCCGGCGGCAAGGAGGCTCTGAGCGTGCTCAAGGCGCATCCGCAAACCATCGATCTGCTGTTGACCGACTTGGTGATGCCCGACATGCGCGGGGATGTTCTGGCCGAACAGGTGCGGGAACTCTATCCGAACGTGAAGATCATCATGATGTCCGGCTATCCCGAGCAGCACGTTTCCCAAAATATGGGGTCCGGCGTCGAGATTCTCACCAAGCCCATTTCCACTTCCACCCTCTCCACCAAGGTTCAAACCGCCTTGGCCTAGTGCCGCGCCCGCCGGGCGCACTGCTTTCGCTGGGTTAACCCATCCTCTGGCGTTGTCGGGCTCCGTTGTCGTCTGGCGAAGAAATTCGGGACACGACCACGGGGCACGAAGGCGGAACAGAATGATGGGCACAGAATGATGGGCACAGAATGATGGGCACGGAATGATGGGCACGGAATGATGGGCACGGAATGATGGGGGGGTGTCGTTGACCCTGGAGTTGCGGCAATCCCTTGCCGCCGCGCCCGCCGGGCGCACTGCTTTCGCTGGGTTAACCCATCCTCTGGCGTGGTCGGGCTCCGTTGTCGTCTGGCGAAGAAATCCGGGACACGACCACGGGGTACGAAGGCGGCACAGAATGATGGTGCACGTCCGGGACCCTGGGGCTGCCGCCATCCCTCGGGGCCGTTGTCCGTTGGTATTCGTCATCGCGCCCTTGATCGGGTCTCAGTTGACAAGGCCCCGCCCGGGGCGCTAGGGTCCTGCCTATGGACGCTCCCGTCACCATCGTCAGCATGCTGTTCTGGCTACTGGGCGGATTGGCTTTCTTCTTGTACGGGATCGACATGATGGGCACCGCCCTGCGCCGGGCCGCCGGGCTGGCGCTGCGCCGGCTGTTTGGTCGTCTGACCCAGACCCGCTGGAGGGGCCTGCTGGCGGGCACGGTCGTGACCGGGCTGCTTCAGAGTTCCAGCGCCACCACGGTCATGATCGTCGGTTTCATCAGTGCCGGTCTGCTGACCTTCCCGCAGTCGATCAGCCTGATCCTCGGGGCCAATCTGGGCAGCACCATAACCCCCATGTTTACCGCTCTGAAGCTGGATTTCTACGCCGTGCCTATGCTGGCAATCGGTTTCCTGTTCAGTGTCATGGGCCGGCGCCGCGCCCTGCGCCAGCTGGGCTTGGCCACCATGGGCTTCGGCATGCTCTTTTTCGGACTGATTCTGATGAAGTTCGCGGTCAGCGGCTACAGCGACCAGATCCGGGCCTGGCTGACAGGCTTTGTCGATGCCGGGCCTGGCGTGCGACTGCTGGCTTTTCTGGCCGCGGCGGCGGGTACGGCCGTTGTGCAGAGCAGTGCCGTGACCGTGATCATGATTCAGGCTTTGGCCTTCCAAGGGGCTCTGCCCAATCTGACCGTGGCCATTCCCTTGATTCTGGGTGCCGGGGTGGGAACCTGCATTACCGCTTTGCTGGCCAGTTTGGGCGCCACGCGGTCCGCCCGTCGTGCCGCCGTGGCCCATTTGCTTTTCAACCTCATCGGCGCCGGCCTCGCCGCTCTGATGTTCCATTTTTACGAGTGGATCATCCCCCGGACGGCCGCGGAGCTTCCCCGGCAGGTGGCTAACGCCCATCTGCTGATCCGGTTGGTGAACGTCTGTCTGTTTCTGCCGTTTGTCAGACCCTACGCCCGCCTGGTCGAGTGGCTGATGCCGGGACAAGACCGGTTCAGCGCCGCTCCGGTTTTTCTGGAAATGGCCGACGTGGCCAATCCCGCCAAGGCCCTGGCAAACGTGCGCCAGGAGGTTGGCCGCATCGCCAGCGTCTGCCTGGAGGCTCTTCACGACGCGGTCACCGGATTTCTTCAGCGGGATGCCGGACAATTGGATTCGGTGCTGCGGCGGGAGGAGATGGTGGACGAGTTGTGCAAGGCG
>JBFJXC010000443.1:0-2793 GCA_041623325.1 Lentisphaeria bacterium | reverse complement strand
TTGATCCCGGACGAGGCCAAGATCGCTCTGATGTCTTCCGGGACTTCCGTTTCGAAGGGGTTGAAGCTGTCGGGGTAGTGGCTGTCGGGGTGAATGATTTTTTTTCGGGTCTCCGCGGAAAAACGGGCCTGGACCTCCCGGGGCAGCAGATCGAGGATGCATTCGGTTTGCGGATTGTGCCCGCCTCCCCAGCCATGGACCATGGGAATGACGGCCAGCAGCCAACACGTGGCCGCCAGCAAAAGGGTGCTTGACCGTCTTGGTTTAGCTTGCCTGTAATGCATTGCGTTCCTTTTTCGCTTTGCAGAGTTTGGGTTGCCCCCAGAATGCGTGTTTGTGCCAGAAGGTGGCACCGTCGTTGGCGTCTTCGACCTTCAGGGTCAATGCCTCGACCGTCGAGATGTCGAGAACCATTTTCCGGGCGGGGATCTGGGCGGTCATGCGGCCGGAGCGATAGATTTCGGCGCCGTCCGCTTTCACCACAAAGTCGCAGGCGCCGTCTTTTGCGAGGTCCGCATGCATGATGATCAGGGCAAAGGCGCCCTTCATGATGTTGGTGTGTGCAATGCCGTTCATGGTGTTTGTTGTCCGTGGTCAGTGGTCAATTGCCAGTTGCCAGCGGTCCGTGTCACATCCTGATTAAACGTGTCTGTTTTTTGTAGCCTTCTGCTTGCTTGAGGGCTGAGAGTTAATCGTTTCCTTCCGAGGACAACTCAATCATTAACCCACCGGGGCAAGCCCGGCGGAGATTTATGTCCACGCCCTCCGCCCTCTGTCCTCCTTCCTCTGTCCTCTGCCCTTTGTCAGTCAGGATCTCGACCTTGCGCATCATCGAGTCGGGAGCGACGTCCACGTAAAATGCCAGTTCGAATTGCTTCATTTTGCTGGCCATTATAGTTGGAAGTGCCAATCGTTATGTTGTGCCAGTTGAGCAAAGGCGTCGATGATGCCCAGACCGCTGTGGGCGTTGCCGACGGCGCCGTCCATCTTGCGGACGTGATCTTTGACTTCCGCGCAGGCGTTGTCGGGACACAAGGGCAAGGTGGACAGTTCCGGTGCCATCATGCTCAGGTCGGTCACCTCGTCGCCCGCCACCACGATCTGGTCCGGGGTTAGCCCTTCCATGTCCATCACGGCTTTTACGCTGGTTCCCTTGCGCAGGAATTTGGGGAAAACGCTGAGTGCGCACTGGCCGTTTCCGGGGTTGGTTTTCAGCTTAATATTGAGTGGATAGTCGGCGTTCAGGCAGGTCTGGTTGACATACTCGCACAGAGCGGCCGCATCCTCAACAACGGAGCGGAATTCGAAACAGTGCCCGTAATAATGCATGCTCTGGGCTTTGAAGCGAGCGCAGACCGTTTGGGCCAAGGGCTGCAGATGGCTATCGACCACGGACTGCAGCTGGTCTTCCTGGTCGCCAGTGTAGGGCTGGACAAACTCGGCGCCTTCGCGGCCGTGACGCGCCAGTCGCAGCCCCACTTCCGCCATCAGGTAGAGCGGTTTGCTTTTGACGGCGCTGTTCTCCACCAGGTCCCATTGGCCGTGGACATCCCAGGTGGTGTTGATGGCATAGCGGCAGCCGCGGGCGGCCAGTTGGTCCAGAAATGCCGAAAAGGGATCCGGAAAACGGGCATAGGGACGAAAGCCGTTGCCCAGCGCGGTTCCGTCGAGGTCGGTTATGAACAGTTTTGGAAAGGGAATGGACATATGGTTTTCCTGTGTTGTGAGCCCATTCATCGCTTTCTACGGGGTTTCCCCAGAGCACACCATCCGCATGGGAGATGATAGTGGGGTAACGCTCCATGCAACCCATCGGTCATGGCGTCGTTAGTCCCAGGCTTACTGACAAAGGGCGAATCCCCCCAGATAACAGGTTGCATTTTTCCCAAGGATCTTCACGTAGAGGTCCTGGGCAGTCCGCATGGATTCTGGAATTGAGAAGCGGTAGACCCCGTCCCGCTGTGCCGGCAGCGCCTGAAGCTGCCAGTCCTCGCCACTGCTCGAAAGCAGCACCTGGTTGCTATTTTCAGCCCCCGCCGTTCCCAGGTCGGCGAGCATAGCCAAGGTGGCGGCTCCCTTTCCCTTCTGCCCGAGAGGAAGCTTATAGACAATTTCTCTGATGTAGGCCCACCAGTATTCGACATCGCCCGCCTTCGCCTTCACCAGATACTCCCGGTCTCCATTTCCAATAAAGAGCGTCCAGAGTTTATTCGGCGTATTCCCAAACGGAATCGGAATGGGACGTGCCTTGGAATGGTCCAGAGGCTTCGCGACGCGAAACCCCGACCCGGCCTCCCGGTAGATCCGAGTCTGAACCTGCCCGTCTTTAAGGCCATAGACCCAATAACCAGGTTTTTTAACCTTCTTTGGATTGCAGGAGATCATGATGTCTTGAACCACCGTGGTCCTGGGGAGCTGGAACACCTTGGTTGAGTTGTGATGTTTGTGACCGCAGATCGCCCACATCGCTCCCTCATGAGAGGCGAACACCTTTCGAATCGACTCTGAAATGCCCCGCTCCCTGACCACATGGCCGAAAGGGGGCTGGTGGACAAAGAAGATGACCGTTTGTGTGGCGGGTATCTTGTCGATGTCCTCTTGCAGCCAGGCGGTCTGGATTTCGCCCAGGTCACCCGACTGCCCCCCACAGAGTAGGACAATGTGTGCGCCGGCCAGATCAAACGAGCTGTAAGTCGGATACTCTTTGAAGACCTGATGGAAGAGTCCGGCATTCTTTTCATAGGGGTAGGTATCGTGATTGCCCAGGGTCAGCTTTGCCGCGATGTCCGGATT
>JBFJXC010000442.1:0-2810 GCA_041623325.1 Lentisphaeria bacterium | reverse complement strand
GGAAGACCCGGCTCAGGTGCTCCCGGGACACGCCCAGCTGCCGGGCCAGCTCCGTGGCGTTCAGATTCCGGTCCAGCGACTGCTGCAGCACTTTGTTGGCCTGTTTGATCAAGCGATGCTCGGGCCCGCTCTTCACCTTCTGCTCCGCCGAATCGGTCAAGGCCGTCAGCAGGTCCGTGACCATGCGCGCCCCTTCCGAGGCCGACAGCGAGTAGGTGAGCTGATCGTGCGATTGGAACGCCAGCAACTCTTTGATGAAGGCGTGGTCGGCCGGCAGGCTGAAGACATGGCCATGGCGGGCCACCAGTCCCCGCACCATGACCCGGGCCGCCTCCCCCACGAAATTAAAAAAGACGAAGGACCAGGGTTCGCCCTCCGGGCCCGTCGGGTAGTAGTAGGCGGTTTCAGAATCGCAGGCCTCGCACAAAAATCCCGTCCCGGGCCCGACGACATGCTCTCCGTGGCGGTCGCGGAAGCGCCCCGCCCCCGCCAGTGTATACTGCACAAAACAATACTCGGCCCCGAGGCGGTCCTTGCCGGCAAAGTGATAGTCCGGACTGGTCGCCGTTTCGGAGGCCACATGCGCCACACGCGGGTAGCCTTCGATCAGGCCGACGGTCTGGATATGGACCCAAAAGGGTTTCACGCCGCATCTCCTGTCACAAATTGGCCTTTTTAGTCAAACATAGCACCCTTGTCCGCAACCGCACACCCCATTAGTTTATTCACTCCGACAGCATCGTCAGGACACAAATTGCATCTTTCCAGCCAGTGAAAAACCGAAAGGACCCACCCCATGGCCAAGATCACCTTTATGGGCGCCGGCAGCTCCGTGTTCGCCAAGAATGTGTTGGGCGACAGCATGTGCACCGAAGCGCTTCAGGACTCCCACATCGCGTTGTACGACATCGACGGCAAGCGCCTGCAGGAATCCAAGCTGATGCTGGACAATCTGAATGCCAGCATCAACCAAGGCCGGGCCAAGATCACGGCCCACCTGGGGGAGAAAAGCCGCAAGACGGCTCTGCGCGGCGCGGATTTCGTGGTCAACGCCATCCAAGTGGGCGGCTACGAGCCCAGCACGGTGATCGACTTCGAAATTCCCAAGAAGTTCGGTCTGCGCCAGACCATCGCGGACACCCTGGGCATCGGCGGCATCATGCGCGGCCTGCGCACCATTCCGGTCATGAAGGCCATGGCCGACGATATGGAGCAGGTCTGCCCCAACGCCTGGATGCTCAACTACACCAACCCCATGTCCATTCTTTCCGGATACATGCAGCGCCATACCGGCATCAATTTCGTCGGACTCTGCCACTCGGTCCAAGGCTGCGCCAAAGGCCTGCTCAAGAGCCTGGACATGGGCGACCTCTACCCCTGCAAATGGCACGTGGCCGGCATCAACCACATGTCCTGGCTGCTGGAAATCTCCAAGGACGGCAAAGACCTCTATCCGGAGATCAAACGCCGCGCCTTCAAGAAAAACCTCGAGGCCATGAAGCCCGGCGCGGAAAAGCACGGGGATATGGTCCGTTTCGAGATCATGCGCCACTTCGGCTACTACAACACCGAAAGCTCCGAGCACACCGCCGAGTACCATCCCTACTTCATCAAAAGCCAGTACCCCGATCTGATCGGCGACTTGAACATCCCCCTGGACGAGTACCCGCGCCGCTGCGTCAAGCAGATCGCCGAATGGGAGAAGCGCCGCCAGGAGCTGGTCAACAATGCCAGCCTGACCCACGAACGCAGCCACGAGTACGCCTCCTACATCATGGAGGCCATGGTGACCGACAGGCCCACTGAGATCGGCGGCAACGTGATCAACAACGGGCTGATCAGCAACCTTCCCGCCAACGCCTGCGTGGAGGTGCCCTGCATCGTCAACCGCAACGGCATCCAAGGCTGCTACGTCGGGGAGATTCCCGAACAGCTGGCCGCCCTCAACCGCACCCATATCAACGTGCATCTGCTGGCGATCGAAGCGGCGGCAACCCTGAAGAAGGACAAGATCTATCAGGCGGCCATGCTGGATCCGCACACCCGGGCCGAACTGCCCCTGGACCAGATCAAGAAAATGGTCGACGAACTGCTCAAGGCCCATGGCGACATGCTGCCCGCCTACAAGTAAATCCCGTTTGACAACCCATTGCGCCCCCGTCGGCCTGCTGCCGGCGGGGGCGTCTGCTTTGGGGGCTGAGGCGTACTGGCCACAGCCGCATGCCCGAGGCTATATTGTCCGGCACTGGATCACGTTCTGCTCACCGATAAACAAGCGAGAGGCCACCATGACACGCACCCGGCTGGAAGAGTGGGAAAGACGGCTCAAGCAGGTCCTCGACCGCGTGGACGACTTTCTGGAGGACAAACACGGCGATCTGTACCCGCGGCATCCTGCCCGCCCGGCTCGCGGCACCACCGGCAGCAAGCAGCATGACGGCCTATTCCAGATCAGCGCCAAGTACTCCCTGGGCATCGGGTCGCCGTTGGGCGAGGGGTATGTGCTCGAGGTCCGGCTGGCCTCCCTGGCCAGCGTCTCCGGAGAATTGAAGAATCAGATTCAGGAGGAAGTCGCCGGGCTGCTGCGGCAGGAGCTGCCCAAGGTCTTTCACGACCGGAACCTGCAAGTCAGCCGCGACGGTGCCGCCTATAAGATCCACGGCGACCTCAGCCTCGACTGACCGCGGGCGCGGCGGCAAGGGATTGCCGCATCTTCAGGGACTAGGGTGCGACCGGAGTCGTGGAGATGCGCTTTTCCCAAAGCGCCCCACGTTGATCAAGCCAACGGACCCGGCGCCCAGACGGGCGCG
>JBFJXC010000441.1:0-2826 GCA_041623325.1 Lentisphaeria bacterium | reverse complement strand
GCTAAGCATGAGAGCCTGTAATGTTGAACACCATAATTATGAACGAAGAATTTCGAATGCAGAATGCTGAAGTGAACTTCAACATTCAGAGTTCAGCGTTCGTTATTCAGCATTTTGTTTATTCAGCGTTGGCGTCTCACTTAACAGTCAAGCCGAGCTCAGGGGCTCAAAACGCACAACAGTAAAACCAAAGACAAAAACAACTGGTTCTGTCGGCTACTGATTCCGTCATTTCTTATCCAGCGACAGTTCGTAGCGCCCCCAGCGGGAGGAGTTGGTGTTGTTGTCGGCCTCGCCATGGAGGGCCATGATGGAGGAGCGCAGTTCGGTTGCCTTGTCGGTGTCGTCGATCATGACGTCCATGTGGAACTGTGTGCCGGGCAGGATGCGCATGTTGCTGTTTTGGTTGGGGACGATCCTGCCTTCCAGCAGGTAGCCGTCGTCGGTCTTGCGTCCGACGCAGTCGAGCGTGATCCACTGCTGGTTCTTTTTGGCGAACCACAATGTGCACGGCGCGGCCTGGGATCCCATTTGCGGAATGACGATCACCTGGTCGGCCCCGAAACTGATGGGCGTGCCCTGCGATTTGGGATCGCGGCTGTCGAAAAACAGCTCCAGACAGTCGTAACGGAAGGCCAGCCCGGTCTTGTCGGCCGGAGCGGGGAAGCCGGTTTGGTCGCGCACCGAGAGCAGGAAATAGATGCCCTCGTTGCGGCGCCAGGCGGTCTTGAGCGAGAAGGACAGGTCGTCGTCGCCGCGCCATTGCGGCAGCCACAGCTCAGCCAGATTCGGTTTGCCGGCCACAACGTTCTCCTCCCCGGTGCAGGTCACCTCCGGAATCGTGGTCCAGTCGCCGGTGTCGCCGTCGAGTAGGATCGGATTCCTGCTGCGATACACCTTATGCACCACGCCGGAGGAATGGAAGACCGCCTCCGCTGCCGCCAACAGTTTGTCGCCATTCTTCAATTCGATACCGAGGGCGTAGTCGCGGCGCTTCAGCGCGGTCGCGGTCAGCGTGACCGGGATGGTCGTCTTGCCATTGGCGGGCAGCTTGACGCGGTTCTGGCCCAGCTCGATTTCCGCGCCGGGAAGTTCCCGAGCTGCCAGCGTACCGATCAACGGCCGGTCGAAGGGATTGAAAACGGTCAAGGTGCCGCTCATCACGCCCTTTTCGGGAAGCTGGTCGGGCATGGCCAGCTGCAGGGGAGCGACCTCGGCGACGTCGGCCGGGCAGTCGAACAGGTAGAGCGGCTCCTCGGAGGCCGACACGGTCAGCAGACCGGCGGCATTGGATTGCAGGTCGGCGGCGTTGCCGAGCATGTCCAGGGTCCGGTACGAAGTGTTCGGCTTGACCCGGAAGGTGAGCACGGCGGGATGCTGACAGAAGATGGCGGCGATCTTTTGGCCGCCGTTGTCGATGAGCAGGCAGACGTTGTCGAGTTCGGATAGCGGCATTTCGCGAACAGAGCGCAGGTCGTTGACGACCTCTCCGCCGAGAGTGCGCAGGGCCAGAGCCTGCCGGTTCGGCAACGTGGAAGAGGGCATCGCATCGCGGCCGACCAATCCCGAACTCTGGCATTTGTTGTAGAACTGATAGCCGGAGGCCAGGGAGACAAGGATGTCCTGGACCTGTCTGGCCGCTGCCAGGGTCTCGGTCATGGTGGGCATGGAGGTAGTCAGATATCTGACGCCGCGGTAGTTGGCGACCCCGAAGGCATCCATCTTGACGGCCTCGTCCCAGCGCATGGGCCGGTAATTGATTCGGGGCAGGCTGAAGTAGCCGCTTTCGCTATTGGCAAAGACAATGCGACCGGCCGGATCGAACTTCTCCAGCATGGCCTTGAATTTGACCGCATTGTTCTGCCAACGGCGGGCCTTAATAGGCGCGCCGATGTAGTCGTGAAAGGTCAGCACGTCGATGAGAGGGGCCATGCCCAGCTCGAACAGTCGCTGAATAAAGGGCACGCCGGACGGCGAGGCCCCCGGCGCGTTGAGCGGGACGCCGGGTGTCTCCTGACGCATGACGCGCGTGAAGACCTTGAGGATTTCAAAGTAGTTTTCCGGGCTGATCTTGCCGTTGGGCTCGTTGGAAAGCTCCCACATCCAGATATGATCTTTGAGCGCCCGCGCCACAAAGGTGAAAAACTCGGCCATGTCCTCGCGTTCGGCCGGGCCCACTTTTTTTAGCCAGGGAATCTGAATGCAGCAATACAGCCGCATGCCGGGAATATTCTGCTCGTATTCGGCCAGCTCGGCCATCCAACGGGCATGTTGCTTCGGGTTCTTGTGGAAGCCGTAGTAATAGTACTGCCGCTTGAAGCCCATGTTGTAGTGCTCTTTCTCGCGCACCGCCTGATTGCCGAGGGGGTTGTTCGCCAAGGTTTTCGGGGTCGGAACCGTGATGCCGATGGTATAGCGTTCGGGCAGTTGCTTGAGGATCGTGCCGGCTGGATCGCGCAGGATCAGATCGAGGGTGTAGACATCGTGGCGCGGCGGCACAACCGTCAACGTGAGGGACCTTCCAGCACCGAGGGGTTCGCGCAGGGTTTGCACCGGATGATTGTTAAGGTCGTACAGAATGGCTTCGGCCGAGTAGGTTCCGGCAAATCCGGTCGATGCCGGGATCTCGAAGGTGGCGGGAATGGGCTGGCCGGCTTGGAAATAGCCCAGGGTGTCGGTGGGGATGGTCATGGCGACTTGGTCGAGTTTCGCCTGCCGCTCCATCTGGGCTTCGAAGGCGGCCTGTTGGGCGGCGACGCTTTCCCGCGGGGCACCCGCCTGGCTCAGCGTTGCGATTTCCGCAGCCGTCAGCGCGCGTTCGAAGAT
>JBFJXC010000440.1:0-2880 GCA_041623325.1 Lentisphaeria bacterium | reverse complement strand
GCTACGCCTTGGCCAAGGCGGCCATCGTGAACTTCACCCAATGGCTGGCCGCCTATCTGGGCCCCGCCAACATCCGGGTCAACGCGGTTGCGCCGGGTTTCTTCGTGAACGACCGCAGCCGGAAGTTGCTGATGACCGAGGACGGCGGCTTCAGTGAGCGCGGCAAGCAGGTGGTCGCCCACACCCCCATGGGCCGCTTCGGCGAAGCGCAGGAGCTGGTCGGCTCCGTGCGCTGGCTCATCGCCAACGACGCGGCCGGTTTCGTGACCGGCATCTGCATCCCCGTGGACGGCGGCTTTTTGTCCTGCTCGGGACTTTAGGGGGGGCGGTTGGGGAGGTTTCAGTAGTTCGGGTTTCAGGGACGGTGGGCGTTGGAAGGTGGGCGGAAATTGGAAATCGTTCTCGGGCTCGTAATCGCGTTCGTGATCGACCCTTGGAGCGGGGAGCAAGGGATGCCAGAATAATTAGCACAGAACTATGAAGGCAGGAGAGTTGGGGTTTCGGAGTGGACGTGGCTTCAAATCGCGAGGGGGATTATCCGCTTGAGGCGGACGACTCTCCCTCAGCTCTCCTCCCTCACCCTTGTTGGTCCCGGGGGCTATGCGGTTTACGGGCCGTGAATTGCTTGCGGTACTGGAGGGGGGTGCAACCGAACCGCTGTCGGAAGATGCCGCACAGGTAGGCGGTGTCGTTGTAGTGGAGCCTCCGGCAGATCTCCATGATCTTGGCATCGGACTGGACGAGCAGGCGGCAGGCCTCCTGCAATTTCAACTCCTGTATGTATTTGCGCGGGGGCAGGTCGTAGTACCGGTCCCAATGGCGGAAAAAGGAGCGGCGCGAGAAACCGTTGTCGGCGATGATCTTGTCCAGATCCAGTTTCCGGTGCAGGTTCAGGGCCAGGTGTGAAGCCACCTTGTGGATGCGTGGCTGGATGTAGTCGTCTTGGGTTCGGCCTTTTCCCTGGGACAGCAGCAGCTCCTCCAGCAGGCCGAAGGCCAGCAGGTCCAGGCGGTCGGCTATGGTGAATTCCTCCGAGCTGTTCATAAGGCTCTTTGCGTCGAGAATCGCACTTCGGATTCTGGGCGTGAGGTCGATCTCCCAGATCGGGCAGTCGGCCAGAAAGCCTGAGGCCTTCATCTTCTCATAAAGCGAGGCGTCGTAGGAGAAGTAGAACGAGTCGCGGGGTTTGGCCACTTCGTATTGGTGGCGGAGGCCGGGAACTTTGAAAATGACGCTCGGGAAGGTGCAGCGGTAGACGGTGCCCTCGATGATGTCCTCGGAATACGGTTCGGCGGAGGCCAGGCGCAGGGTGATTTCGAACTTGTCGGTGAAGGTGTGTGGGGGCATCAGCAGGTTTTGGCAGTAGCCGATCGTGCGCAGAGGAAACGGAAAGGCGAACCGGCGCTTCCGGTGTTCGAGGAGGACTTCATGGTTCTGCATGGATGTGGCCCGAAAAACCTGTTTCTTTGGCACGCTGGCCCCTGGCTGGCTTTGTTCGTGGGGAATATAGTCTGTCCGTTCGTGCATGAAATCACAATAATTCGCGCAAGCAAAGGGACTGGCGGCCATGGATATATTCGAGGATCCGAAGCTGAACGTGAGGAAGCTGGGGAAACTGCGGACAAAGACGTCGCGGGAGATTGGCAGCTCCAAGCTTTCGGTGGGTTTCGAGACGCTGGATCGCGACATGTTCAAGCCGGAGCCGTGCTACGACTATGTGGCGAAGCTGGGCGTGAAGTACGCCCGCGTCCAGACCATGTGGATCAAATGCGAAAAGGAGAAGGGCCGGTACGACTTTTCCGAACTTGACCAGGTGGTGGACCAGCTGATCGAGCGCGGGGTGGAGCCGTGGTTCAATCTCACCTACGGCAATCCGATCTACATGTCCGAGGATTTGCCCAACCCGGCGGCTGTGGGTTGCATACCGAATCTCTATGGCGAGGAATGCCTGGCGGCATGGCAGAACTATACCAGCGCTCTGGCGCGCCACTACAAGGGCCGGGTGAGGATCTGGGAGATCTGGAACGAGCCCAATATCCCCAACTTCTGGTATCCCGGCACCCCCTCGGGAACCAAGTACGCCGAGTTCGTGGCCGCCACCGCCCCCTGCATCAAGAAGCACGACGCCGAGGCTTACATTGTCGGTTGCAGCGCCGGCATCGCCACCGAGTTCATCCACGAGGCCATCCATGCCGGGCTGGGAGAGCACATCGACTGCTATTCGTTCCACCCCTACGGATCGATCCCGGAGTTCAACTATTTCAAGGGGATCGCGAACCTGCGTCGTTTGTTCGCCAGGCACGCCCCCCATGTGAAGCTGATGCAGGGCGAGTGCGGCTATCCTTCCCAGACCTACGGCCACCACGATGCCCACCTGGTCGGCTACCGGGCCACCGAGGAAACCCAGGCCAAGTTTGTGCTGCGCCGGATCACGATCGACGCAATGGCGGATATGGAGCTGATCTCCTATTTCCACATCACCGATCTGATGGAAAGGGTGTATGTGCAGGCCAGCGGGCAGAAGCGCCCGCCGGTGATGTTGGGGCTGTTGCACGGCAAGACCTACACACCCAAGGCGTCGTACTACGCCATGCAGAACATCTGCAATGTTTTCGACGGCGACTGCGGGGTGCCCGAGGACCTGTTCTTCGAAGGCTGGATGGCCGACTACAACAAGCGCATGCAGGGCACCATTCCCGCCCTGGCGTTGATCAGCGGCGCCTTCGAGCGCCGGGGCTATCCGCTGTACTGCTGGTACTATCCCGAGGAGCTGGAGCGCGACTGGGGCGGCAACGTCTGTCTGGATGTGAAGGTTCTGACTGACGAGACCGAAAAACGCCTGGAGCGGCCGGTGGTGGTGGACTGCCTGACCGGCAATGT
>JBFJXC010000439.1:0-2881 GCA_041623325.1 Lentisphaeria bacterium | reverse complement strand
TCCACGCTGTCACCGAACTGGCCAAACCCCTCACCGAAGCGCATTCATAGAATGCGCAAGACAGTTGCTGCGGCGTGCTCGTTAACCCGCTGGCCAGGCCAGCAGGTCAGGCTCCGGACCGCTTCGGAAGCATAGAAGCCATGCTGATGATTTTGGCGGAGATTTGGCCGCACGGCAGAGCCACGCTCGGCTCCTCGGCCAGAGCCTACTCGTTCTTCTCGCTCCAGGCTCTTAGAATTTACCGGCGGTGACACCTTTCCAGTCGTCGGTGCGGAAGGGGCTGGCCGGAAGGCCTTCGGCATTGTAGAGGTTGCAGCCTTCGGGATTGTCGGCCCAGGCGTAGCGGACGGCGACCGGCTCGGCCACTTGGTCGCTTTCCACCACGATGGTCTTGCCCTCGATGCGGGCCTTGGCCCACACGAACGCCTGGTCCGCTCCGGCAATGGCGAACTGCTTCAGTTCTCCGTCCTTGGCCATCAGGCCGCCGCCGACGTGATCAAAATACAGGCGGACCTTGCCGCCCTGGATTTTCATCTTCTTGTAGCGCGGCCCCGAGTGGACGATGTTCTCTCCGTAGGCAATGGCCCGGGCCGCCAGCGACAGGCGTTTGCCCACGTCCTGCTTGTTGCGCGGATGGATGTCCCTGGCCTCCCCGATGTCGATGATCACGGCCAGCCCGGTATTGGGCAGGGTATCCAGTGTCATCGCCTGCGCTTCGCGCAGTTCCGCCCAGGCGGATTCAGCCGGCTGCGCCTTCGCGGCCATGAAATTGGCCAGTTGCACGGTGAAGAAGGGGAAGTCGCCCTGCTTCCAGACCTGGCGCCAGTCGGAGATCATGGAGGCGAAGAGGTTGCGGTACTGGTAGGCGCGGCCGGCATTGGCCTCGCCCTGGTACCAGACCGCGCCTTTGATGCCGTAGGGAACCAGCGGGTTGATCATGGCATTGTACAGGCCTGCCGGGGTATGCGAGTGCCCAGGCCCCAGAGGCGCGCGCGGAGGCCGAAGCGAAACCAGCTGGTTCGGATCCATTTTGATCGACACCAGGTAGCGCCATTCGCCCGCGATGGAAAGCGGTTTGCCGCCACCGGCCGGGCTCAGGGTCATCTGACTGGCTGAACCATTGAAGCCCCCGCCCCCGTAGTGGTCGAAAACTCGCACGGCCACCACGTTCCGACCAGCCTTGACCAGCTGGCCGGGAACCGTGTATTTTCGCGGATGCAACCAGAAGTTCGGGGTCTCCATGCCGGTGGCGCCAACCTGAATCCCGTTGAAGTAGGTCACGTCGAAATCGTCGACGACCCCGAGGGATAGGGTCAGGTCCTTGCCTGTCCAGCCGTCCGGCACCTCGACCGTCCGGCGGAACCAGACCGCGCCGTCGATGTCCATGATGCTTTCCCAGACCGCGGGCAGGTTCATGGTCTTCCATCCGGAATCGTCGAAATCCGGCTTGGCGTAGCCCAGTCCGAGGCCCTTGTTGCCCGGATCTTTGTGGCGGGAGCGGTCGACCTTCTCCTTGTTGGCCTTCTTCCAGTTGGCCAGCACGGCCTTGTATTGCTCCATGGCCTGAGGGTAGTTCTTGATGGATTCGGCATGGCGCTCCAGAATCGGGGCGCACTCGGGGTTGGCGCGCAGCGTCTCCATGGTCGTCCAGGCCTCCGCGGGGGTTCCGCCCCAGGAGGTGTTGATCAGGCCCTGGGCCACCCCCAATTCCTTGTGAAGCCCGCGACCGAAGAAATAGCCAACGGCGGAAAAGTTCGGCACCGTGCTCGGGCTGCAGACCTGCCATGTGCCGTGGACATCGTACTCCGGCTTGTCCGAGACCACCCTCGGCACCGTGAACAGGCGGATGTTCGGATGGTCGGCCGCCGCAATCTCTTCGGCGGCGTTGTTGCTTTTGATTACCGGCCATTGCATGTTCGACTGCCCCGAGCAAATCCACACATCCCCGACCATCACATTATTATAGGTGATGGTCTTCTGCCCGCGTACCGTCAGCTCGTACGGACCGCCCGCCTTCATTTTCGGCAGCTTGGCCATCCACACGCCGTCCGCTCCGGCCCTGGCGCTGGCACTCTTGCCGTTCAGCTCCACGGTCACCACACCGCCGACCTCGGCCTTGCCCCAAACCGGAATCGCGATCCCACGCTGCAAGACCATGTTGTCGCAGAACAGAGCATGGGGCTTGATCTGGCGCGCCACCGGAGCCGGTGGCTCCACCGTCCGGCATCCTGCGACTAGGGAAACCAACATCACAAACAAGGGGATCAATCGACGCATTATGCTCTTTCCTTTCTCACCTTCCGCACGACGCAATACCAAATCAAAGCAGGTAACCTAGCGAACCCAGGGGTGTTTTCAATGGCCGAACAAAATCGGGCAGAACATGGCCGGAGCAACACTCAACGCGAACAACGGACGCAAACGTCGACGATTCATCTCGTGATTCCGCCTCGCACGCTTCGCCATGGTTGGTAAGCGGTGAAATTCCGGTGGGCAAGTGTTGTCCAGCAGGATGCATCGTTAAACGTTTGTCCTTTTGGCAGGCAGAGAAAGCCAGACGTTGAAAACCATGCGTCGGTCTCTTATGGTGTCACACGTCGTGTTTGCAGTTATTCTCAACAGGCAAAACGGTCTCACTTCCGACAGAAACCATGTGCACCATGCCTCCCAAACCATCATTCCGGCACCCGCGCTTCGGAGGCCTTATGCTATGGCTGGCGTGTGCATTTTTGATGGCAAGCCCATGGCTCCAAGCCCTGACGTCTGCTTCGGCATCAGCCGAAAGCAAGCCGCAACAATCCCGACTTGCCCAGTCCCTGCTTGCGGAAAGTGCCTGCCTGGCACCCGGTTTTATTCGCAAGGACAAAACAGGCGCGGGTCC
>JBFJXC010000438.1:0-2892 GCA_041623325.1 Lentisphaeria bacterium | reverse complement strand
GGGGCAAACCGGTGGGGGGGACTGTCAATCGTGTCCTGGCAAGGTAGGTTATGAGTTCGGTTAGGAAAAAAGGTGGGGGGATTGGCATGGATGGCGGGCGATCAGCAATGGCAACGGTTCAGGACACCCTGAAAGAAGTATTCGGTTTTTCGGCATTTCGGCCAGGGCAGGGGGAGGTGATCGATCGGCTGGTGTCGGGACAGTCGGCCCTGGCGGTGTTTCCGACCGGTGGGGGCAAGAGTCTGTGCTATCAGTTGCCGGCGTTGCATTTTACGGGGTTGACGCTGGTGGTCTCCCCTTTGATCGCCCTGATGAAGGATCAGATCGACTTCCTGCTCGCCAAGGGCGTGCCCGCCGCCCGGCTGGACTCCAGCCTGGGTTGGGAGGAGACCCGCCGCGTTCGGGACGAGTTGCGCAGCGGGACTCTGAAGCTGCTCTACGTGGCACCCGAACGCTTCGGCAACGAGCGTTTTCTGCAGAGCCTGCGCACCTACCAGATCAGCATGATGGTGATCGACGAGGCCCACTGCATTTCCGAATGGGGCCACAACTTCCGCCCCGACTATCTTAAGCTGGCACGCATCTGCCAGGCCTTGGGCGTTCAGCGCGTCCTGGCTCTGACCGCCACGGCCACGCCCGAGGTCGCTGAGGATATCCGCCGCGCCTTCGACATTGCGCCCGAGGCCTACGTAAACACCGGCTTCCATCGCCCCAATCTGCTGCAGCGGATGACCCCCTGCGCCGCCGACGAACGCCGGACACTGCTGGTGCGGCGTTTGCAGGAGAACCCGCCCGGGGCCACGATTGTCTATGTGACTCTGCAGCGGACCGCCGAGGAGGTGGCCGAGCTGCTGCGCGGCAATGGCCTGGACGCCAAGGCCTACCATGCGGGGATGGCGGACGAGGACCGGACGGCCGTACAGGATTGGTTCATGCAGGCCACGAGCGCGGTGGTGGTGGCCACCATCGCCTTTGGCATGGGCATCGACAAGGCCGACATCCGCTACGTCTATCACTACAATTTGCCCAAGGCCTTGGAGAACTACGCCCAGGAGATCGGCCGGGCCGGGCGCGACGGGATGGCCTCGACGGTCGAGCTCTTCGCCTGCCAGGATGACATCGTCACTCTGCAGAACTTCTCCTACGGGGACACGCCCACGCCCGAGGCCGTCCACGCCCTGGTCGTCGAACTCCTCTGTCGGGGCGAGTCGTTCGATGTGTCCACCTACGATCTGTCCGTTCGCCATGACATCCGGCCCCTGGTGGTCTCGACCCTGCTCTGCTACCTGGAGCTGGACAATGTCATCGCCGCCACGGGACCATTCTACAACACCTACAAATTTCAGCCGCGGCGCTCCTTTGCAGAGATCCTCGGCCGCTTCGATCCGGCCCGGGCCCGTTTCCTGGACAGTCTCTTCGCCCGCGCCAAAAAAGGTCGGATCTGGTATTCTCTGGACCTTGCCGCCGTCGCGTCCGAGACCGGCGAGTCGCGCGGACGCCTGGTGGCGGCCTTGAACTACTTGGAGGAAATCGGCGAATTGGAGCTTCAGGTGGCCGAACTGCGCCTGGGCTATCGCCTTGTCAGGCCTCCTGCAGATGTCGCCGCCCTGGCCGCCGAGCTGGCGGCCCGCTTTCAGAAAGGGGAAACCCGCGATCTGGCCCGCATCCGCGCGGTTCTGGATCTGGCCGCCCAACCTGGGTGCACGGTCCGCGCGCTGCTCGGCTACTTTGGCGAGGACCTGGGCCGGGACTGCGGCCATTGCGACCGCTGTCTGGGCGAGGCTATCCCTTCCGTGCCTCCGCCCCAAGTGCGCGATTTTACCGATCAGGACCGGGCCAAGGTGCGTGCCATCCGGGCCGAGAATCATCAGGCTCTGGCCACCCCGCGCCAGCTGGCTCGATTCTTCTGCGGCCTTTCCTCGCCGGCGGCCTCCCGGGTCCGTCCTAGCCTGAGTCGGCACCCCAGCTTCGGGATGATGGCTGACCGTCCCTTCGGTCACGTCCTCGACCTGGTGGAGGAATGAGGATGGTAAGCTGAGGGTGGAAGTTCGGACTGTGGGACGGTGGGACGGTCGTTTGCCGGGTTGGGCATAAGATCTTTGAAGAAGGAAAGAATGATGACGATATGGGTGGATGCCGACGCCTGTCCTGGCGCGGTCAAGGATATTTTGTTTCGGGCCTCGGGCCGGCACGGGGTGGATCTCGTGTTGGTGGCGAACAGCCACATGCGGGTGCCCGCCGAAGAGCATATCAGTCTGATTCAGGTCGCGGCCGGGGCGGATGTGGCCGACGACTATATCGCCGAGGTGTGCGGGGCGGGTGACCTGGTGATTACCGCGGACATTCCCTTGGCGGCCCGGATCGTGGAGAAGGGGGCCACAGGCCTGGACCCGCGCGGCGAGGAATACACGGAGAACAACGTCAGCAGCCGCTTGTCCATGCGCGACTTTATGGCCGAACTGCGCGGAGCCGGACTGGTGCAGGGCGGCCCCGCAAGTCTGGGCGGTGGCGACACCCAGCGCTTCGCCAATGCCCTGGACCGCATCGTGGTCAGGCGCCTCCGGGCCCAAAAGCTCTCCGGCCACAGGCAAACCGCTAGAGCCAGATTTTGAGGTTGCCCAGCGGCTTGTCATCTTGGTCGGTTATCCTTAGGTAGAAACCCCAGCCGCCGCCGTCCTGGCTTACTTTGAGCAAGAGCGGATTGAGCCCTTTGCGTAGGGTGACCGTCACCACATCCTCGTCGGGAATTGCTTTGCGGTAGATCTTGTTCCGCCAGACCTGCTGATGGTTCAGAAAGACCATGCAGCCATCGTCGCTGCCAATTTTGAGCTTGACTGTGACCGGCTCCGGCGCTTCCACATAGCAGAATGCGTAGCCGACCACGTATTTCTC
>JBFJXC010000437.1:0-2898 GCA_041623325.1 Lentisphaeria bacterium | reverse complement strand
GGCGGTCATGGCGCTGGCCGCGTTGTTCGCCGCCGGAGAGGAGGTTAGCTGGGGGCAGCGGATATTGCGGATTTCCACCCCGGAGATTATCCGCCAGAGCAATCGGCAGGGGGAGCTGAATGTGCACAATTTGGCTGCGGTTTACGTGGTCAAGAAGCATCTGCATGAAATGACCGGCAGCGCGATTCTGGCTTGGTGCCTGTTGTCGCTGATCGCCCTGCGGTGGTCGCCCAACCTGCGGAGGAAATGTCTCGCGTACGGGGTGCCGCTGCTGCCACTGAGCAAGTTGCCGGTTTTTCTGCTGGTACCGTGTTTTTTCCTGCATAGGCTGGTGGCCAAGGGGGACGAGATCGGAGAGCTGTTCCTGGGAATTGCGCTTTTGGTGTGGGCGGTTCCCCTCTGTCTGGTCAAATGGAGTCCCGCCCTTTCCGCAGGCCGAAAGGGCCTTGGCGCCACAGTGGCGGCGATGGCAACGGTCTGCCTGGCCGCAACCCTTCTTTCCGTGGCGTTTCCGGGTGATGTCAAGTGGCGGTTGAACAAGACGGCCCAGCGGGATTATCCGGCCCTCGGCATGGTGGCGCAAGCAGAGCGTCTGTACGAGTACATCTACGCGCATCCTGAGTATTTGATGCCGGACACTCGCATGAACCATGCCAGACTGCTGCTGGGAACCGGGCAACTGGCCAAGGCCAAGCGAATTCTTGCAGAGGCAACCGAGGGTGGGGGGAGCGCTGGAAAGCATGAACTGCTGGTGCAGCTGGAAGAGGATGGACAACCGCTCTGATGCCTCAGGGCAGGGAAGGAAGCGCGTGATGGAGACCAACATGAAGACACTGATGGATCGGATCCGGGGGGCCAGAGCTTGGCAGATCTATGGGGGGGTCTCCCTCTATCTGGTGATCAACTCCGTTTTGGATATCTATCTGCCGCCGTTTTGGCAGAAGCACCGGCTGATGGGGATGTTCCAGCTGGGGTTCGAGATGAATCTGGCGGCCTGGTGGAGCGGCATTTCTCTGTTTCTGGTCAGTCTGCTGGCCTATGGGCGGGCGTTTGACTGTCCCCGGTCGTCTCGCAAGGGTTGGCTGGGATTGGCGCTGGTTGCGCTGGCCCTGTCCTGTGACGAGATCGGGTCCATACACGAGCGCGTCAGCCGGCTGGGAGGATGGGGTGCGCTGGTGCCGTTTGCCGTGCCGATGCTGCTGATCCTGCTCTATTCCCTGGCCCAGATCCGCCGGGATTTCGGGGCGTCTGCGTGGTTTCTCGGGATCGTGCTGGCCTTTGGCTTGTTCGGTCTGGTGGCCGGGCAGGAATTTTTGGAACACGCAATAAAATGGCCCGAATGGATGGGGGGCCTGCGCCTGGGCCTGGAGGAAGGCACGGAGCTGGTGGCAATCGGCTTGTTGCTGGGGGCTGTGCTCTGGGTTCGCCGGCAGGCCAGGCCGGGTCTGGGTGGAGGCCTTCGCCTGCTCTTGCCTTCGGCCTCAGAACTGCCCTATGTTCGCCGCTTGGCCGCCATGGGGCTATTGCTGCACGGTGTGGCTGTTGTCTGGGTGCTGCCGCATTTTGAGAACAGGGGTGGAGATCCGGCCGTGCTCTTTCCGGCCTATTGTTATTTTATACTGTTCGCCCTTTGCTTCTGGAAATCCTCCCAGGCTGGCAGGCAGGCCAGATCCTGGGCGGTCGCCTGCGTTCTGTTCCTGGTTTGCTCCGCCGCTTCGGTAGCCGATTTGACGACGTTGCTGCCGGGACTGGGCCGCTTGCTTCCTCGCGGGGGCGCGGTCAAGGCCAGTGTGCAGTTTGCCGGTCAACTGTCGGTGCTGGCGCTGGCCTGGTTTCCCGTCAATGCCCGGAGAGTTGCCTGGGGGGCATCCGCCCTGGTGGGGGCCATGCTGCTGATCGCCCTGGTTTCGGCCTTTGTGCCTCCGGTGGCGCTACCCTTGCTGCGGGGACTCTTCTGTTTCATCCTGATGCAGCTTCTGGTCTCAGGCTAAGCGCGAACGTTGCTAGGGCATGACGAATTCCTGCTCGGGATGCTTAACCGTGAGGACGGGGCAGGGGGCCTTGCGCACAACCTTTTCGGCAACACTGCCCATGAGCATGTGGGCTAGACCGGTGCGACCGTGGGTCCCTAGGACGATCAGGTCGCACTGTTCCTCCCGGGCGATACTGATGATCTCGGAAAAGGGGGTGCCTACCACTAGCTGCCACGTTACTTTCCCGGGAATGCCCTGAAGGCCCTCCGCCATGTCGCGGAGGCGCTTTTCGCAACTTTCCCGGGCCACGTCCAGAGTTTCGGCGGACAATTCCGGGGTTGCCGGGAAGGACGGGGAAAAGTAGGCGGGAGGCTCGATGACGTGCAGCAGCAACAACTGGGCGTCGTGGGCCTGGGCAAAGGCCAAGGCATAGTGGAGGGCATGCTGGGAATTGGCAGAGAAGTCGACGGGGCAGAGAATCTTGCCGATGCGGATTTTCATTTTGACCTTCCTCCTTTTGGCTGCTTAACCGGTTACCTTCCAGAACACAATAGCATTCGGACTTTCGGCGGTGCAAGGGGTGGAATGGGGATCGCTTCCGACAACGGGCGGGAAGCTGGCCAGCGAGCAGGTTTTTTTAGCCATTTTTCCCATGATCAAGCTTGCAGGTGAGGGGGTGGGATGTATTTTACATGCCGAACGCGAAATGCGGTGGTTTGCTCCCCGGTTCGGGTTCGATTGAATGTTGCGGTGTCTTAGGAAAATGATTCCGGCGTAGCTCAGCGGTAGAGTAGGTGGCTGTTAACCACTTGGTCGCAGGTTCGAATCCTGCCCGGGGAGCCATATTCCGAAGCGGTCGTCGGCGTCGGCTCCGGCGACCGCTTGTCTCGTCACTCGGCCCGGCCGCCCCGGCGGTCGGCACCTC
>JBFJXC010000436.1:0-2900 GCA_041623325.1 Lentisphaeria bacterium | reverse complement strand
TGCTGTCGGAGCATCTCGCGAAGCCTCGCGGATGACAGGTTGTTGACGTCACACTGTTGCTCCGCGCAGAGTGCCGCCGCGGTCCCGGCGGCCTGTCCCATGGCCATGCACTGCGCCTGCACTCTCATGGTCGCATAAGCCACCGGCTCCGCCGCGGCGAGCGCACCGGCCGCCAGCAGGTTCGGCGAGTGCGTTGAGATCATGCAGTCATAGGGAATGGCGTAGGGCGCTTCCAGAAATTGCACCTTTTGTTCGCTGCTTCCGGCCAGATGACGGTCGACGGGATGGGCTCCGAACGCGATGGTCTTCGCCGGCATTTTCCTCCCAAAAATATCGTCGCCCGCCTGGCTCACCCCGACCCCGCTCCCTTGCTGCAGTATCTCTGGTCCGAATGTCGTCTCGTGCTGCGGGCGTCAAGCAACGCCCCGCACTCGGCGTCCGAATACTTGCTGGAAAACATCACCGACTATATCCAGGAACATCTCGGCGAGGCGCTGAACTGTTCGCCCGTGGGGCGCGAGTTTGGGATCAGCGCCACCGATGTGGCCCAGCTCTTCACCCGGGAAATGCGGTGCGGGTTCCCGAAATGCATTAGCCCGCACCGACTTGAAATGGCCAAGATGCTGTTGGCGAACTCCCGGAGCTTCTGGAGGCGGGCCGCCGCCTACTTGTGCTCTTGCAGCTTGAGCATGGCCTCGGCGTAACGAGCGCCAAACTTGCGCAGGGCTTGGCTGGAGAAGTGGGTCTGGTCTCCCTTGTCGGACAGGTCCTTGGCGCTGACCACGGCGGCATGATCAAACCATTCCGAAACGGTGGCGAGGTTCTCGTTGAAGGCCCGGCGGTTGGCGTGTTTCTCGGGATCCCACACCCCAAGCTCGCCAGCGACGAAGGGGACATGCGCGGCATCGAGCTCCTGGCGCAGTTCGGCCAGCATTCGACTCAACTTTTCACGGTAGGCCGCGATCTTGTCGGGCGAGGAATCGGCCTCGCCCTGGTGCCAAAGAATGCCCTTCAGCACCCCGTCGTGCAGGGCGATCCTGGCCCGGGCCACCGCGTTGTTGTAGAGCTCGCCCCACGGTGGCACTGGTTTGGCATCCTTCTGCCACTGAGAGATCGACGTTCCGCCAACCGCACATGGGATGAGCCCGATTACGGCATCGGGACTCTTGTCGGCCATGATGGTGCCGAATGTCTTGCCGAGACCAACTCCGGCGATGGGCTTGTCCGAGTGCAGCGGATCCTGGGCAACTTCCCAGCGCCCGGTCTTGTTCAGGTTGAGAACGCGGGGATGGATGGCCATGTCCTGTGCCTCGATCGTGCCGCGCCCAGCCATGTTGGATTGGCCGATCAGCAGATACAGGTGAAACCTGCTGCGCTCTGCCAGGGTCTTTTCGGGTGCCACAAGCTTGGCGGCCGCCTCAGGCAAGGGCTTCGGCGGGGAAACAGTGGACCCTATCGGGCGGCTCTCGATGCCCTCGTCGTTCAGCCTGAGCAGGAGCAGCCCCGACCGGCAGATCCCCTTGCCCCCAATTTCCTCGGGAGGATCATGCAGGACGAAGATCGGATACGGTAGTTTCGTCGTGCCGGCTGGATTCTGAATGGTGATCTGCAGATCGGTCTCGCGCAGGGCGATTCCGGACTGTACCAATGTGTTGGCATCTCCCGCGGACGAGCCCATGACGATCGCCTTGGTGCCGGCCGGAATGGCCAGTCCACGGGAACCACAGGACTGCTGGGGGATGGGATCATCGCTCTGCAAAGCAGCCGGCACGTCAGCCATCTGCCATTGGCCGACGCGGTCATGCCAGGGAGATCCTCCATCCCGGACCGCGAAGGTTCCAGCCGATACGACCGGGATAATCCCCAGCATGGGCAGCAGGGCACGGATAATGGACCGCCTTGAGAAAGCAGGCTTGGTGGGCATGGCTTGTTCCTTTATTGATAGGAATTTTGATTTCCGGGCCGCCTGCAAACGTGACCCAGGCTGCAGAGAAGTCAAGAGTTTGACCAGAATTTTGGCACCCCGGCCCACTCCGGGCGACGATGGCCGCCCTGAGTGGGCCGGGGCTCCGAGCAACTGTCTGCAAGTCCGGACAAACCGCCTCGCAGAAATTCCGCAGATCGGCACAGACCGGTCCCATTGCTGAATCAGCAGAAAGTTCAACGCCGAACGAAGCGAGACAGTCCGCCTGGAGCGTAGCGGAATGGCGGGACTGACCGAAGGGATCGGCAACCTGCGGCAAACGCCGCTCTGCAGATTGTCGTTGGCCGGGTCGGGGAAACGCCGACAACCGCCATGCTTGAACGCGATTTGGAGAACCTTGACTCTGGAAAAATAGTCGATGATCCCTTACTATTTGCGATCGACTGCCCCCTTAAGACATCATTCTAATCCACATCGGAGACCTGTTGTGCTGGCTGAAACCGCTGTACTGACTGCTGCCAATCACGTAGCTGAGTTTGAATTGGGGCAAACTGTTGCCATTTATCGCATCGATGAACACAACCAATCCACCAGTCTGATTCTGGTTCCTGCCAGCAAGCGGGAGATGGTTTGCACCAAGCGGGAATTTCTGGATACGCATGAAGTGAAGATGCTTCCGGGTGCCTGGAACAAGATGCGTGCTCAGCAGGCTGACAGTCTGGTGCAACTGCAGTTGCGCCACCTGCCCGGCCCCAGTGGTTTCGCCCAAGGCTTCACCATGCGGAACAATCCGTCGACGACCGAGCTTCGCTTTGAGTCGCAATCCGTCTTGCAGGATGGCGACACCGTCACCGTCACCACGGTATTGGCCAACGCCGACACGCCCAAACCTTACGCCTGTGAACACAAACTCACATGGTCCACTGGCGATCCATTTGCCAGGGTGAACACCACGTTTGTCAATCGCTCAGATGAG
>JBFJXC010000435.1:0-2907 GCA_041623325.1 Lentisphaeria bacterium | reverse complement strand
CCCACCAGCATTCTCTGATACTTGTTGGGGAATGCCCAGCTGCTGCTAGCGTCCATGTAGGGAATGGGGGTCAGAATCAATAGCATGATGCCGGTGGTGGAGACCGTGCCGCCGAAGCGCTTGGTCATCATCACGTGGCCGGCTTCGTGAATGAACTTGAGAAACACCAGACACAAATACAGATAGGGCAGATTGGCCGGGGCGAGCACGCCTTGGGTCTGGGCGCTGATTTGATCAAAATTCTCCACCACGGCCTTGGCCGCCAGCAGACCCGCGACAAGCCAGACGACCAGCATCTTGACCGTCAGCAGGCGCGCGATCCAGAAACGGTACTTGTGAATGAACCGTTCCGGGTTCCACAGCGGAATGCGCAAATAGAGAAACGAGGCCAGTTTGCCCTGGAATTCCTTTTGCTGCCTGTCCACCAGGCGCTCGAACATGTCCTTGGAGTTGGCCCGGCCCTTGAAATAGAGCAGATTACAAGCATGCAGGTGGGAGAGCAACGCGACCACCTCGTCCTGGGTGGGGGTATCCTCGGCGTTGGTTTGCAGGCCGTTCAGCCACACGGCCCCGACCGGCTGCTCCGAATCCAACTTCATCAGAAAATGATAGGCCTGCGGGGTGATGCGAAAAAAGCGATCGCCATAGGGATCCTGGAGCACGTACCATTTTCGTCCGCGATAGAGCTGCCGAGTGATTTTGATGTCATGCAGAACGCCCACTTGGAGGTCGGCAACCTGGTGCCAGCTGTCGCTGTAGATACGCTTGTCCATGTCAGAACCACAACTTCATGCGCAGGGCATCCAGGGTGCGGTGCAGCAGCAGCCAGATCACGGGGCGCCTCCCCGCCTGGATATGGACGACCCCGCTCATACCCGGTCGCCACCAGGAGCCGGGTTTCTCGTCCAGGAGGGCCTTGAGAATAAAGACATTGCCCTCCTGGGGATCGACCTCGGCCATGGGGATGATCTTGTCGACGCGCACCGGATGCACGCTGTCCGGCTGGCTCAGCAGTTTCAGCTCGCCGGGCGCGTGCAGGCGGACATAATCCACATCCCGCTCGTTGAGTTTGATTTTCAGAAACAGTTGGGTGGGACTGGCCACCTTCAGCAGCAGGTCGCCCTTGGAAACAGGCGCGCCCTGAAGCTCCGCCTTGTCGCCGTCGACCACCACCCCGTCCAGAGGGGATTTGATCGTGGCTTGGTTGATGTAGTAGCGAATCCGGGTCAGCTCGGCCTCGGCTTGCTTGACGCGGGCCAGGGCCACCTTCATGTCCACCAGCGAGCGGTTGGAACGGGCCTTCTCCGCCTCGCGGGTGAAGCGGAAGACGTTGGCCTGCTCCTCCAGTTCCTTGAGCTGCAGCTCCTCGGTGTCCAGTTTGACTAGCACATCCCCCTTGGCAACGCGGTCGCCGGCGTGCACCATCACCTCGGCGACAAAGCCATGGAAGGGAGCGGACAAATAGGAGACGTTGTCGGTCTCCAACGTGGCCTTGGCCTCCAGCTTGAAGTCCATCTTGAGGACAACGGAGGCCGCCAGGGCGGCGGCGAACAGCACGACGAAGAACTTGGTCAGGATGCGGTTGGGCCCCAGCCACCAGGCCAGGTGAGATCGCAGAGCATTCCAGGCGCGGACCGGCGGCAGCAGGCAGCGCTCGTGCAGGTCGGCCAGCCAGGGGGCGGCCTGGTTGACGGCCACGGCGATCAGGCGAACCTCCTTTTCGGAGAGGCTGGAGTCGACATTCTCGATGGTAAGCACGCCTGCCGGGACGCCTCCGACAAACATGGGCAGGGAGATCACCTGGTTCAGGCCCTTGGTCCTCTGAAAGCGGCCATGGTCGTGGGAAATTAGATGGTCGTCCTCGCCCTGACGGGGAAGCACGATGGTCTTCTCCTGGTCGGCGGCCTCGTCGAAGAGCTGTTCGAGTTCGGCCACGGCCGCACTGTTTTTTTCAAAGGACTCGCGATGACTGACAGCCACGGTTTTGATGCCGGCCTGGCCTTTCCAACCCATGCTGACCTTGGTGCAGCCGAAGCGGCTGGCCAGACCGTTCACCAGGGTCATGCAGGCCAGGGTAAATTTCTTCTGGGCGACGACATCGTCGAGCACCTCCAGAACATACAGCAGGCTGCCGTCCGTCACCGTGGCAGACGCTTTTCGCAGGGCGGCGGCATTCTGGTAAGCCGCGTAGACCGAGCCGAGCAACTGGGTCCGGACCACCACCTCGTTGAAGCGGTCCAGATTGCCGTGGTCGGTGGCCACTCCCACCAGAAAGGTCTGCTTCGGATCGGCGCCGGCAACGCGGAAACCAATCAGAAAGGGGGAAACCGCAGCCCATTCCCCTTCCGCCAGCGGTTCGAACTTGAATCGGCGCCCGTCCATGCGCTGGTGGAGCGAGAGGGTTTGCCGGACCAGGGCGGCTTTCAAAGGTTCCTCCAGGGGCTTGCCCGAGACCAGGCAGACCGGCCGCCATTCGTCATCCGAGACGCCGAGGACCAAGGCGAACGGCGAACGGCACAAGGCGGCACAGCACTCGGCGAATCGGTTCCAGAATTCGGCTTCGTCGCCGGCGAATCCGGCCAGGTCATGCAGATCCTGGAAGACCTTGACCGCGTCTGATTTCACTTGTTCAGTTTCGATCATCGAATTCCAACTAGAAAAGACACGCTGCCCCAAGGGGGCCGCGCCACCTTATTTCGAAAAATGCGCGACTTCGCCATGCCATTAGGGCTTGAACGAGCCTGGAAATGAAACTTACAAATATACCTCGTCGGACCAATACTGGGTGCCGCCCCCCAGCTGGTTCTCCAGGTAGGCATCGCCGACGGCCATGTCGTAGCCGAACGCGCCACCGCCGTTGACCAGGGTGAAAGCCGGGGCGTTTGATTCATCCGGAGTGCCGTCCGT
>JBFJXC010000434.1:0-2911 GCA_041623325.1 Lentisphaeria bacterium | reverse complement strand
TCATCCCCTCAAGTGGTCGGCAGCACAACCTTTGGTATATTTTCACATCATGACGAACGAGTCCAAGAACCTCGCCGAGTTGACTGAGAAGCTCGACCGCCATCCCCGGCTTCTGGGTATCCAGACCCTCCTGATGGGGGATCCGAAGCGCAAGGAGATCTACATCCACGACCGCTGGTCGCTGATCCTCTTCGACTATACCGCCGAGGTGACCATCGCCGGACTTGACTTCGCCATCCGGCCCGGATATGCCGCGGTGATCCCGCCCCGCATGCGGCGCTGTTTTCGCTTCCGAGGCAAATCCCTGCATCGGGTGGTCAACTGGCGCTGGGATGACGACGAACAGGCGGAGCAACTCCACCGGCCCGTCTTTTTCGACACCGGCAAGCACTGGGACCAGATGAGGGGCGTCTTCGACGAGGCGCTGGACATCTATCCGACCCGACCCCGCCACGCCGAGGTCAAACTCTGGGATCTCCTGCTCCGCCTGCTAGCAACGGGAAGCTTCGGAAACCAAGGCGGAGACCAAGACCACCCAGCCCTGACCACCGCCGTGCAGATCATCGAGCGGGATCTGGCCGCCTACCTTAGCGTCGGCGGCCTGGCGAACCGGGCCGGGGTCTCCCAGAACTACCTCATCATCCTCTTCCAACAGAAATTCGGGATGCCGGTGAACACCTACATACGAACCCGTCGTCTGCAACTGGCCAAACGCCTGCTCGAGCACACGGACATGTCCATCAAAGCCATCGCCGTTCGGGTGGGCATTCCCGATCCCCACCATTTCAACAAATGCGTCCGACGCCAGTTCGGCTGCTCACCCACCGCTCTCCGAGCCAGTTTGCAACGAGTTGAGCGGTAGGCACGTCCATGGCGTGGCGGTGGCCACGTTCAATGGTTCACCGGGGACGCAGTGAACCCACGGGACGAAGACGAAACCCGTTGTCGCGCGGCGACTCCACGCTGGGTCGCCCTCCAGAAGCCAGGATGCAACCCGGACCCACAGACCCACCGGTCACGAGCGCGATTAGGATTTGCATACTGGAAGACAGACCCACCGATCACGAGCGCGATCACGAGCCGGAGGTCCATGGTCCCCGCCAAATAATCAGTCCTCGAACCCCTGGGGATTCTGGGACTGCCAGCGCCAGGAATCCGCGCACATCTCCTCGATGCCGCGGGTGGCCTCCCAGCCCAGTTCCTGCTTGGCCAGGTCGGGCTGGGCGTAGCACTCGGCCACGTCGCCGGGGCGGCGAGCCACAATCTGGTAGGGAACCTTCTTGCCGCTGGCCTTCTCGAAGGCGGCGATCATCTCCAGCACGCTGTAGCCCCGCCCCGTTCCCAGATTGTAGGTGACCAGTCCCGCCTTCTGGGTGATCTTGGTCAGAGCTTTGATGTGACCAACGGCCAGGTCGACCACGTGGATGTAGTCACGCACGCCGGTGCCGTCCGGGGTCGGATAGTCGCCACCGAAAACCGACAGCTTCTCGCGCTTGCCGATGGCCACCTGGCTGACAAAGGGCATGAGATTGTTGGGGATGCCGTTGGGATCCTCGCCGATTTCGCCGCTTTCGTGGGCCCCGACGGGATTGAAGTAGCGCAGAATCACGATGTTCCAGTCCGGGTCGGCCGCCGCCACGTCCCCCAGGATCTGCTCCATCATCAGCTTGGTGCGCCCGTAGGGGTTGGTGGCGCTCACCGGAAAATCCTCTTTGATCGGCACCGAGGCGGGATCCCCGTAGACGGTCGCCGAGGAACTGAAGACCATGTTCTTGACGTTGTGCTTCTGCATGATCTCGCAGAGACTGACCGTGCCCGCGATGTTGTTGCGGTAGTACATGAGCGGCTTGGCCACCGACTCCCCCACCGCCTTGAAGGCGGCGAAATGAATGACCGCGTCGATGGCGTTCTCGGAGAAGATGCGGTCCATGGCCGCCTCGTCGGCCAGGTCGGCCTCGTAGAAGGTCAGCTGCCGGCCGGCCAGCTTCTGGACCCGCTTCAGAGACTCCGGCTTGGAGTTGCTGAAGTTGTCCACCACGATCACCTGGTGCCCGGCCTTGAGAAGCTCGATGCAGGTGTGACTGCCGATATATCCCGCCCCGCCTGTTACCAATACGTTCATGATCGTTCCGCTTTCCTTGCTTGAATGCCTGAAATGTTTCGAAGCGGCACAACGTAGCTTCGGAACCGCCACCTTGCCAAGGTTGTAAGCACAGGATACATTCAGCCTCATTTCGCAACCCCATCCTACCCACCAGAAACGGCGCGATGCAAGAGGCTATCCTTAAAGAACTCAGCTCGATCCTGCTGCAGGCCCGCAGCCACCAGGAAATGACCACCCTGCTGGCCGGAATCCTGACGCCCCAGGAACTGGAGGAAATCATCCGGCGTTGGCACCTGCTCACCCGTTTGCACAAAGGGCAGACTCAACGGGAGATCGCCAGCGAACTAGGGGTCAGCCTGGGCAAGATCGCCCGCGGGTCCCGCCTGCTCAAGTATGGCCCGGACGACTTCCGCAGCCTGTTCAACCGCATCCAGGACAACCTCCCGGGTGGCGGCAATGACTGATTCTTCTCCCCCGACGGGACGCCTGCTGTACGCGGCCAGCGAGTCCTGCGCCGACATGCTGTACGCCACCGGCGTGTTGGTTCCCGACCCCTTCCTCTGGATGCAAACCCCGACTCAGACCCTGATCATCGTCAACGCCCTCGAAGTCGGGCGGGTCCGCAGGCAGGCACAGCCGCACCAGGTCGTCCTATCCACCGCCGAGGCCTCGGAACGCTTCGGCCTGACGCGCAGCGCCAAGGCCAAGACGGCCGAGTTGGTTCAGGCTATCGGCGAACACTTCGGCATCACGGCCTGGGAGGTGCCCAACAGCTTCCCCCTCGGGTTGGCCCGGGATTTGGAAGGC
>JBFJXC010000433.1:0-2911 GCA_041623325.1 Lentisphaeria bacterium | reverse complement strand
TTGTGTACGCCCGACATGGGCGCTGAAACTTATGGGGTGAAAGTCCCCTGTGGAGGAACTCGTACGTGGGATACCATGTACCAACCACTAGCCGAAGGCAAGGGCGCATCCGCGAGGATGGGTCCGGAGGAAGCCGGAGTGCAAAACCGGGAGCCGACGAATCCCGCTAAGCGGGACCATATCAAGGCCGAGTCGATGGATAAGCCAGCACAACATGGTACCGTCCGGAGTTCAGTCGATACGGTAAATGGCGCGGTTGCCCGGGGAAAGTCAGCGACCCTTATTCGGGGAGGTCTGGACGGCTTGGCGTCCCGTTCCGCGGGAAGCGCCGGTCATGGCAACATGGCCGGTGACCGTCCAGAAGTCAGCAGAGGCCATAGTAGCGGTCGGGAGGCGGGACTACCCGGCGACAGCAAAGGGCCGAACATTGATCCGGGAAGGGAGCCCCGTCAGCTCTGGTTTCCGTCGATGACGCCGGCAGGCGGAGACGGCCAACCGCGAACTGATGGACAGCCGATCCCGACAGCAAACCTGCTTGAGCGGATTCTCGACCCTGTCAACATGCGTCTTGCATGGCGGCGGGTCCGGAACAACAAAGGAGCCCCCGGTGTCGACGACGTCACCATCGAGGAGTTCCCGTCCCGGTTCCGTCCACTGTGGCCGGAGATCCGCCAGGCTCTCGAGGAAGGCCGGTACCGCCCGTCCCCCGTCCGGAAAGTCACCATCCCGAAGCCGTCCGGCGGGACCCGGCAACTCGGCATTCCAACCGTCCTCGACCGTCTCGTCCAGCAGGCGACCGCCCAGGTTCTGACCCCGGTCATCGATCCGACGTTCTCGGTATCGAGCCACGGCTTCAGACCCGGTCGATCCGCCCATGACGCGGTACGCAAGGTTCAGGTCTACGTGAAAGCAGGCTTCAAGTACGCCGTGGACGCGGATTTGTCGAAGTGTTTCGACCGCGTCAATCACGACCTCCTGATGGCCCGCCTTTCGCATCACGTCGATGACAAACGAGTTCTTCGCCTGATCGGTCGCTACTTGCGGGCCGGGGTGGCGGACGAAAACGGCGCGGTGCAACCCACTTTGGTGGGTGTCCCGCAGGGTGGCCCTCTGTCGCCTTTGCTCACCAATGTGATGCTGGACGATCTGGACAAGGAACTGGAACGACGCGGACACCGCTTTGCCCGTTACGCCGACGACTTCATCATTCTGGTGAAAAGTCAGCGGTCCGGGGAACGCGTGCTGGCCAGTGTCACCCGGTTCCTGACGCGAAAGCTGAAACTGGTCGTCAACGAAACCAAAAGCCATGTGGCCCCGGTTTCGGAATGCTCCTTTCTCGGCTTCACGGTCATCCGGGGCAAAATCCGCTGGACCGATGCCTCCTTCCGCGAATTCAAACGGCGTCTCAAACGCTACACCGCGCGAAGCTGGGGCGTCTCCATGGAACACCGTTTCGGGTGCATGCGGCGCTACATGCGCGGCTGGATGAACTACTACGGGATCTCCGAGTACTACCGGCCTCTGCCGGGACTGGATTCGTGGCTGCGCCGACGGGTCCGCATGTGCTACTGGAGCCGAGCGAAGCGAGACGGGCTGCCCCCGGGGCAGCAGCGACTGAAAGGAGCGGCAACCAGTGGCGCCGATGCCGGACGCGCGTCGGCCACTTGATCCGCCTCGGAGCCCCGAAAAGGCATGCCATCATGTGCGGACTCAGCCGCAAGGCCTACTGGCGTCTGGCCAGAACACTGGGCACGCAAAGCGGCATGACCGACCGATGGCTGGCGTCTCGAGGATTGTTGTCTGTGCGGGAGCTTTGGATTGCTGTGCACTATCCGCCCGACAAGCGGAAGGCCGATCAGTGAACCGCCGAGTGCGGACCCGCATGCTCGGTGGTGTGGGGAGGGGGAGCTAGAAACTCCCCTTTACCCGATTATGGTTGATTCCTGATTATTTGGGGCAGAACAATAGCGGCGACAGTGCCAAAAAATATCAGCCAACAGCCAAGCCATAAAACATGTTTTGGTAATATGCGCTTATTCAACTCTGTAAAAGGTGTATTGGGCAATATTTCATTGATTCTCACCGTGAATCTGGCAAGGGGTCTGCGGATAATAATCATGAGTATACCCATGCCGATGTTGACACCACCTATGAGTATTCCGATTTGTAAACCAGGTTCCATTTTTCTCTCTCCATAACAACAAGGTCACCTGCGGTGTGGCCCGACGACCGTCTTCGGGCGGCGGGGTACACCGTCAGGTGAACCTACTCGTTCGGGCTTCCCTCGTTCTGTATGCCATGAACGGCATCATCTGCCGATTTCTTTCCCGTTTCCGACAGGTATTTCATGCCTCCAACAATCTCTGTGGCGACAACAACCAGACCGACAAGAATGGCAGCCCCAATGGGTGAGCAACAGGCGAAGGCCTGGCTAAAAGCGTAGGCAGACATTCCTGCAAACATGGCAGATATCGGGGCTGCTCCGAGAAGTTGGAATGTATGAACACTGGATGGTTTTAGCGCAGGAAAATCTGAGCTTGTATATAGCTGATTCTGTTTAAAGTCTTCTGCTTCCACCTTCATAAGGTATCCACGCAAGGCATTAAGCTGTCGTGCGATGTGAACAAAATACAGACGATTTTGAAGCATCGCCAGAAATAGGAGAAGGGTTGCCGTAAACACCACTACGGACAGAAAAGATTGGCAGATGAAGAACTGGCTTGTCGCCTCCTTTAGGAACTTAAAAACTGCGAACTGTGCGGTAGCAACAGCGGATGTAAGACTGAAGAGATACCTGGATCCGTGACAGCATCGCCAAGCCATTTGGCCTTTGGCGTTTTGGGGTCGGTAACCACCGGTCCAATGGCTGGAGCGGGCTGTCAACTCGGCGGCTGCCGGGCTTGGCTGTCTT
>JBFJXC010000432.1:0-2959 GCA_041623325.1 Lentisphaeria bacterium | reverse complement strand
GCCCCGATCTCGATTTCCAGCACCTGCAGCTCGTTGATCCGGTCCTTGACCGCCAGACCGGACTGCGCCCCCTCCCCGTACAGTTTGGCAAAAATTTCCGCCTTCTCCTGCAGTAGCACCGCCTGCTTCTGCTTCTTGGCCAGGTTCTGCCGCCAGTTCTTCAAATCCTGGAACTGGACCAGCGGGTCACCCTTGGCCACGTCGTCGCCGGGCTTGACCAGGATGTCCTCCAGCAAAGTATCGTCCAGCGGCGAGCGCAGAATGACCTGATTGTCACTGCCCACCACCCCGTCGACCACAATGCGATCCTCCACCCTGATGAAGCAAAGAGCCGCCACGACCATCGGCAGAAACAGAACGCTGACAATCTGGGTGGTGCGATAAAATGCGTTGCCGGAAATGAAATCCATGACGTCCCGCGGACATTGGCTGAAAGGAAATGATGGCGCAGAATACCCGTCTAGCGCGTTCAAATGGAAAGATAACAACTCCCAAGGCACATGCAATGGCGCAAGACCATAATTCGGGCTTGTTGTCCAGCGGCTGGGCTCAGGCCATGCCCCCGGAACCCGCGGCCAGCTCGTCGGCCAGCACAGTGGCCTGAATGAGCAAAGCATCGGCATCGCAACGGATCGTTTCCGTCTCCATGACCGCGTCGGGGTCGAAGCACAGTTGGGCCTGGGCCTGCCCGAGCAGGCGGGCGACCGCCTCGAGTCCGGCGGCATCGCCGAACTCAGCGTGGACCACCCGCCCCCTCTGCACGAAAATATCCCCGCTCTGGCTGCCGTTCGGGAAGTTCAACCGCGCCCTGCCGGAGCGGGAACTCATGGCCAGAAACTGAATGACATTGGCCAGTTCGCCCCTCTCCAGCTGCATGACCCACTGCGCGCCCATGCTTTCCCCGGTCTCGCAAGCCTGACTGGGGGCGGCCGTTGCAACCCCGACAATAGAATTCAAGGCCGCCGCGACCTCCCGGCTGCACACGTACTCGTCCGCCCCCGCCTCCATGAACCGCAGACGCAACGCCTCGTTGGCCTTCGGCGCATAAACGATCAAGGGCAGGTCGGCACGGCGCATCTTGAACCGGCGGCAAGCCTCCAGCATCCTGGGCATGGGAGAGAAGCTGGCCGCCAGAACAGCGGCCGGAACAACCCCCGTCAAAGCCGTTTCGGGGGGAGGAAACTCGGTTGCCGAAACGACCCGGCACCCTGAGGACTTGAGATTTTCGCCCACCGATTCGCGCCGGGCACTATCGGCATCGACCAGCACAAGGGTGGCCAGCGGCGGGGAGGCATCCATATCCGTTGAATCCAATGTCGTCACGCTATCGCTCGCCCAATACGTGTGTCACGGCTCCAGGCTCAGGCCCGGGCCCGAAGTTTGAACAGCGAAATCTGCCAGCGCTCCTCGCCGCTGCGAACCACGCCGTCGATGCCCCGAATCGCTTCCAGCACCAGAGGTCGCCCCTCGAACACCCGGTTCCCGGAATTGCGCAGCTCCACCGGCCGGCCGACGGCCTGCTTCATCGCCTGCAAATGGGCGGCACGCTGCCGTCTCTCCGTCTCGTCTCCGCCGGCCAACACATGCAGCGACTCGCTCAGGGCAAAGCAGCGCTGGCGGCTTTCCTCCATCAGCTGCCCCGCCTCCTGAAGTTCGTTGGCCAGCCCTTCCAGATCGGAAGCCGACAGAACGGTCTCTCTTCCTGAATCCTGGCCGACAAGCTGCCTTAACCGCCCCAAGTTCTCGCGAAAACGCTGTGTCAGCTCCAGCCTCTCCGCCTGACCCCAGCTCCACACCACGCTAAGCTGCTTCTCATCCAATATCCGCATGCCCGGTCTCCGACTATTCACCTCGCTGACACATTCTGCTGCCTGCCTTCAGCAGGCCCTATGCCAGCTGCCCGCCACCGGCCCACGCCCCCCAATGCCAGATTCGCGCCAAAAACGGAAGCAAACTTGCTAAAGGTTACATGGACGGCCCGGCCACGGCGGCCCGGAGGCGGCCAACCCCGTCCAAGTGTCTCGGAACCAAGACGAAGCGTTCAGAAATGAGACAGCAAGGCGGGACACAGGACCGCGCCCATCACCGGCGGGCCGGCAAAACTATAAGAAAAGGAGGTCATCCCAATGTCCGCTGGATCGAAGATATTGATCGTTGACGACGAGGAAAGTGTCGTAAGCGTCTTGCAGGTGTTGTTGTGCCGGGAGGGACACCAGGTGCATACGGCCGAGGACGGAAAACTGGCCCTGGAGGCGCTCGGCCGGGAGCGCTACGACCTCATGATCACCGACATCCGCATGGACCGCATGGACGGGCTCGCCCTTCTGCCCGAGGCTCTCCGCCTGCACCCCGACATGCCGGTAATCATCATGACCGCCTATGCGGAAGTCGCCACCGCCAAGACCGCCATGGACAACGGCGCCTTCGACTATCTGCCAAAGCCCTTCAAACTCGAGCAGCTCTGGGCCGCCATCAACCGCGCCTTCGCCTACAAAAACAGCCGCCTCGACGCCGTCAGGGGAGTCTCCATGAAAACCTTCCTCAGGGACAAAGAGCGCGACAGCCTCATGTACGTGCTCAACGAATTCGGCGGCAACGAGCAACGAGCCGCCGCCGCCCTGGGCATCAGCGTGACCACCCTGCGCCGCAAGGTGTCTTAATGCTCTGCCCCGAAGGGGCTCAGGCGGGATGACTGCCTTGTCGTCTAGCGTCGTCGTGCCCCGTAATCATCTCGCGAAATTCGCTTCAAACGTGGCGACCGTCACTCGGAACACGAAGGCGGGGCACGATAAAGACACAAACTTACCTCAACAACATTGGGCTGCAGCCCTTCGATCGGCCCTTGCTTCCCCTGATCCTGCTCCCCCTGATCCTGCTCCCCCTGATCCTGCTCCCCCTGATCCTGCTCCCCCTGATCCTGCTCCCCCTGATCCTGCTCCCCCTGATCTAATCCTTGATC
>JBFJXC010000431.1:0-3049 GCA_041623325.1 Lentisphaeria bacterium | reverse complement strand
CGATGCAGGTGTCGGCAATGACGCACTCGACGGCTTGGCCGTTGGGATGGCGCAGGTTGGCGCTCAGGAAGGCGGCCGCGCTCTTGGCCATGTTCATGGTCTGGTCTTCGAGGGATTCGCGCACGCCTCCCAGGCGTCCGTCGATGGTTGGGCGGATGCCGATTTTGGGCATCTCGCCGCGCCAGCGCTTTTCGGGTCCGATCGTCTTCATGGGGTTGTCTCCTTTGGGTTGCGGGTGTTTTTCCCGGTTAACTTCCGGCTGGTTGACTGCAGGATTCCCGGACCAGAAGCTGGTCGGGAAGTTCCTCGAAAATCGGGGTCTGGTTGGGGTTCTCAATCAAGTCGACCATCAGTTCGGCGGCCCGGCGACCCAACTCGGCCACGGGCTGGACGACAGTGGTCAGGGGCGGGGTCAGGATGCGGCCCTCCCACATGCCGGCATACCCGGCCAGGGACATCTGCTCCGGAACCCGCACGCCTCGCTCGCGCAGGCCCAGGAAGATTCCGATGGCCAGGGCATCGTTGGCGGCCATCACGGCGGTGGGTTTCAACTCCAGCAGGCGTTCGACCGCGCAGGTGCCGTTCTCGACCGCGAAGCTGTCGTAGCACAGGGTCAGGTCGGGATCCTGGGGGATGCCCGCCATCTCCAGAGCGTTGCGGTAGCCTTCGAACCGGCAGTTGCTGGTGTAGTCGGTCTGACGCCCCCCCACGAAGGCGATGCGGCGGTGCCCCAGGTCGAGAAGGTACTGGCAGAGCGTCATGGCGCCCCGGCGGCTGGCGGTTCCCAGGTAATGGCAGGGCATGCCGGGCAGAAAGTTGTTGAACAGCAGTACGGGAATTGAGGCGGCCGACAGGGCCAGGTAGGAGTCAGGTGATTCGTTGTGACAGTCTGGAGCCACAATCAGGCCGTCCACCATGCGGCTGGACAGAAACTCGATTTCCTCCGCCGAACCGGTGCCGATGCCTCGCCGGTGGGTGGAGACCACCTGGTAGCCCAGTGAGCGCGCCGTTTGTTCCAGGGCATAGGAGACGTCCAGAAAGTAGCTCTCCCCCTGGAAGGGCAGGACCATCCCGATAGTGCGGGTTCGCCGCATGGCCAGGTTGCTGGCCAGCACGTTGCGCCGGTAGCCCAGCTGCTGGGCCGCATCCGCAATGCGCTGCCGCAGCTCCGCACTGACCTTGTGGGCTTGGCGGCCATCGGCCGACAGAACCCGGTTGACGGTCATGTAGCTGACGCCCAGAAGCCGGGCAATGTCCCGTTGGGTGACGGTCTGCTTCATTTGCTCCAAAGGATTTTCAGGTGGATAGGGCTTTTAGTTTACTCCTGTAACAAAGGGGAATCAAGAAGATGGTTAGGGATATTTTCGGAATGTTGTATATCCGTGTAAACAAGCTGGCTAAATCCGCTCAGACCGGTCGGACAAGCAATCGTCCGGGCTGATGGATTGGTCCGGACTCTGCAAGGGGAGGGGGGCTAGTCGGCTTTCTTGACCCAGGCGCGGATGGTTACCGGCTGGCCTTTGGTCACTTTCAGACCCTGGGAAAGGCTTAGGTTGTGCCAGACCTTGACGTAGCGGCGGCCGTCCTTGGCCCCGTCCGGGTCGTCCAGGTAGCGATCGGCTTTGGCAAAACCGGCGTGACCCTTCCAGCCGCTGGGTAGGCCTGTCTGGGGGTCGACCGTCTCGAAGCTGCCGTTGCGGCATTCGGCACCGTTCACCTCGACCTGATCCACGTACACCTCGATCGGAATAAGATCGTTGGTCTGCGGGTCCCGCTTCCATTGGCCTTTGAAGCTAAGGATCCAGACGCTGTCGGCCTCGGGCACGAGGGTGGCCTGCATCAGCGTCCAGGTTGGACCGGCTTCGCATTGGAATATGTGCCCGGCAAGGGGGTTTTTCTTGATCCAGCCCATCGGACTGGTTCGGCAGTTCGCCTGCACTTGTTTGATCGACTGGGACTTGTCGAAGTCGACCACGTCCATGCGGGCCATGTCGGCTCGCGCTCTGCCGATCATGGCGGTCGTCAGGGCGGCAAGGGTCATGAGCAGCTTGTTCATGGTCTTCTCCATGTTGGGTTGGTGGCGGGTCCCAGAAACCTTATGTGAACCCGGGTTGGGGGGATGTCAAGAAAAAAGTGCTGGAGTTATGGTTCACATCGGACCCGTCCGACGGGTCGATTAGCCGGCATAAAAAAGCCCCGGGCCATGTGGTCCGGGGCTGAATGAGAGTTGTGTCGCCTACTCAGCCGCTTTCACGTAGGCGCTGATGGTCACGGGTTGGCCTGCGGTGACGTTCAGCGTTTGGCCGATGTTCATGTTGTGCCAGACCTTGACGTAGCGCTCGCCGTCCTTGGCGCCCTCGGCGTCGGAAATGTAGCGGTTTTCCTGGGCGAAGGATTTATTTGCCCACCAGTCGGCCGGCTGGCCGCGCTTGGCATCGACCGCTTCGAAGCTGCCGTTCTTGAGTTCGGCCCCGGTCACCTCGACCTGGTCGTAGAGCACTTCCACAGGAACTATCTGCTTGGTTTCCTTGCCGCGCAGAAACTTCCCCTTGAGGTTCAGGGTCCAGACGCCGTCGGCCTCGGGGGTGATGGTGACCTTCATCTGGGTCCAGTCGGCCGTGGTGGGGATTTCAACGGTGCGGCCGCTGTCGGGGTTCTGCTTGACCCAGCCATGGTTGTAGGTCCGGCAAGTAGTCTCCACCTGCTTGATCGACTGGGTCCGGTCCTTGCAGGTGATGTCGATTCGGGCGTTGCCGGCGTGGGCCGTGTTCAGGGCCGCGGCCGCCGCCAGGGCGACGCTGGTCAGGAGCATCTTCTTCATGGTTCTCTCCTCTTTTCTTGAATTGGGTTTGGCGGCCCCTTTTCGTGCAAGAGGCCGATGGTCAATAAACCGGCTATTAAGATGGGAGTGTTGTTAGGGGTTGTCAAGGTCAGATCATCATCCCACCGGGGCAAGCCCGGTGGCGATGGGGGACCGACCTCCGCCTGTATTGGCCCGGTGGCGATGGGGGACCGACCTCCGCCTGTATTGGCCCGGTGGCGATGGGGG
>JBFJXC010000430.1:0-3056 GCA_041623325.1 Lentisphaeria bacterium | reverse complement strand
TCGTCGCCCTTGCCCTCCTCGAACGTGTAGAGCCGAATGATGCCGGGCGTGTTCTTCAGGCTCTCCCGATAGGTGGCGTACTCGTCTCCACCAGCCGCGGAGATCGCGAGCGCCAGCGCCAGCATTGCGATTAGTTTCTTAGTCATCTTTGTCTTGTTCCTTATTGACTGATGCCGGCCACGTTGAGCAGATACAGCGGCTGCGATGAAATCGAAATAGGGGCCGATGCACTCAGGGTTTGGCGTTTGCCATACAAATCCACCAGCTGAACATCGGCACTCGCGCCAGCTGCCTTGACGGTCGCCGTTTTGCCTGACGTGAAAAGAATGAGGCCTTTGGGGCCATCGGGGTTTTCAAAGCGAATGGCGAAAACGCCGGGGACCGTTTGCGACAGACGCGCGAGCGTCGCATCCTGGCCGATCAGGCCGTTGAACGCGGCCAGCGCCAGTCCCTTGGGGCCGGGCAAACCGGTGCTGGGGCTGTCCATGTCCTCGTATTCGGACGGGCCGGTTTCGAGAATGACCCGTTCGATGCCGTCGGCCAGCTGCAGGGCCAGATCCTGAATCTGCCAGCTCGCGCCGGTCCATTCGTCCACCGTCGGGACCGGCCAAGTCTTCTTGAATTTGGGTTCGCCGGGTGCCGGCGGCAACAGGGTGGTGCGGGCCAATTGGCGGATTCCGCAGGCCGTATTCCAGACCGGCTTGCTGGTCGCCTTGCGAATCTTGGCGCTCCATGCCGACTTGGCATAGCGTGCTGCCGGATCGACCGAATAGTATTGGGCAGAGAAAATGTCGTAGTACTCGGCTGCCTGCTTTTGCAATTGGGAGGCAATGTTAAGCCCGTCGCCGAGATCGATGCGGCCGGCCAGAATCTTGATTCCAGGCGCTTCCTCCCGCACCACCTCGGCCGCCGTTTTCAGCAGAGCAACGTAGTCTTGCAGCTGATCCGGCAAGGCACCCTTGAGGCTTTGATGTGGACTGTCCGTATTCCAGACTTCCACAAACCGAATGTCGTCGTAGCGATTCACCAGCAGCTGCCAGATCTTGCGGTAGAGTCCCAAGTCTGCGGGCAGGTTTTGGGAGCCGTCTTGCCGCGGCACCCAGCCCGGAAGTCCGGTCAGACAGAGAATGGCCGTCGTGCCCAACTCCGCATTGCGGTCCATGACCGCGTCCAGACGCCGCCAGTTGTACTCCTGTTTATTGGCCTCCAGTTCCGCCCAGTCCACCACCACCCGGTTCAGCTTCATGCCTAGGGCCGTGCCCTCCGCCTGGCGGGTGCCCAGCTCACGGGCACCGAGTTTGGAGGAGGACATCTCGTAAGGCACGATGGCCACCGGATAGGCCGCCTGCTTCAGAACCGTCCCCTTGGCCAGCAACGATAGATTGATCTCCTGCATCCCCGGCTGGTCGAACATCACGCTCACCGGCTGCTTCAGCGGTAGCGCGTAGCCTTTGTCGTTGACGCGCAGCTCATCGGCCTCGGAGGCCGGATCGATCACGACCGGAATCGGTTTGCCGCTCTGGAAGTACCCGTAGGTCTCGTGCGGAATCGCCAGTTTCAGCTGACTCAGCTGCGCCTCGCGCTCTTCCGTGACGGCCGTCGCCGGCACCCCTTGCGTGTAGTGTGCTTTGACCTCCGATGCGGAGAGGGGGCCATCGTAGATGCTCAGGTGATCCAGCTTGAAGTCCACCAGCGTTGCTTTGGAATACCATTTGTTGTGGACCAGCAGTTCCCCGCCTTTGGCGGAAAAGTTCAGCTCGGCTTCTTTCTGACCGGCCAGTTCGCCGTCCACGTAAAGCGCGATCGTCTTGCCATCGTAGCCGATAACCACCTGGTGCCACTGACCCAGCGGGAATGGTTTGAACGCAATCTTGTCCGAGCTTTTCTTGGTGCCCCAGACCAGATTCAGCCAGCCATCCGGCGCCCATTTCTGTTTGGCGAACTCCAGGCGAAAGCCTTGCTTATAGCCGTGAAGAACGTTAAGGATCGCCCCGTTGAAATACTGGCGTGTGTCGTACACGCTCACCCAGGTTTCCACGGCGAAGGGTTGGCCGTTTTCGAAGCGATGCCCGAGGCCTTTCAGGGGGGCCTCCCCGTTGCCGAAGCGCAGGGCGTCCAGACGACCGCTACGCCCCAGGGCGGCCGTAGCATACGTTTCGCCCGGTTCCAACAGGCCGCTATTGCCGCGCAGCCGACCGTAGACCGAAACGGTCTCCACCGTCGCCGGCGCCCGGCCCGGCGCCACCCGGTCGGCCAGACAACCGGTTTGCACCTTGGCAAAATCCAAATCGACCGTTTTGGCCGGCTCGGCGAACCCCGAGCCGCAGGTTAGCATGGCGGCCCCAAGCGCCGACAGCGCGGCGCGTTTGCCCGAGATGACAGTTGGCGTGAATACGCCGGCAATGGTCGTGTTCATTCAGATCTACCCTTTCTTAGCGATTTAAGTTGGAGTGGCTCCATGGCGTGCCTTCGTGTGCCGATGCTTTCGGAAAGCCCTCAGACTACGGGGATCAGTCCCAGCCCCAGAAGACATCTGCCGAGTTGCTTGGGATTTCGCTGCGTTTCATCAAGGCGGCATGCCCGTCCACGAACAAGGTGTTCATTCCGTAGCTGTGAACCAGATTCCACTTGAGATTCCAATAGCCTTCGTTGTACGTGCCGTACCAAAAATCGTTCATGTCCATGAAGTAGGAACAGAGATCCGGGCGCTTTACCCGGGAGATTTTGTATCTAGGACGTTCCGGGCCGGTGAGATAATTCGACTCCCGGTTGATGCCATAGCTGACGGGCGCCCAAACTGAGCTTTGGGTAGCGGCGCTAAGCTGAACGTCAGACGGGCAGACATAGATCGTCTGCCGCGCCTTGACAAAATCGTCGTTATTCCGGGCGATCCCCAGATAATCCTTCAGCAAATACGCCCATCTGGCATTGCAGGCGATAACCCCAATGGTGGTCGCCTGCCGCGGACCGACCAGCCAGCCGTCGTGGTCGTCGCTGTAGCCCAGCACACCCCCGACGTAGATCTGTTTCAGGTTGCCCATGCAGACGATGGCGTG
>JBFJXC010000429.1:0-3060 GCA_041623325.1 Lentisphaeria bacterium | reverse complement strand
TTGGAAATAGGATATATGAGGCGGGGTGCGAAATTCGATACATCATGAGTCATTGCGTCATGAGTCCACCGGTCACATGAAGCCAACTAATTCGATGACGAGCGCGATGACGAGCGCGATGACGAACACTGAACGCCGAACGCCAAACCCCGAACCCCGAACCCCGAAACGGTCAAGTCCTGGTTAAAAGTTGACACCTGAAAATCGATGACGAGCGCGATGACGAACCCTGAACTCTGAACGCCAAACCCCTAAACCCTCTTTGCCGCCCATGTTCAAACGAGCTTTCACCAAAAACAGTCTGCTTGGCCTGGTCCTGGCCGGGCTTTGCCTGGTCGCCATGGCCGCCAACATGCGCCTCCTGGAACGCCACAGCCACGGCGCGGCCGAGGTGGCGCCCATCGGCCCGGACGCGGATTTGCCCCCCACTCTGGCCCTGACCACCTTCGCCCTCGGCCCCCTGCGCGGCCTGATCGTGGACGGGCTCTGGTGGCGCATGATCCGCCATCAGGACGCCGGCAATTTCTTCGAGACCATGCAGCTGACCCGCTGGATCACCCGCCTGCAACCCCGCTTCGCCTCCGTCTGGGCCTACCAGGCCTGGAACCTCAGCTACAATGTGGCCCATGAGTTCGGCGACCCGGAAGTGCGCTGGCAGTGGATCCGCCGCAGCATCGAACTGCTGCGCGACCAGGGCCTGCTCTACAACCCCGGAAACGCCAAAATCCGCTTCGAACTGGGCAGCATCTTTCTGGACCGCATCGGCAGCCATGGCGACGACACCTACGACCTGTACGCCTGGAAATGGGCCGAGATCATGATGCGCTACCTGCCCGAGGGCAGCCGAGAGGAACTGGAGGCCCTGGCCCAAGCCCCGCAAAATCCGGAAGCCCTGCTGAAGGACCCCCAAATCGCCAGCATGGTCGCCACCGCCAAAGCGCTGGAACTTGACCTGCTTGACCCGGCCACGGTGCTCCGGCATGGCGCCTGGCCGACGGCTCAGCAGCAAGCCCTGCTGGGCGAGGACACGGCGGCGGCCTGGCGGAAAATCCTGCTCTCGGCCCGGGCCAGGGCCCTGCGCAGCGAAATGAAGCTGGACCTGGCCCGGATGCTGCATGTCGACCGCGAGTTCGGCCCCTTCGACTGGCGCCTGTCCCAGGCCCACGCAGTCTACTGGATGGTCGAGGATGGCCAGACCTTCCAGGACTTTCTGGGGGCCGACTCCCAGTCCAACTACCTGATCCGCCAGTCCATGGAGCGCTCCTTCTTCCGAGGCAAGCTGATCTACAACGCGGCCAGCGGCATCTACATGACCACCAACAACCTGGCCATCGCCGGCAAGATCCACGACTACTACGACTACAACCTGACCCACAACTACACCCCCATCATGGACCAGCTTCACAAGAAGTTCCTGGAGGACGCCATCGCCATCCTCTACAGCTACTCCTACCAGCAGCCGGCCATGCGCCTCTTCCGCCACTACCAGCAGGACTACATCGAACCGGGCCAGGACACCAGTTTCGAGAACTTCGTGCGCCGCCAGATTCCCCGCCTGCTGCAGGGGCAGACCAAGCTGGACGCCGAGAGCATGGTCAACGCCGCCCTCTACCAGGCCTATGTCTGGATCGTGACCGGCGACCGCCTCCGTGCCAAGGGATACGCCGACATGGCCCGGATGCTCTGGTCCAACCACCAGCAACAATACGCCAAGCGCCCCGCCCGCCTGCTGCCCCCTCTCGAGGAGCTGATGGCCGGCGCCCGCCAGCAGGTGTTGGCCGGCCTAGACCCCGCCCGCCGCGCCCAGGCCATGCAGACCATCCAGGCCAAGGACGTCACCGCCGAGGTCGACGACCTCCAGCGCGACCTCAACGTCGGCTCCCTCTTCAGCGAGCACGAAGGCCACCACTGAGCCGTGAGAACGAGAAAGAGGCGCTTGCCCGGCGCGGCTGCGAGAGTCGGATTGGCAGGCGACAGCGGCCCGGGGAAGCTGGCCTCCAGCGTTTGAGGGGGTACCTTGTTCGCCTGCAGGGCAGAGGAACTTGCACGCTGATTCCGGAAGACTAGGACGACGGGTGATATGCCAACTATTTCTGAGATAGCCGGCTTTTTGTGGAGTATCGCCGACGAGGTGCTCCGCGACGATTTCAAGCGAAGCAAATACCCCGATGTGATTCTGCCCTTTGTGGTGCTGAGGCGCTTGGACTGTGTGCTCACCCCCACCAAGCCGGCGGTGCTGGAGCGGCAGGACAAGCTGGCCAAGATGGGGCTGGAACCGGGCCAGATGGATGGTCAGTTGCGCAAGGCCAGCGGGTTCAGCTTCTACAACACCTCCCGCTACGATTTCCAATCGCTGCTGGATGACTCGCAGAACATCGGCAAGAACCTGATTGCCTACATCAATGGGTTCAGCGAGAACGTCCGCGACATTGTGGAGCAGTTCAGCCTTCGCCACAATATCGAGATCCTCGACCAGAAGGGGCTTCTGTTTCTGATGGTGAAGAAGATGGTGTCGCCCAAGGCGGCCCTGCACCCCGACGAGCTCTCGAACCACGACATGGGCTATGTCTTCGAGGAACTGATCCGCCGCTTCAACGAGCAATCGAACGAAAATCCCGGCGAGCACTTCACGCCACGCGAGGTGGTGCGGTTGATGGTGCGGCTGGTCCTGAACGGGGACAGGGAACTCATCAGCCAGCCAGGGGTGATGCGCACGGTCTACGACCCGGCCTGCGGGACCGGCGGAATGCTGTCGGTCGCCAAAGGGTACATCGCGGAGCACATCAACCCGAATGCCGACATCATGCTCTTCGGCCAGGAGGTAAACCCCGAGACCTATGCCATCTGCAAGTCCGACCTGCTGATCAAGGGGGACGACCGGGACGCCAACAACATCAAGATGGGCTCCACACTTTCCGATGACGGGCATCCGCAGGGCAAGTTCGACTACATGATCTCCAATCCGCCCTACGGCAAGGACTGGAACAAGGATGCCGCTGCCGTCAATCGGGAGCACAAGGACTACGCGGGTCGTTTCCGTGTCGGGTTGCCGCGCAAGTC
>JBFJXC010000428.1:0-3062 GCA_041623325.1 Lentisphaeria bacterium | reverse complement strand
TTCCGGCGGCTGCCAGCCGGGCATTCTGTGCTCTGTGACAATCGTCGTATAGATACCGCCGCGCACGTTGAAGTCCGCTGTAAGGCGCAGAAACCGGGGCTTGATCGTGGCGACCAGGTCGTCCAGGATGCGATTTGCCACCGCCTCGTGAAACGCACCCTCGTTTCGGAACGACCAAACGTAGAGCTTCAGCGATTTGAGCTCGACGCAGGCTTCGTCGGGTACGTACTCGAGCCGCAGCTCGGCGAAGTCCGGCTGGCCGGTATCGGCCGGCAGAATCCAACCCGGGTCGGCGGTCAGAATGTCCAGACTCAGCTGCTGTGACTCGTCGGACGAACGGCGGATGTGCTCGGCGATGCGGGTGACGCTTTCGTGGAAAGGCACATTGGGAGGAATGTGCAGGTCGATGCAGGCCCGGCAGTGATCCGCCACCGCGAAACCGGCCTGGGAGCTGTGCACGTCCCGGATATTGAGGATGGTTCTCGAATAGTTCTTCTCCACATAGTCGGAGGCTTCCATGAGAGCCCGCAGAATCGCATAGATGGCATTGCGTTCACGGTTGGCCATAGCCGCGTGGCGGCGTTCGCCGACGGCCACCAGCTCCAGTTCGGCGTAGCCATAGTGTTCGGTCCCCTGATTGAGAGAGGTCGGTTCGGCCACAAACACATCCCCCCCCTGCCACCCCTGCACCAGAACGTTGGCGCCGTCGCCCGCTTCCTCCTCGCCCACCAACAGGCAGACCGAGGCGGCGGGCAGACAGCCATTATCCTGCACATAGGAAGCGTAGGCCTCCAGCAACGCCGCGCAGCCGCCTTTCATATCCGCCGTCCCGAGCCCGGCAATCTCATCGCCCTTGACAACGGCCTCATAGCTCTCCAGATCATAGGCAGGCACTGTGTCCAGGTGTCCGACCAACAGCGTCTGAGCATCCTGCAACGGTTGCCCAACGACTAGATTGTAGCGACTGTCGTCGACATACTGGCGCAGAAAGGGGACCCCCATGCGGCTGATGTGGTCCTCGGCATACTCCAGCACTTCCTCTTCTTTGCCGGAAGGACTGTAGATGTTCACCAGCCCCAGAAAAAGTTCTCGCAGGCGGCCACTGTCGATAGGCACTAGCTGTTCTCCAGGTTAAGGGTCATATACACGTGGTCGACCGGATTGCCGAAGCCTTCCCGCTTGAAAAACGCCAGGGCGGCTTCGTTGTCGGCCTGAGTATCAACCATGAGCATGCGGGCCCCATGCTTGGCGGCAACCTCCGCGAAGGCCTTGAAAAGTGCTTTGGCCACTCCCCTGCCCTGCTGGTCCTGCCCCACGCCGAGCCAAAGCAAATGCCCGTAGTCCCAGGCGGTGCGGGCCTTGTGGATGACAGTCCCGATGGCGAAGCCGACGACCTTGCCGTCGGATTCGGCGACCATGAACAGTTCGGGATCGGAATTGAAAGCGCCGACCGCCTCGTATTCGTCCCAGGTCCGATAGAGATTGGGATAGTCCTGAGGGGTGAACAACGTCTCCCCCAGGTGGAACACAGCACCCAAGTCGTCAATGGTCGCCAGACGAATCTCGAGATTGTCTGAACGCTTGCTGGTGGTAGCCGGCGATGCTGTCATGGTCCCTTTCATCGTGCCGACTGTATTAGTCGGCCACGTTCGTTGCCTACCCAACCCGGTGCCTTCATGCACGGCCAAAGGTAACACATGGCCGGCTTTTGGGCAATGCCGCCACGCCCTGAGTTTCATGAGACGGCATTATTAAACCATGTTGGCTTTGTTTCTTTCCTGGGGCACCTGCAAAGTTGACGAATTCGATTCATGATGCCGGGCCCGACTGTCGCCACGGAGAAACTGGCCCGCGGCTTTGTTCTTTAATAAAATCCGACAAAACCAGCACAGAGGGCTTGCAACCGCAAGGCCGCTGTGCTAACATTTAAACACTGATAAACCAGCACAGATGCAATGCGGGCGTTTTCGGAGTGAAATCAAGGTGGCCGAAACCAAATCCAAGCGGCGGCGCAAGAGCAACACCAAGACCCAGGGCATCGTCGGCGATATTCGCCGGCAGATCGTCAGTGGGGCTCTGCGGGGCGGAGAAAAGCTGCCCACGTACAGCGAACTTGAACAGCGCTACCAGGTCAGCCGCATGACCATGCAGGCCGTGGTGGAAAGCTTGAAGGATGATGGCTTTGTCGCCTCCAAGGAGCGTCAGGGATTGTTTGTGTCCCCGAACCCCCCGCATGAGAATCGATTCGGGATTCTGCTGCCGACGCACGAACGGCACAACCGCTTCTGGCGGGTGTTGATCGACGAGGCTGAGCAATACGTGGTGGACAAGGGGTACGAAATCGCCGTCTATCGGGATATGAACAAGCCTTCCGGCCGGGAAACCCTGCGGCAGGACGTCCGGAACTGCCGTCTGGCTGGACTGATTATTGTCTGCGACCCCGACGACTATGGCGTGCCTGACCTATTTGCCGACGCCTCGATCCCCAAAATCATGTTTGCGAACCAGGATCTGCCCAGCACGTTCCATTTTTCATTTGGCCGTCGACAGTTGATTGAAAAGTCATTGGATCTGTTTGTCGCGAATGGCCGGAGGCGGGTCGCCTACCTGACCGGGTTCAAACTGGGGTTGAATCACGACCTGTTCGTGGCCGGGATAAAGGAACGCGGCCTGGAAAGCGGACCGGCCTGGCAGTTCGCCCTGGAAAACTTCGATGCGGCCGACCCTCTCATGCAGCTGATGATGTCACTGCCGGCAGACCAGCGCCCGGATGCGTTGCTGATTGACAATGACAATTTGACGGAAGCGGCGGTCCGCGGTCTGGAAACTGCCGGCGTGGCCATTCCGGAGGACATCGAGGTGATCTCCCACTGCAACTGGAACGAGCGTTTCATGAACACGCTGCCGGTTCGCTTTATCGGATTCGACATCCACAAGATCATTGCCGACGGGTTGAATGTGTTGATCAATTTCAGACAGACACAAACCCCCGTACCCGTTGAAATCCATGATATTCCCGCCCTCTTCGAGACCGAACTCAACCAAAAAAACAGGGAACGATC
>JBFJXC010000427.1:0-3066 GCA_041623325.1 Lentisphaeria bacterium | reverse complement strand
GTGCTTCGCCGGACTGGTGGCCTCCGGGAAGAGCGAACTCGAGTCGCGGCACTATGCCAGCATGGTCGTTGATGGCGACGATCTGTGCATTCTCAGCCGCTCAGGCGACGCCACCTCGGCCTCCCCCCACAACGGCAATCTGGTCACCTTCCACAAGGTGAAGAACTTCCGGGATCTGGTGTACTAGCATGGGTGTTCCAAAACAAGACCGTCCCAATATCCTGTTGGTGATGACCGACCAGGAGGTTCAGGACGTGAAAGAGCGGTTGAAGCAGGCGCTGGACAGTTGCGTGTCCAATGCCGAATTCCAGCGCCCCCCTCGCGGCGGGGAGGGCCTGCCCCCGGCCAATTTGCTGCTTAACAATCAGCTCTGTAGTCGGAACCTACATTCTTAATTTCGTTTTAGTGGTGTCCCCTTCAGGGTTTAGTGCCCTAGGTCAGCTATAAAAGGAAACCCAGCAAATGAACAAGACACTGACCAAACCTGTGCGGGGCATCGTCCCGCCCCTGATCACGCCTCTGGCGGACGAGTACAGTCTGGACCAACCCGGGCTGGAGAAATTGATCGAACACGTGCTCGGTGGCGGAGTCCACGGTCTTTTTTTGCTGGGTACCACCGGCGAAGGGCCGAGCCTGAGCAGCAAGTTGAAGTACGAGATGGTGGAGACGTCATGTCGCCAGGTGGCCGGGCGGGTGCCCGTCCTGGTCGGCATCACCGACACCTCCTTCGCCGAGTCGCTCCGGCTGGCCGAGCATGCGGCCGATTGCGGCGCGGATGCCGTGGTGCTGGCGCCGCCCTACTATTTTCCGGCAGGGCAACCGGAGCTGTTGGAATACCTGAACCACTTGGCCCCCAAGCTGCCGCTGCCGTTGTTTCTGTACAACATGCCGGCCATGACCAAGGTGGATATCGAGGTCGACACCTTGCGACAAGCCTCGGAGATCGACGGCATCGTCGGTTTCAAGGACAGCTCCTGCAATATGATTCGGTACCACGAGTATGTTAGAGCCATGCGTGACAGACCCGAGTTCGCTCTGCTGGTGGGGCCGGAGGAGCTGCTGGGAGAGTCGGTCCTGTTCGGCGGACACGGGGGCGTCGCCGGAGGAGCGAACATCAATCCGCGTTTGTTCGTGAACATGTACGAAGCTGCGGTGGCCGGGGATGTGCCCCGGATGCAACAGCTGCAGAAGGATATCTTCGAGCACCGGAGGCTGTACGCCTGCGGTCGCTTTGCCTCCGGCATGATCAAGGGGGTGAAGTGCGCCCTGAACTGCATGGGCATCTGCAGCGATTTCATGGCTGAACCTTTCCACGCCTTCCGGCAGCCGGAGCGCCGGAAGATCGAAGGTCTGCTACAGGAACTTAATCTGATTTGAGGTGAACCATGGTTGAATTCTCTTTGGGCATCGACTTTGGCAGCAACTCGGCTCGCGCCTTGATTGTGGACGTGGCAACGGGCACGGAATACGGCACGGCGTCCTGCACGTATCCCGGCGGAACCGAAGGGGTCTACACCGACCCGTCCGATCACAATCTGGCCCGCCAGAATCCGGTCTCCTACCTTGCCGCCATGGAGGTTTGCGTGACCACGGCCCTGGAGCAGGCGCGCAAGAAGGCTGGCTTCGACCCTGCCAATATCGTGGGAATCGGCATCGATGCCACCGCCTCCACCCCGCTGCCGGTCACCGAGACCTTGGCCCCGTTGTCGACTCTTCCCCGGTTCGAGAACAACCTCAATGCCTATGCCTGGATGTGGAAGGACCACACCTCGATCCAAGAAGCCGATGCCATTACCGCCGCCGCCAGGCAGCGGCACCCGGAATACCTGGCCAAGTGCGGCGGCTCGTATTCATCCGAATGGTTCTGGTCCAAGGTCTGGCACTGCCTGAATGTCGACCCCGAGGTCTTCGAGGCGGCCCATACGTGGCTGGACTTCCCCGACTTCATACCCGTGGCGCTGGGCGGGGTCACCGACCGGGCGGCGGTCAAGCCCGGGGTGTGCGCGGCCGGGCACAAGTCCCTTTACTGCGAGGAATGGGGCGGTCTGCCGGACACCGACTTTTTGAACTCTCTGTCTCCCGAGCTGGCGCAGCTCAGAAGCCGTCTCTACGAGCACGCCTTTCCCTCGGACACGGTCGCCGCCAGACTGGGCGCGGCCTGGGCCGAGAAACTGGGCCTTCCCGCCGGCATCCCCATCGCCTCCGGCACCATCGATGCCCACTCCGGCGCGGTCGGGGCCGGGGTCGGCAACGGACGCATGGTCAAGATTATTGGCACCTCCTCCTGCGACATCCTGGCCGAGAAGTTTCCCGGCGAGCTGCCGGACATTCCCGGCATCTGCGGCTTGGTCGACGGCTCGGTGCTGCCGGGCAGCATCGGCATCGAAGCCGGACAGGCGGCGGTGGGGGATATCTTCAACTGGTTCGTCTCCAAGGTCTGCGATTCCGACCACAAACTGTTCGCCAAACTTGGCAAGGAAGCGGCCCAGCTGAAGCCCGGACAGAGCGGCCTGCTGGCCCTGGACTGGCAGAACGGCAACCGCAACATCCTCTGCGACCAGCAGTTGACCGGACTGATCCTGGGCATGACCCTGCATACCACCCAGGCCGAGATTTTCCGCGCCTTGCTGGAGGCTACCGCCTTCGGGGCCAAGAAGATCCTGGACCGGCTCGAAGAGCACGGCATTGTGATCCGGGAGATCGTCTGCTGCGGTGGCATCGCCGAGAAAGATGCCCTTCTGATGCAGATTTACGCCGACATCCTCGGCCGGAAGCTCCTGCTCTCCGCCTCCGAGCAGACCTGCGCCCTTGGCGCGGCCATCTTTGGCGCGGTCGCCGCGGGCCGGTACGACTCCACCGAAAGCGCCCAGGCCGCTCTCTGTCGTTTCAAGGATCACGTCTACGAGCCCATTCCCGAAAACCAGGCCGTCTATGCCGAGCTGTACGACCTCTACTCCGAGCTGCACGACGGCTTCGGCACCGGCAACCATGCTGCCATGATGAAGAAGCTCATTGTGCTGAAGTAGAGTTTAGCGGGAAAGACGCTGGTGGCGGAACTGACCCGGT
>JBFJXC010000426.1:0-3074 GCA_041623325.1 Lentisphaeria bacterium | reverse complement strand
TCGATCAGCAGCAGGTCGACATTGCGATAGCGCTCCCGAAACTGTGGCAGGGTTCCGTTCTTGATGGCATCGATGAAGGCGTTGGCAAAATCTTCGCTGGTCAGATATTCGATCTTGGCCGTCATGTCGCTGGCGCTGGCTACATGTTGGGCGATAGACTGCAGCAGGTGCGTCTTGCCCAGGCCGGTTCCACCGTACATGAACAGCGGGTTGTAGACTGCCCCGGGAGTGGTGGCCACCGCCCACGACGCGGCGTGGGCAAAGCGGCTGTGGTCTCCGACTATGAAGGTGTCGAATTTGAAAAGGGGACTGCAACCCAACTTTTTAGCCACGACCTTGGTCGACGGCTTCTTGCTGCGTCCGGAACGGGCGTGTTTGGCTTTGCCTTCGGAGGTGTCGGTGGTTGGGTCACTCTTTGGCAGGTGTCCAGTCTCGAACTTCAAAGTCAGATCGGTGCCGGAAAGATCGGAGACGGTCTGGGTGATCAGCTGGCCATAGTTGCATTCCAGCCACTCCGAGAACATCTGGTTTGAAACGCCCAGATGGATGGCCTTATTTTCAGTTTTCAGCGGCACGATGCAGGCAATCCAGCGCTCGAAGATATCCGGGGACAGGTGCTGCTTGAGTCGATCGGCAGCCTCCTCCCAGATTTGCGTTGCGCTGTTGCTGACTTGCGGCATAGTTCGTCTCGATTGTGGCTTCTTTCCAAGTGGCCCAGTTCGTCGGGAAAACTCGTGAGGAAGCCCAGCGTCAGCGCGGCTATTGCATGGGCTTCCGGAGGTCTTCAATCTAGTTGTTGCCCGCCTCTTCGCAAGGCGATATTGGCGGGTTGAAGCCTCATTGCCGAGGGGGGTGTGTCGTAAGTGGTTGGGGTTGCACTGTGCAAGTTTTTTTAAAAAAAACCGGCCGGCCTTGGTCAGGGTAAATCGGGTGCCAGCGGCCCGACGCCAGGTGGCTGCAACAGGCCGCCGCCGTGGCGAATCCTGCAAGGCTCGGGTATAGAAGCAGATGCAACATGACCGGCTGGTCCTAGCGGGCCCTTGAGGCAGGCTTCGGGCCATTCGTAACGATTGACCCTTTAGACGCCAGTCAACTGCCGGTGGCCGGTCATGGTCTGGAGGCAGTGGCTTACGCCTGGGGCAAGTGCGGACAGGTGTGCGGGGCCAGTCTCAGTTCTGGAAGAGAGCAGCTCAGTCCCCCTACGGCCGGCAGGTAGCAGCCCAAGGTGTATTCCATGACCATGCGGTCCGCGTTGAATCGCCATGCCAAACTCTGGATGGCCCGTTTTTGGCGCTCCACCCATGCGGTCGGCACGCCGTTGGAGTCGCGAGCGTAGTAGAGGGGAGCCACCTGATTTTCCAGGGTGTCATACAAGGCGGCGGCATCTAGCTGAGCCTGCCGCTCGGTGTCCGAATGTTCGGTACCGTCCCCAATGGCGAAACCGTTGGTCCCGTCGTAAGCCTCGGCCCACCAGCCGTCCAGAATCGCCAGGTTCAATCCGCCGTTCATGACCACTTTTTCTCCGCTGGTTCCGCAAGCTTCCAACGGGCGCTGCGGGGTGTTCAACCAGATGTCGACCCCCTGGACCAGGTGACGGGCCACGTTAATGTCATAGTCCTCCAGGAAAACAATCTTGCCGAGAAAACGGGGATCCTTGCTGGCCTCGAAGATTCGCTTGACCAAGTGTTTGCCCTGATCGTCCGCAGGATGGGCCTTGCCCGCGAAGATCACCTGCATGGGGCGATCAGAACTGTTGATGATGCGGTCCAAGCGGTCCATGTCCGAGAACAGCAGATTGGCTCGCTTGTAGGTGGCAAAACGTCTGGCGAAACCGACGGTGAGCACGCCGGGGGACAGATGATAGTCCCATTTATGGCCACCGGCCTCCCCGCGACGCTGTTCTTGGTGGGCCAACTGGCGGGCCAGGTAGCTGACCAGGTGCACTTTGATGAGCTGGCGCACCTCCCAGAACTCTTCGGTGTCGATATTGACCACCGCTTCCCATGTTTCCCGATAACACAGTAAATCCTGCCAGCGAGTGCGCAGGCAACGGTCGTAGAGGCGGGACATTTCCGGAGCCAGCCAGCTGGCCACGTGGATGCCGTTGGTAATGTGTCCGATGGGAATGTTCGCTAGCTGGGTGTTGGGCCATAGCTCTTGCCACATGCGGCGGCTGACATGGCCATGAATAGCCGAAACCCCATTTCTGGAGCGTGACATTTTCAAGCCCAGAACGGTCAGGCAGAAGTCCTCCTGGTGATTTCCGGGGTTGATTCGTCCCAGAGAGAGAAAGTCATGTTCGGAAAGCTCAAGGCTTTTCCTGAGGTGCCCGAGGGTGTTCTCCACTAGTTCCGGGGCGAATCGGTCGTGACCGGCGGGTACGGGTGTATGGGTGGTGAACACGGTCATACGGGCGACCTTTTCGGCCACCTCCCAAAAGCTGCGGTTCTCACGGATCATAAGGTATTTGGCCTCTTCCAGCAAGGCGAAAACGGTGTGCCCTTCGTTCAGATGAATGACTCCCGGGTTTATGCCCATGGCCCGAATGGCACGCATGCCGCCGACCCCCAGTAGCAGCTCCTGGCGGATTCTGATGCTGTGGTCGCCACCGTAGAGAGTGGAAGTCAACAGGCGGTCGGCGTGGGAATTGCCCCGAATATCCGAGTCCAGCAGGACTAGGCGGTTCCGGCCCACCTGGATGGTCCAGACCCCGATTTTGATTTCCGAGTCGAGGGTCTGGACACTGACCATGAGGGGTTGGCCTCGATTGTCCATGGCGCGCTGCAGCGGCAAGGGGTTGTCCTTAGTCAGTTGGTAGGACTCGGTCTGCCAGCCTTCCCGGTTCAGGCGTTGGTTAAAGTAGCCCTGGGCATAAAACAGACCGATGCCAATCAGGGGCACCCCCAAATCGGAGGCGCTCTTCAAATGGTCGCCAGCCAGTACACCCAGACCGCCGGAGTAGATCGGCAGAGACTCGTGGAGGCCGAATTCCGCGGACAGATAGACGACCGGGTGGTTGTTGAGGATGGGGGCGTTCAACAGGCCCCAGGTCCTTTCGGCTTCCAGGTAGCGGC
>JBFJXC010000425.1:0-3107 GCA_041623325.1 Lentisphaeria bacterium | reverse complement strand
TTGGCCTCGTCCGGGATCAAGAAGCGCTACGACCTGCACAAGGTCAAGGGTCAAACCGTGGCCTTTTGGATTCTGGTCAAGCTGTTTCGCGAAGACCGCAACGGGGCAGCCGCCCTCTGGTGCGCGGTCCTGAGTCATTCTCTGGGCGATGCCGGCGCCCCCAACCACCATCCGCTCATGCATTGGGTTCAATACGCCTTCCATGGAAACGAGATCCGGCTCGGTAACGGCAAAACACTCAAACAGGATGGTCCCGGCAGCCTGATGGATTGCCTGAAAACCGACGCCGGCAAGCAAGCCGTGGCCATTCAGCTGCAGGATTATCGTCCGAGCCTGCTGGTGCAGCCGGGACCGGATATGGCCCGGCGAGCATTGATCCGATTCGCCGACCTCGACTACGAGGCGGCCAACAACATGGCTGGCCAGACCGGCCTGATTTTCAAAGGCTGGCAGGCCCGCCTCGAGGCAAACACCGCCCAGGAACGAGGACAGGCCGACGCCATGGCCGCCCGCGGCTGGGCTGCGCTGATGGCGATGCCCGCCCGGCTGGTCGCCGATGCGATCTACACCGCCCATTATCTGGCACAACACGATCTGGAGCCCGGCCCGCAAGACGTGACCCAAGCCCTGGAGCAGCACCGGCAACGCTACCGCGAGGCGATCGTCAAACGTCCCCTCTCCCTGGATTCGATCTACGAGGGCTTGCTCACCCAAGGGATTCCCGCCGACGCCCGGGTGGGCGTGCTCGTTGAGCCGACCTATGTCATGAACCATGGCCAGTTCGGCTTCGAGGCCAAATTTCATGCGGCGGCAGCCATGCTGGCGCTGAAGGAGGCCGGGATGCCCTACGCCTCGTTGGATGTGCGTCAGGTCTACCTGAATGGGCTGCCGCATCCGAAACAGCTTCCCGTCCTGATTCTGGCCAGCTGCGGCAACCCGGCTGGATACGAAGCCTTCACTGCCAGCGAACTCCACACGCAGTTGGCGGAATTCGCGAAAAGAGGCGGCCGCATCCTGCACATTGGTCAACGCCCGCTGAGTGCCCAGCACGATTTCGCTGGCCAGACCATGAAGGTCACCCTGAAGGACAAACTGCCCATTCCCAAAGAAAACCTGCTGAGCGCCACCTTGCGCGTCAGCGCCCTGCTGAATCCGCAACACCCGGCCGTGGACCATGCCTTTGTCGCCACCCCCATGACGCCGGCGGGCTGGCAACGCCCCTATCAGCGCTTCACCTTCAAAACCACTTCCGAGCGCGTCCTGCCTTTGCTCAGCCTGGTGGATGGAGAAAACGCCCACGTGATCGGGGCCCTCTCCAGAAATCACACCGGACAACTGACCGGCGCCTTTCTGCCCGAGCTGGCCCTCTACCCCTGGCTGCACGAAGACCGCACCTTAAAACGCGTCGACCAAGCCCGCTACGACCGCATCGGCGTCGAAATCCTGCTGCGTACCGTGCGATTGCTGCTGGTCGGCAAACTTGAAACTGAATAGCTTGTTTGGGGATTGTCGGTCACGTTTGCCTAACCTGCTCAACCCGCCATGGGGGGCGGGACGGCTTTCATCTCCTCCAGCAGCTTGGCGCCGTACTGGCGCATGGCGTGGACGTCGGCGCCGATGTTGATCAGGTCGTAGCCCAGGTCGCGGTATTCGGCGAAGAGGGCGGGACTGCCGGTGGTGCCGGCCAGCTTGCCGTGCCGCTTGGCCGTCGCGGCCACCTTGGCGCGGATTTTGTTGACCTCGGGGTGGGTCACCTGGCCGGGGATGCCCAGGGCGTGGCTGTAGTCGCCGGGGCCGAAGAAGATCATGTCCAGACCATCGACCGCGCAGATCTCGTCCAATTCGTCCACCGCCTCGGGATCCTCGATCTGGGCGATGACCATGCGGTTCTCGTTGACGAACTTGGAGTACTCCTTGAAGGGCACCAGGCAGAAGGCGCCATCGGCGTTGCCGCCATCGACCGGGCGCAGACCTCGGGGCTGAAACTTGGTCATCTTGGCGATTTGGCGGGCTTGTTCGGCGTTCATCACGTGGGGGACCATGATGCCGGCCGCGTCCATCTCCAAGGGATGGACCAGATCGCTGTAGGAACCGCGCTTGACCCGGACGATCACGTCCATGCCGTAGGCCCGGGCCGCCATCACCTGCTGCTCGATGGCCTGGATGCCGTTGGGGGTGTGCTCCATATCGGTCCACAGGCAGTCGAAGCCCATCATGCTAATCAGCTGGACGCCTCGATGGCCATCGAGGTTGAACTTGAAACAGTTGATGGTTTCCCCGGCGCGCATCCGGTCGAGGGCTTTGCATCGTGTCAATTGCATTTTTCTGTCCTTTTTTTGGGGTGGGTGGCTCGTTCAGAGCCGGTTAAATGCTTTGGGTTGGAGTTGGGCTCAAAAATATTTCCGATAATGGGTCCGAAGGGCCGCCAGCAGCCGGTCCAGATCATGCGCCGCCAGGGCCTCGACGATGGCTTCGTGCTCGTCGGCGATCCGTTGCACATCCGCCTCTTTCTGGTTGTCCAACAGATTCTCCGCGAAAAAATCGACGGTCAGGGATTTCATGCTGTTGATCAGACGGTTGCCGGCGGCCTGGGCCAGGCAGGTGTGAAACTGGATCTCGGCCTGGAGAAAGTCTTTATCCGCTCGCATGGCGGCCACCAGGCGGCGCAGTTCGGCGATATCGTCCGCGCTGGCTTTGTCCATGATCAGCGGCGCCGCTCCGCACTCCAGCACCATGCGCATCTGAGCCGCCTCTTTCAGACCCTCCGGATCGGCGGCGATGAACGGCAGATAGCCCTTGAACGGGTCTTCCGGAACCAGATTCTGGATCGTGGCACCGATCTTGGGACGAGATGTGATGATCCCAAGGGTCCGGTAGTAGCGCAGCGCCTCGCGAATGATGTTGCGACTGATGCCCAGGCTTTCGCACAAGGCGTTTTCAGTGGGCATGCGGTCGCCCGGCTCCAGCTTGTTGGACAGAATGAACTCCCGGACCGCCCCGATGGCCGCCTTCAGCGTCGTCTGTCTTTTCAGTCTCTCCAGCTTCGCCATACCCGCGCCCTTGCTCCTCTGAACCGTATTCCTAACCGCCTTGCATCAAGGCTTCAA
>JBFJXC010000424.1:0-3129 GCA_041623325.1 Lentisphaeria bacterium | reverse complement strand
TCAGTGTTCAGTGTTCAGTGGTTCAGGTGCCTAAACTGAACTCCTGCTGAACTCCTGAAACCTGAAACCTGAACTCCTGAAACCTTGGTGTTCACGTGGCTCAGTCCTGAACTTCGCCCGAAATCGAAACGATGTTCACGGTGACCTTCTTGCTCTGTCCGGCCAGCTCGAGGGCCTTGCGGACGATGAATTCAGTGCCTCCGCAGCAGGGCACCTCCATACGGGCGACCGTGATCGACCGAATGTTGTTCTGTTGCAGAATGCTGGCCAGCTTCTCCACATAGCGGTCGGTCGCCTGGTCCAGCTTGGGGCAGAACTGAACCACCACCTTGCCTTTGAGCAGACGATTGTGGAAGTCGCCGCAGGCGGTGGGCACACAATCCGCCGCCACCAGCAAATCCGCGTTCTGGAAATACGGCGCGGCCGGATTGAGCAGCTGCAACTGCGTCGGCCACTGCCGGAGTTGCGAGGCCACCGGGCCCTGCGCCTCCGCCGAATCGGCAGCCGGCGCAAACATCTTAGCCATCGTGCCGGGACAACCGCCACCGCAGGCGTGCCCTTCCGGCGCGGATTGCGGCACCGGCATGCCCTTTTCCTTCAGCACCGCCACCGCCTCGCGATAGAACCCGTCCTCGCCATGATCCTTCAAATGCTTCAGATGCGCCTTGATCGTGTTGGGACCGGCCTTGATGATGTTCTCCATCACCAACCGCTCGTTGTAGGGCTCGGCTTCGCGCTCCTCCACGCTGATGGCCCCAACCGGGCATTCGCCCAGGCAGGCTCCCAGACCGTCGCAGAACAGGTCGCTGATCAAACGCGCCTTGCCGTCGATCAACTGCAAAGCCCCCTCCGGACACCCCGGAATGCACTTCCCGCATCCGTTGCAAACCTTCTCGTCGATGGTTATGATCTGGCGTTTCATCTTCTCCACTCCTTTGTTTGTTATCACTAGCTAACTTGAGCCCGCAAAAAAATTTGTCCCCGCCGACCCTATCGGGGGGCCATCATCACCACCAAGGTCTGCCAGAGCTGCTCGCCCTGCTTTTCCAGCGGAAAGCCGAAGCCACTCAGACACCACTGCTTGATCAACAACCGAACCGAACCGAAGATGATTCGGAACAAATGCAGCGGGTTTAGGTCCGGGTTGATCTCGCCGGCTTCCTGGCCGGAGGCGATCATCTGCTGCACGGCATCCTTGTGGCTGTGCATGATCTGCATGATCCTGTCGGCATACTCCGGCTCGTTTTGAAAGAACTCCTCGGAAAACATCACCTTGGCCAACTCCGGGTTCTGCATGCAGCGCCGGTAGCGGTCCATCACGAAAAACCGGATCCTCTCAAGCGACCCCATGTCGCCGCCGCCCAGCTCCCCCAGCACATCCCGGGCAATCTCCTGGAAACTGTCCAGGATGGCCATGACGATCTCCGACTTGCTGCGGAAGTGCCGATAGACCGCCGGTTCGGAAACCCCGATGGCCTCGGCAATGTTGCGGATCGTCAGGTTCTGAATCCCCTTCTCCGCGATCAGGCGGATGGACTCTTCCACGATCTGCTGCTGGCGTTGACTGAGCGACGTATCCACGGGGCCTCGTTTGTTAATACTCACTAACATACCGGGTAAACGCCCCCCGTCAAACGGTTTTGGATCTTTTTTCACCAGCCATTGCCGGGTGAACGGTCATTGCCGCCATGAAAAATCATGCTACCCAGGTGGCGCTACTTCTCACAGGGGGTGTGCGTAGGGCGAAGACGCCCCGGCGGGAGTGGGGCAGAGCGCAGCCTGAGCGACCCCGCCCCGCTTCTCACGCGACCAGCTGGCCGACTGGCGGAAAACCTGCCACCCGCCGAGAACGTGAACAACATCTCATGGCACAAAGCCGTAAAGCCGCAACTTGCGAAGCAAAAGATTGTTCAACTGCGGCAGATCCCGCGGATAAACCGACACCAAGCGTTTGCCTTGCTGTTGGTAGAGCGTCTGCTTTTTGTACATGCTCATCTTGTATTGCGGCGTGTTCATCCCCCAATACTCGATATACACATCCAACTCCGGCAAATAAAAATCCGGGCGAATCTGGAACTCGCCAATGATGCGATACTTGGCATCGTAGCGGTAAGCCAATCCATTAGCCGTCAGCCATTCGGCAATCCTCCGCTCCCCCTGGGACTGCACCAACGTGCCATCCCTTGCCTCAATGCTTTTGTTCAATTCAACCTGCGTCTCAAAATTGCGCCGCACAAGGAAAACCTCGTCAAAACACCGATCGCAAAACACACGCTGAAATTCGGCATACGACCGGGCGTATTCATCTGAGGTCACCCTGGCACCACACCGTTTGCACCGATGGTGAACGCAGCTCTGAATATCGGCGGCGGCCAACTCAATCGCATCCGCTGTTGTCTTCGCGGCCGCTCTTACGTAGTTTTTTTCCATCGGATTGCGGGCCAGGTCGCGCAAGTCAGCTACATGCTCCCGAGCTGCTGACCCGAATTTCTTTAGCGCGCGAATCGCATACTGCCTGGTTTGCGGATGTCGTCCTTGCAGTGCCAGCTGTGCCAATACGGCAACGGCCTTCTTGGCATCCGCACCAAATTCCGCCAATTTGCCAATGGCAGAAGCGGCAAGCCTCTGCACCTCATTAGAAGGAAGACTTGCCAGCCCAATCAATTCATCCAACACCTCAGGCTGACCACTCCGCCCCAGAGTAAGTGTACGCTGCACTGCTTCCTGGTGCCCATTCGGCAACATGGGACTTTTCATATTCACCTCCCACTTTTACTTCCCATTGACTCGCTAGCGCTTGCCAATTCTACTCATGATCCGCTTCGGCAAGCGCTAGCGAGTCAATGCACTTCCCTTGCTCTGGTATTTCCTCACTCACCTGACTGTATAAACCAATATGTTCAAGGTCAGCCAACTACACAAGTCGAGACTGATTTGGATGGTGAACACGTGGTCAGTGACAGCGGAGGACTACGGGTTCTGCCGCGACGGCGCCCTGGCCGCGCAAACCACGGACCTGCTGAAAGAGCTGCCGCCGGCTTGCAACTAATTTGGGAGGCCGCCTCCGGTCGGCGATCAGGTTGACCGGTTGCCCGCGGTATCTGAGTTTGCCCGATGAACCCGCTCTGG
>JBFJXC010000423.1:0-3138 GCA_041623325.1 Lentisphaeria bacterium | reverse complement strand
GGCCCAAAGCGACTACGTACGAACCCGCCTGACACACAGCCTGGAGGCATCCTGCGTCGGACGCTCCCTTGGTGCCACCATCGGCCAGCGCCTCATCGACCGGACCCCGTCCCTCAAAGAATGCTTCCACCCGTCCGACCTTGGGGCCATCGTCGCGGCCGCATGTCTGGCCCACGACATCGGCAACCCTCCCTTCGGGCACGCTGGCGAAGACGCGATCAGCCACTGGTTCCGCCACGAACCGTACGGGCAGCAGATCATTGCCCAACTGCAGCAGCAAGGCGCCAACACCCGGGACTTTCTCAACTTCGAGGGCAACGCCCAGGGTTTCCGCATACTGACCCGCTTGGAACGCCCCGAAGACGATGGTGGAATGCAGCTGACCTGTCCGACCCTGGCCGCCTTCACCAAGTACCCCCGCCCATCCTCGGCCCCCGATCATCCCAAAGGTGGGATCAGCAACAAGAAGTTCGGCGTGACCGAAGAGGACAAGGACCTGTTGCGGCGTGTGGCCGAAGGCGTGGGCCTGACCGAAAGAGACACTCTTTTCTATGCCAGACACCCCTTGGCGTTTCTGGTGGAGGCCGCCGACGACATCTGCTACCACGTGATCGATATCGAGGATGGCTACAGTCTGAAGCTGCTGGACTTCGACCAAACCAGCTCGCTTCTGAAGGCGGTCATCCCGGGCGGGGTGGACGAAGAACGCCTGACAGCCATGGCCCAGCGGCCGCGTTCGCAGATCCAATACCTGCGTTCGAGGGCCATCAGCGCCCTCATCGGCCAGGCGGCTGACGCCTTCATGCAGCAGGTTGACGACATCCTGGCCGGCCACTTCGACCAGCCCCTCACCAGTGTCATTCCCCGGCACAAGGAATTCAGAGAACTCATCGCGGTCGCAGCCGAACATGTCTACCCTGCCCGGGAAGTCGTGTTAATCGAAGCGGCCGGCTACAACGTATTGGGAAAACTGATCGAAATGTTCCTGCAAGCCATCAACGCCCAGGCCGACCTCGAGGCCGACGGGGGACACAAGTGGAAAACCATCTGGAAACTGTTCCCCGCAGAACTGCTGAATGGAAAACAACCTGCCGACCTGAGCCTCTACCAGAGGGTGCTGGCGGTGACCGACTATGTCTCCAGCATGACCGACCGCAATGCCGTGGCCCTCTTCAAACGCCTTACCGGCATCTCCCTGACAGGAGACTGACCGACAGAAAAGCGGCGCCAGATCCACCAACCGCCCTCCCTTGCCGCGGCACACTGGTCAACCAGCAGCCCGCAACAGTCCCCCTGACGCTAGACGGGTAGCAGGGTCAAACTCTGGATTTCCGCATGCAGCGCTTCCAATTCCTCCAGGAATTGCTGCTTCTTCTCCTCGATGACCTCGTCGGCCAACTGCCGATAGTAGGCCACCCCGGCCAGAAGATTCTGGGAGAATTCCTCGAAGTAGTCTTGGGTGCGGTTGGAGAGTTCTAGGGACGCCAACTCCAACTCATGGCGCAGATTGTCCACGTAGAGCTTGAGTTCCTGGATAAACATATGGGAACGGTTGGGATTGCTCAGCAGCGAACCGCGGCCGTAGATGTGGTCGACCATCTCCTTCAACGTCGCCACCCGGTTGAAATTGGCGATGTTCGGTCCGCAACAAACCGCGGGGGTCGCCTCGGGGTCAATGCCATACTTGATGGCCGCGCCTCCGGCCAAATCGTGACAAATGCATCCCCTTTCCATCACCTGCGTCTTTAACACCGTCCGCTGGGCATCATTCAGGTCCCCCCGGCCATCGAGTTCTTCCAACTTGAGCCGCTGGTAAGCTTGGGAAGCCGTGCAGATGGGAACATGGGTGTATTCCATATTCAGTTTGGCATAGCCCTTGGGGCAGGCGGTACCGGGCCGCCCTTGGCGGATGCGCTCCCGGCGAGCCTCTTCACTGCCCGAATTTCGCAGACTCCAGAACTTCACACCCAACGGGGAATTATCACTCAGATAGACCTCCGCTTCGGTGGCCTCCGCCAATTTGCGCAAATGTTGATCATCGACGGTAACCGCCTCCGGCACCAGCATGAACGGCGTTCCCCAGCCCGTTGCGTCCATCTGGTAATGCTCCCGCAACATCCGGTCCTCATCAGCTGTGCCGATGCCGCCCTGGACAGTAATCTTCACGGAATGCGGAATCTCCGAGACTTGATAGCCAAGAGATTTCATCGCCTTGTCATAAAGCGGTTTTACCGCCTCGACCAGCGCCTGACGATTCTTGCGAAATTCCTCCAGGAGCGTTCCCAGCAGCAGTCCCTTGTTGGCAAAGGCATGCCCGCCACAGTTCAGGCCCGACTCGATGCGGTATTCGGAAACCCACAGCCCCCGCTTGGCCAGGAACTTCCCCTGGGTCAGAGCCGAACGGTAGTCGCTGACCTTCAGGATGATCTGCTTCTTGATCTCGCCCAATGCATTGGGAAAGAAATCGGCAAACTGGGCGGCATAGGAATACAGCTTCATGTTCAGACCGGCGGAAAAGACCACGGACGAACTCACGTTGCTCTGAGCATAGCCGCGCAAGGCCGTCATGGCGTCGGTGTGCTCAGGCGGCATTTTTTCGCCGTGATGGTACTTGTCCGGATCCATCTTGGTCATGATGTTGACATCGATGCTTCCCGGCACCACGCTGTCGCGCAACTGCTGCTGCAAGCGTTCCTTTTCAGCCGGATCCTCGGTGGACAACATGCAGCGATACAGATTTTTCAAAGGGGATTCAGGCAACAGCTCGTAATAGCGGCATATCTGGCTGCCAGCTTCAAAAACCGAGGATTTGAGCTCCTTGACCTGCTGACAGACCCGCTCTCCCAGAAAGTTCAGATAGGCTGTAATACGGCGGGCCCGATGGTCGTCGTCCTTGCCGCTTATCTCTTCGTATGGCAGGCCGGCTTCCTCGCTGTGGAATTTGCGCACCTGCTCCATCAAGGTGTCATCCACCAGGGAAATGACCGAGGAGATTCCATACTTGGCCACCCGCAGGGGGGAATCAATCGTAAAGGCGGTTCCCATCACGGGTATATGGAATGTATGCGCCAACTCAGACTTGGAGTGGTTTTTCAACGGTTCAGTTTCCTTCTTTACCAACGTCTCCCGGCCCCACTT
>JBFJXC010000422.1:0-3156 GCA_041623325.1 Lentisphaeria bacterium | reverse complement strand
TCATGTCCTGCACGCCGAACGAGTTGGCGCCGCGGATCAGGGCCGGAAGAGGAGTGGCGTCGTCCCGCCAGTAGAGCATGGTCAAGTCACGTCCGGCCCCTTTCACCAGGATATGCTCGGGAACCGTCAGAGTTCCATTCAACTGGAACCGGCCCAGGGGGATCGAGACGGTGCCTCCCCCGGCCTCCCCGGCCGCATCCAAAGCGTTCTGGATGCCCAATGTGTCGTCGATGGCATCATTGGGGAGGGCCCCGTAGCGGGTGACATCAAAAACGTCGTCTTTCCACACAGGTGTCGGGACTGCCACCGTTAAGGTTCCGGCATCAACCCAGGCCGCAGGGCCTCCCCAGCCATTGTGGACCGCAACCGTGTAGTCACCCGTCGGCAGGTCTGCGGGAATATCCACGCCCAGCGTCCAAGTGTCCTCACGGGAGGGTCTTAGAATGATCGGCTTCCTCTTTCCGGTCAGGGCTACGGAGGCGCCCTCGTCTGCACTGAGGCAAACACCGAAGACCCGCAGCCAGCCGCCTGGGGAGGCTGTCTCTCCCGTATCGCCCTGGCACCACCAGATTTGCGGGGCATTGAGAAGGCAGGGCGCCGAGGTGCTTTCTCCAGTCTTTATCTGGAACTGGAAAACGCCGGGTTCCCAGCCGTCGGGCAGCGTGAAAGCAATGGCTTGGCGGTTGCAGCTGACGGGGGAAACCACGGTGTAGGCGGCTGTTGGGGCAGGCGTGTTCTGTTCGGGGGTGCCTGGATCACTGTCCGCCAGACGGGCAACGTCCACTGTAGCCCCATTTTCCCATCCCCAGCCCTGGATCATTGCTGTTTCTCCGGGTTCAACCGGAGAGGAAGCCCAGAAAATGCTCGGGGATGCCATAACGGTTCCGGTGGCAAGGAGGAAGCTCAACAGGCCGGTCTGTACGAAACTCAAGGTGTTTATCCAGCTATTTTCTTCTGTCATACAATCAACTCAAATCTTCTTGCGGGTCAGACGACAGGTCGTTCCCCGGGTTGTTTTCAAGACGAGGATCTTTCCACTGACAGCCTTGCTGTCTTCTCCGTCTCCACAGACCAGAACGTCCTGCCCCGGCCAGGGGTTGGCAATCTTGATTTCTCCCCCGAAGAGGCTTTGGATTTCGACTTGCCCTATGTCGTGCTTTTCCTTCTTCGCGGCAACGAGGAACCCGCCGGCGACCCGTAGGTTTGAAAAGGAGGCGGAGCGGTTTTCCGGCACGCCGGGGAAAAGGTGAACGATACCGCCGGATGTTTGAACCAGGGCTTCGTTCACGGCCGCAGCCGCGCCGAGAAGCGCCTCAATCTGGAACAGATCGTTGTTCTCCTCCAGCTGGTTGTGGCTGGACACTCCGTTGGGGAGCAGGTACTTGTCCCGGAACTCGTTGACCCGCTCTTCGAATTCCTCCGCCAGCCCCAGCCGGGCGGCGATGACGGCCTGCCAAGCCATGGACCAGCCGGAAAACCCGTCCGATCCGTAACTGCGGAATTCCCCGTAGGAATCCCGGCCCAGTCTCAGCTCCTCCACCGGCGAATGAAGGCCGATTTCCCCAGCCGGATAGATGGGGGTCAGGCGGCTGGGATGCCGGTGGCTGAGCTTGAATTGTCCGGGGGCGTCCCCGTCATGAAAAAAGCAGGTCTCATAGTCGATGAGAACGCCTTCTTTGGCGGCGTAGTCGGGCAGGTTGTCCAGGATGTCCCGGCATCTGGCAACAAAGGCGGGATCTTCTTTGCCCAGCAGGTCGCTCCCCTGGATAATGCTTTGCATCAGGGTCTTGACAAAGGCGATATCGATGGTGGCGTCGCTGCCGTAGGAAATGTGGTTTTTCCCGTACTTGTCAACGCGCAATTGTTCCGGGGACTGGGTCATTTCAATGTGGTATCGGCCGTCGTCCCGCTTGTTGAGCACGTCAAAATAGAAGGTCGCCACTTCTTTCAGAAACGGATAGACTTTTTCGGCCAGCAGCTGGCGGTCCTGCGTGTATTCCCACTGCTGCCAGAAATGCCAGGCAATCCAGGCGGGCATGGACAGAGCCAGGTCGAGCTGCATGTACCCGATCGGACGGCCCAGCCAGTCGACGCAAAGCGGCACGGCCAGGCCGTCGCTTTCGAAATTGTCCCGGGTGTAGGCTTTCAGGTTGTCGTACCAGTCGCCGGTCATCTTGTTGATCAATGCTTCCTGAAGCTCCGGGTGATTGGAGATGCAGGCCAGCCACTGGCATTCCTGGACATTGGTGTTCAGATGGAAGTCGGCATTCCAGGGCGGGTTGCCGTACTGGTTCCAGATGCCCTGGAGATTGGGCGGGGATGTCTTCGGCCGGGTTGACGCCCCCAGCAGATAAACGCCCATTTCCCAGAGTTCCTGGATGGCCTTGTCTTCGTAGTCAACGCTGGATTGCTGCCAGAAGTTGTCCCACCATTGAAGATGACCCGCCAGAAGGTCCGCAGGGTTTGACTGGCCTGCCCGGGCAATTTCTACGGCCTTATCCAAGGGGTTTTCGCTGTCAAAATTCGTAGTCATGGCAAGGATCAGCCGGGCTTTTCCCCGGTCGCCGCCGAAGGTGAGCCGCCCATGGATGCCCAGTGGGGATGCGTGACCTTCGCCGGGGTGTGCGATGGCGACCGAATAGCCGCAGTCGAGAGGCAACTGACGGGTCATGGTTCCCAAACCATTCCCGGTTGAAAAAGTCGGCTCGGGCAGATCCGCAACCGGATTGATCGAAAAATTCCATAGAATCGTCTGTTCAAGGCGTGAAGACAGCTCCACCAGGACCGCATTTGTCTCCGCCAGCACCACCGTATTCATCTCGATTTCGGCAAAATCCGCGCCCCAGCTTGCCCCGCACCGAGTTGGAGTGACTGTGCTTCCAACGCTGGCTTTCCGCAGATTCAAGGTCTGTTTGAAATCTGTCACAGGCAAGCCGCGGCCAGTTTCTAGCGTCAGACAGCCGGCGGCCAGCTGGGCGGGAGGCCCGGTGATCAGGTCCTCGACATTACCCAGGTGATCCAGAAATTCACGCTCCCCCTTCAGAACCCGTTGTTGAATCTCGCCGTATTTCTGGCCCCAGCGGTTTCCCCGGGGATCGGTGCCGGCGCGAAAGTCGTTGATGTCATGCTTGGACAGACCGATGCGGACGGCATCGC
>JBFJXC010000421.1:0-3167 GCA_041623325.1 Lentisphaeria bacterium | reverse complement strand
GGGGGGGGTGGGCAGGATCTGCCGATCAAGACGGGAGATGTGTTTGTGGTGCAGGGAAACACCCCCCACTGCTTCCCCCGACGGGACCGTTTGCTGTTGGCCAACATCATGTTCGCCTCCGGCTGGCTTCCCTTTCCAAAGGATCAGTTGGAAATCCTCCCCGGCTATCGCGCTCTTTTCGTGCTGGAACCACGCCTGCGTTTGAATTCCAGCTTCGACAGCTATCTGGAACTGGACCCATCCCAGCAGCGCCTGATTATGGGCAGGGTGGAGGACATGCTGCGGGAGCAAAACCTGGGGTTGCCCGGCAGCGATGTCAGGATGCTCAGCATCCTTCTGGATTTGATTGTAACCCTGTCCCGCCTCTACGAACAACCCGGCAGGCGACCCCAGGCTCCTCTTCTGAGGATCGGGTCCGTCCTGGCCATGATGGAGGGCGACCTCCGGCGCCGCTGGAGTATCGATGAGCTGGCCAGGCTTTCCTGTCTCTCCCGAAACCATTTCATGCGGCTCTTCAAGCAGGCCACCGGCCTGTCGGCACTCGACTATCACCTGCATGTCCGCATCCGCAAGGCCGCCAGTCTCCTGCATTCGCCCCACTTGAGCATCGGGGAGGTTGCCCGGGCTACCGGCTTTGAGGACAGCAACTACTTCAGCCGGCAGTTTCGTCGCATCCAGGGCCGTTCACCACGTCAGTGGCGCCGGGAGGTGTCGTGATCGGGGCTCGGGTGTCCACTTGATGCCAGGTTAGCTATCCGGCATCCGGAGTTGACGAAAGCGGCCGCTTATTGTTCCAGGCGCTGGAGAAGGGTCAGCAGGAAGTCGCGGTTGTCGGCGCTGGCGTAGCGCATGGTTCCGCCCATGCGGCTGAAGGTTTTGCAGTAGCGCAGGTAGTAGGCGGGATCGTCCATGGGCGGTTCGCCCCGGGTCCAGTCCCAGGTGGATTCGGCCAGATCGACCACGGCGATGAAGTGGTCGTCGATATGGCGGCCTTCCTGAATGGCCAGGTTCTGGGACATGGAGAGGGATTTTTCGAAGATCATGGGGGACATGACCGCGGAACCCACGGACAGGTAGACGCCCCCGTCCAGTCGCCGGATGTTGGCGGCATAGGTCAGAAAGTCGCGCATGGCGGTGCGGCCGATGGCGGCGCCGTGGTTGATGGGATGGGTGTAGATAATGTCATGACCGATCATGGGATGGGCTGTGAAGGGGACCCCGAGCCGGTAGGCGGCCGCCTGGGCGCTGTATTGCTTCCAGGGATGGGGCACGCTGATAAAGCCCGGAGGCAGGTCGAAGCGCTGAATGGTTGCCAGCAGGTCGGCGGCCGCGGCGGCGCGGTCGCTGGCCTCGGCGGAGCGGCCCGCTAGGGAGATGGTCTGGGTGAGTTCGTCGCTGGTGGGGATGTGATGGCCTTCCGTGTGGATGAGTCGGCCCACGGACTCCCCATAGCCCAGTCCGTCGTAGGCACCCAGGCAGATGGCCAGATTCAGGTGGAAACCGGTCTCCTCCCAAATGCCGAACTTGCCTTCGGTGACATTGGCGCGGACATCCTCGCTGCTTTGCCCTTGAAAGGAGAACTCCCAGTCGTGAATGATGCCCGCCCCATTGGTGGCCAAGTGCTGGACCCAGCCATGCTCGATCAGGCGGGAAAGCACCGGTCCGAGCCCGTTCTTGATGGTGTGTGCCCCAAAGGCCATGACCACCGGCTTCTGCCGGGCCCGGGCCCGGCGGATTCGCTCGACGGTTTCGTCAAGGACAGCCGTTGCCGGCTCGGACAGCTCCCGGGGGCAGGTGTCCGGTTTCACATGGTGCCGGTCGATGAACACCTTGTTGGGGCGCGTTTGCAGGGGGTAGAAGGTGATTTTGGAGCGGTCAAACTGTTGGTGCGGCATGCGGTCGGATTCCTGCTATTCAATGTTCATGATCTGTTCGCGAATGCGTCCCAGCTCGATCTTGCAGGTGAGGGCGTAGTCGGCGATGGTGGTGTCGCTGGTCTTGGCCGAGAGGGTGTTGATTTCCCGGCTCATTTCCTGGCAGAGGAAATCAAGTTGGCGGCCGACGTCGGAGTCGGAGCGGAGCAGCTCCAGCATTTGGGCGATATGGCTGTCCAGCCGGATGATCTCTTCGGTCACGTCCGAGCGCTCCGCGAAAAAGACCACTTCCTTGAGCAGGCGCTCGTCGTCGGTTTCAATTTCCACGCCGAGCTGGCGGACGCGCTCCAACAGGCGGTCGCGGTGTTGTTCCAGGGCCGCATCCCGGTTGGCCCGGATGTCGGCCACGGCGGCGGTGATGGTGTTGCAGCGCCCGACCAGGTCGGTGGCCAGGGCCTGGGCCTCCTCCTCCCGCATCTTGTCAAGCTCGCCCAGCGCCTCCACCAACGCTTTCTCGGCCAGGTCGCCGAGTTCTTCCAGTGGCACCTGGGCCTGGGCCTCCAGGATGACCCCCGGTATCATGAGAATGTCGCTCATGCACACCTGATCGCCGAGCCCGGCCGCCACGGCGATCTGCCGCAGCTTCCGACCCATTTCCTGGGCGAGGGGTTCGTCCAAACGCTGCTGGCTGAGGCGGTACTCAGGGCCGATCTCATAGGTGACGTAGACGCTGACATAGCCGCGTGCAATGGCATTCTGGGTGATGCCGCGCAGGCGGGATTCCAGCATGGACAGTTCCCGGGGCAGGACGATGCGGATGTCCTGCTGCTTGCGGTTCACCGAAGAGATTTCAATGCCTACCCGGGCGTCGTTGTGCTGGGCGCTTCCTTTGCCATAGCCGGTCATGCTGCGCATGAGGTTTGTCTCCGTGGTCAGTTGTCAGTGGTCAGTTGTCAGTGGTCCGTTGCCCGTTGCCGCCGCACCCGTAATGGATTCAGGTTTCAGTGGTTCAGTCCGTCCCGCTAGCGGGACTTGGCGAGCTAGCCGGTCCATGGTTCAAGGTTCCAAGTCATGTCGGCGGCGGTCGCCGGTACCATACCGCACAATGCCGCTTGCTTCGAAGCAGCCAAGGACACAAAAGCAGGGTGAAGGCCCAGCCCAAAAGCTGGCGGCGGCTGTACCATTGGAATTTGCGCATGGAGGTGTCGACGCTCAGGGGAATGATGACGAAGCCCAGGCCCCGGTTCCGGCCCCATTTCTTGAGACGGCGGGAAAAGTGGATTTCCTCGCTGG
>JBFJXC010000420.1:0-3174 GCA_041623325.1 Lentisphaeria bacterium | reverse complement strand
CGATCAGGTCGGCCAGGCGCCCATAGTCGTTGAGGTTCAGCAGGGCCACGCGAAGCTCTTCTGGCAGATTGGGCGCCAGGTTGATGATCTCCTGGAACTGGGCCATGGCCGTGCGGGCCAGGGCTTCCACCTCCAGATCCTCCCGGCCGACCGATTCAGCCTGCAGGCTGGTGACATGCCCCTGCGAATACGGCTGGGTTTCCTCCAGGCTGTCCAGGCGCATCCGGCAGATCCCCCGCACCAGAATTCGAATGCAGTCGTCCGGGAAACGCAGCATCTTCACAATGCGCCCCACGCAGCCGTACTGGTAGAAATCCTCCTGAGTTTCCGGGGTCTGGCGGGACATGCAGGGGACAAAGGCGACCAGGCGCTTGCTGGTTACGGCATCCTCGGCCAGTGCGATGCTGGCGGGATCCTTCAGCGTCAGGGAGGTCATAGTGTACGGGTAAAGCACCACCCCGTGCAGGGGTAGGATGGGCAGGACGCCTTCGACAGGCTCGGTTTCCAGCAAAGCTTCGCCGGGGCCCTCGGGCCGGCTGTCTGCCGGGTTGGCGGCCGCTTGGCGAGCCGTCTTGGTTTTGGGTTTCTTCTCGGTCAGCGACATAGGGGAAAGTGCTCGTGCTTCACGTTGGTTGTAGTGCAAAGCACGTAATATAAACCCTCGTTTCGGATTCGGTATTCAGAAAAGGCAATTGCGCCCAGGGCCAAGCTCTCCGCCGCCGACGGAAAAAGGTTCAATCAGGCAAGCCGGATTCCCTCCGGGCTGCTTGCCGCCCGCCCGGCGTGCGTGGTACTATTGCCAATAGGGAAAAATCCCCGTCGCATGCAACCTATTCTTTGCTGAAAACAGGAGGCGAACGATGAGCGGCCTTTCGGAAAAGGAGTGCGTGCCCTGCCGGGGCGGCGTCGCCGCTCTGCAAGGCGAAAGTCTGACCCGTCTGATGGAGGAGCTGGGCAGTGGCTGGCAGCTGATTGACGGCCACCATCTGGAGAAACGCTTCAAATTTCCCGACTTCAGGGAGGCCCTGGCCTTCACCACTCGAGTCGGGGAATTGGCCGAGGCGCAGGGCCACCACCCCGAGATTCAGCTGGGCTGGGGGAAGGTGGTGCTGACCGTTTGGACCCACAAGGCCGACGGCCTGACCGAGAGCGATTTCGTCTTTGCGGCCAAGGTGAACGAGCTTTGAGGTGGGATCAGAAGTGAAGAGACGGTGGTTCGGCAAAGACCCTTCTTCACCCCCTTTAGGCCTTCATCCGCTGCAACCCATCCAGCCGTAGCCGCTTTCGCTAAGTGAACCAGCTTGGTCTCGACGATTTCTAGGTCGGGCAACAAGATTCCCCGCGCCTTTTTCTTCCGGCTGAACAAGATGGTCTGCGGCGCCGCACCCCGGCGACCGTCTTCGGGCGGCGGGGCAAGGCGTCAGCAGGACTGACTTGTCCGTCCGGCTCGCTTGTGAGTCCACTCCCGCAAAGTATCTTATGGGCCGCCTTTTAAATAAACCATGGCATGCGTCCCTATGGACCGCCCCACCCTGCGCGTCAAGAATCCGGAAAGGTCTTTCCCCCCATGGATGTAGGAATCGTCGGACTGCCGAATGTCGGCAAGAGTACCCTTTTCAACGCTCTGACCAATGTCGGGGCCGAGGCTCAGAACTATCCGTTCTGCACGATCGAGCCCAACACCGGCATCGTGCCGGTGCCGGACCACCGTCTGGAGATCATCCACAAGCATATCAAGACCGACCGGGTTCTGCCGGCGGTGTTGCGGGTGGTGGACATCGCCGGGTTGGTCCGCGGGGCCAGCCAGGGGGAGGGGCTGGGCAACAAGTTCCTCTCCCACATCCGGGAGGTGGACGCCATTCTGCATGTGGTCCGCTGCTTCGACGACGAGAATGTCACGCACGTGGACGGTTCCATCGACCCGGTGCGGGACATCGAGACCATCGAGACCGAGCTGATGCTGGCTGATCTGGCCTCGGCGGAGGCGGCTCTGGCCAGGGCCAGGGCCAAGGCCAAGCGGCAGGACAAGGAGGCGGCACTGAGGGCCCGGGTGCTGGAGCAGTGCGTGGCGGTATTGGCCGACGGCAAGCCCGTGCGCACCCTGGTGCTGGACAAGCCCGAGGAGGCCAAACTGCTGGACAGGCTGGGCATGATCACGGCCAAGCGGGTGCTGTACGTGGCCAATGTCGACGAGGCCGGCATCCATGGCCAAACGCCCGCCTGTGAAGCGGTCAGGGAGTATGCCCGGGCCAATGGCGGCAAGGTCGTCTATGTCTGCGCGGCGTTCGAGGCCGAACTGGGCGAGCTCGAGCCGGGGGAGCAGGCCGAAATGCTCGAGTCCATGGGCATGGAGGAATCCGCTCTGGTCACCGTGGCCAAGGCCGGCTATGAATTGCTCGGACTGCAGAGCTACTATACGGCCGGGGAGAAGGAGATCCGGGCCTGGACCGTGCCAGTGGGAGCGACCGCTCCCCAGGCCGCCGGCGTGATCCATTCCGACTTCGAGCGCGGTTTCATCCGGGCCCAGGTGTACGGAGTGGAGGATTTGGAGACCTACGGATCCGAGGCGGAGATCAAGGCGTCCGGCAAGCTGAGAATCGAGGGCAAGAGCTATGTGATGCGGGACGGGGATGTGTGCCATTTCCTGTTCAATGTCTGAGCTGAGTCTGCCCATGGCGCCGTGGCTTGCGGCGGCGCTGGCGGGGTGAATCGCCCGGGCTGGGCCCCGCGATTCCGGGACGTCGACAGGCGAACTCTGCGAAAAACGCCTCGGAGGCGGCCCCAGGACTGGACAGGTGGCCTTAGGCGTGTATGGTATGAGCTTTTCGTTTATTTCGACTTCGGCGGCCCGGATCTGCCGAACGAGTGTAAACGCGTCACTGGCCTTCGTTGCCGGGACGACCAGAAAAAGCCGAAGCCGCTGGCTTCGATGAAGGTGATGACTTCGTGTATACGCAAATGCCAATGGTCCTCTTTTCCGGTAGTTCCAATCCGGAACTGTCGCATCGCATCGCTTCCTACTTGGGGCAACCTTTGGGCGATGTTGATCTGCACCGTTTCTCCGAGGGAGAAATCTTCTGCAAATATATTGAGAACATCCGCAATTCGGATGTCTTCATTATCCAGCCCACCGGCAGCCCTCCCAACGAGAATTTGATGGAGCTGCTGATCATG
>JBFJXC010000419.1:0-3179 GCA_041623325.1 Lentisphaeria bacterium | reverse complement strand
CGGGGTTAAGGGCCAGGGCCTGGTTGTAGTCCGCCAGGGCCCGGGCCGGATCCCCGACAACCTGGTCGTAGATCGCCCCGCGGTTGGCGTAGGCCTCCGCGTAGAAGCGACTGGTTTCAACCACCCGGTTGAAATCCGCCAGGGCCTGCTCGTATTTCCCCAGCCCGAAATAGACTGTGCCGCGCAAGTGGTGGCCGGAGGCCGATTCCGGCTCGCGCCTGAGCGCTTCCCGGGCCTGTTCCAAGGCCTCCCCATATCGCCCCAGATGGAAGAGCACCTCGCCGCTGGCCAGATAACCTTTGACCTGATCGGGAGCCATGCGCACAAAAATACCGTAGTCCCGCAACGCGGCCGAATAGTCGCCGGTCTCCTGATAGGCCTTGCCGCGGCAGAAATAGAGATTGGGGTGGCCGGGATTCAGGCGCTGCGCCGTGCCAAAGTCCGCGAAGGCCGCCGGGTAATCGCCCTCCTTCAGATAGGCGCTTCCCCGACCCACATAAACCCGTGCCTTGTGCGGCGACTTCCGGACCTCGTCCTCCCAAAGCCTCCTCTCGCTCGCCCACACACCGTTGCGTCTAAACGCCGCCACCGCGTAAACGGCCACCACGGCCGCCATCAGGAGCACGTACACAGATCTGGTATGACTATCGGATCGCAGCATCCTCACCAACACGTTACATGGCAACACCGCCAGCCTGAACAGGAAAATGGCGCAAGCGCGGCGATAGGATAGCGACTGAACCGGCCCAGAGCAACCCGCAGGAACCTCCCAGAACTGAAGAATCGGGGCAATGGAGGGATGGCGGGCCCGGACGGTTATCCGCTACAGGGTCCGTGGCCGCTCAGATTGAGCGCCCGGTGGGGGGACGGGCCACGGCCACTGGCGATTCGCCTTTTACGGCCGCCGGTCACTCGGTGCCGAATCGCTCGGTCCAATTCCCTGCCGGACGGCCTCTGGCCGCCTTCACAAGAAAAATGCCAGACAAGCTATGGCAGGAGCCCAGACTTCCAATTACATTACAGCTTTTCTTTTCAACAGCATTCGAACCAGAGAGGTTTCCGCATGAATCTGCTAGGTGATGGCCTGATCCTTATGGTCGTGGGTATGGGCGCGGTGTTTGTCTTCCTAAGCATCATGGTGAGCTGGATAACCCTGTCCGCCAAGATGCTGGCCCGGTTCGAGCATGTGCTGCCGGAAGCACCCGTAGCCAAGCCAGCCGCCAAGAAAGCCGCCCCGAAAGCGACCGCGTCCGACCAAGGCGTTCTGACCGCCGTCATCGCCGCCGCCATCCACAAGTACCGCGCCGAACGCGCCTCCTGATTTTTTTCGTGTAAACACCCCCCAAAAAAAGGACAAAGTGATGAAGAAGATTCGCTTCATGGACGTCTCCTTCCGCGACGGCTTCCAGTCTGTGCTGGGCGCCCGCGTGAAAACCGAGGATTTCCTGCCGGCCCTCAAAGCGGCTGCCGAGGCCGGAACCAACTACTTCGAGATCGGCGGGGGCGCCCGCTTCCAAAGCCTCTACTTCTACTGCCAGGAAGACGCCTTCGAGATGATGGACCAGTGCCGCAAGGTGGTCGGCCCCGACGCCAACCTGCAGACCCTGGCCCGTGGCGCCAACGTGGTGGCCCTTAGCTCGCAGCCACGCGACGTCATCGACCTGCATGCCAAGCTCTTCAAGAAGCATGGCGTGACCACCATCCGCAACTTCGACGCCCTCAACGACGTGCGCAATCTGCAATACTCGGGCCAGTGCATCACCAAACACGGCCTCAAGCATCAGGTGGTCGTTTCCATGATGGCCTTGCCTCCGGGCATGAAGGAAACCTACCCGCACAGCTCCCAGTTCTATTTGGACAAGCTCCAAGACATCCTCAAGTCCGGCGTCCCCTTCGACAGCGTCTGCTTCAAGGACGCCAGCGGCACCACCCCGCCCAGCATCGTCCATGAAACCATCAAGGGTGCCAAGAAACTCCTCCCGGCCGACGTCGAGGTGCAGTTCCACACCCATTGCACCGCCGGCATCGCCGAATCCTGCTACATGGCCGCCATCCAGGGCGGGGTCGACATCATCGACCTGTCCATGCAACCCATGAGCGGCGGCACTGGCGCCCCCGACATCCTGACCATGTGGCACATGCTCAAAGGGACCGACTACACCCTGGACATCGATTACGAGAAGTACCTCAAGGCCGAGGAAGTCTTCCAGGACTGCATGAGCAAGTACTTCATGCCCCCCGAAGCCAAGGAAGTCAATCCGCTCATCTGCCTGTCGCCCATGCCTGGCGGCGCCCTCACTGCCAACACCCAGATGATGCGCGACAACAACTGCCTGCACCTCTACCCCGAGGTCATCAAGGCCATGCGCGAAGTCGTCGAACGTGGCGGTTTCGGAACCTCCGTGACCCCCGTTTCCCAGTTCTACTTCCAGCAAGCCTTCTCCAATGTGACCCAGGGCCCCTGGAAAAAGATCACCGAAGGCTACGGCAAAATGGTGCTGGGCTACTTCGGCAAAACCCCGTCGGCCCCCGATCCGGAAATTGTCAAACTGGCATCGGAACAGCTGGACCTCCAGCCCACCACCGAATTGCCCGAAGACATCAACGACCGCAACCCGAAGCTCGGCGTGGCCGCGGTCACCAAGCAACTGGAAGCGGCCTCGCTGCCGACGACCGAGGAAAACATCTTCATCGTGGCCAGCTGCGGCGACAAGGGCCTGGCCTACCTGAAGGGCGACAAACCTCTGGGCATCCGCTATGTCGAGGATGTTGAAAAGGCCAAGGCGGTCGCGGCTCCGGCCCCGGCAGCCAAGCCGGCCGCGGACACCGGTGCCTACACCGTGGTCGTCAACGGCCAGTCCTACCAGGTCCAAGTCGGTCCCGCCACCGCGGGCGCCGCCCCGGCCATCCAAAGCGTACAGCCCACGGCCGCTCCGGCCGCGGCCCCGGCAGCCGGGGTCGAGGTGACCGCCCCCATGCCCGGCACCGTCCTGCGCATCGTGGCCGAAGCCGGCAGCACTGTTGAAGCCGGCGACACCCTGATCGTTCTGGAAGCCATGAAGATGGAAGTGGAAGTGAAGGCCCCCAGCGCCGGCACGGTCCAGGCGATCCACGTGAACGCTGGCGACACCGTCAACAGCGGCCAGCCTGTGGCCACCATCTAATCCGCACGCCTGCGG
>JBFJXC010000418.1:0-3191 GCA_041623325.1 Lentisphaeria bacterium | reverse complement strand
GCCCGTTCAGGAGGTTCTTGACCACCTGGCCGTCCTTGTCCTTGATCCGGAGGGACACAAAGCCGTTCTCGGGCTGTTCGAAGCGAATCAGCGTGCCTTGGGCGGACGGTCCCGCGGTCAACAGTCCCGGCAACACCAGGCAAAGACAGACGACAATTCTGGGAATCTGGAGCATGACTATTCGGTTCTCCACAGGGCTGCATTCCAAAGCTCGGTTCAACGACCGTGCAAAACCCGCAAAACAGTGGGTTCAGGTTTTATGATATCGCTTGTTTTAGGCGGCAAGTTCACCGAGGGGGGCGACGAACCTACGATTCCAAACCGCAATCCGACTCACGCGATTTTGTCAGCTCCGGCGCCCCACCACTTACCAATCACAACTTACGGCGTTCAGCGTTTGACGTTTTCTGCCAGGCTATTCTTCGAGAATGCCCTCTTCGGAATCAGAGCTGCCCGCATCCTGCGGACGGTCGACGATGAAGTAGGTGCCAGTACCTTCATTGCCGCCGATTACGATGTCCTTCGTGGGGGTAAAGACGACATAGCGCATCTTGCTGCCGCCAGCACTTAGGGTCTGCGGTTCGGACCAGGTCTGGCCGCCGTCCGCCGTCTCGGCAATCGTGTAGTCCGTGATGGCGTAGCCGCGCTTATCGTCGCGCATGAAGACCGCTCCGGGTGCGGTGCTTTTCCGCCAGGTCTGGCCGCCGTCAAGACTCTCGACCCAGATCTCGTAGTAGAAGGAGGCCCAGATGTGGTCGGGGCCGGCGGTGGCCAGGTCCGTGAAGATCGGAGCCTTGGGCTCCACCAGTCCCTTGGGAATCGACACCCGCTGCCAAGTGCCACCGGCATCCGCGCTCTTGAGCAGATATTGCCCGGCGTGCGCGGCTTCCACCGCGTAGAGAACCGTCGAAGAGGCGGCCACGATGGTGCGTTTGGAGACCAGATTGGGCCTGGGACCGCCGGGCACCCGGCAGCGTTCCCAAACCGTCCCCCCATTTTCGCTGCGCAGCAGTTGGTGCTGGCCGGTAATCAGGAAACCGGTCGACCCGCTGCCGGGAAAAACAATGCCCGAGTAGCCGGTCTGCGCATCGCCAACGGTGACCTTGCCCCAGGTCTGGCCGCCGTCTTCGCTTCGCAAAACCGCTCCGTCCCCTTTCCAGCCGTACGGAAAGCCCGTGGCCATGACGATCTGGTCCGACAAGGCCGCGATGGAGTTGAACCAATAGCGCTTTTCGTCTTGGGCGGCCGGCCACTGCTGCTGGTACGTCTCTCCGCCGTTGGTCGTCTTGACGATGCAGTCGATGCCGCCAATCCAGCCGACCTGCTCATTGGCAAAGGTGCCGCAGGTCAACAGCCTCTTGGCGGGGCATTTGCGGACCGTCCAGCCTCCGGGCAAAGCGGCGGCGAACACACTGCCGCTGACAAGGGCGGCGGCGACAACAAGGAATGGCTTTTTGATCATGGGGCTATCTTTTCTATATTGGGGTTGAGGGTCAGAGGAAACGGAATATGCCAGGTTACGGAATATCCGTTGGCGTCCAGCAATCGAATAACGGCGAGGCATAGGTGCTCTTGGGGAACGCCCGGCTAAAGCTGGCATGTCCGTCACACCAGCCGGACACGGTGCTCGTATTGTTCTTATGCATGGCCGAGGCGCCCCGCGATCCGCCGTAGCCCGAATCCAAGGCGCCGCCATTGCCCTCCAGATAGTCGATGAACTTCACCAGGTCCGCCATGAGCACGGTTGTGCTCGGCGTCTGCACCCTCCTGATCGGGAGCGGCTTGTCGGTGGTAGTCCAGGTGTACACGCCGACCAGGCTGCCGTCAGTGGCTGTCCTGTTGCCGACCAATTTCAAATCGAAACCGTAATTGTATGCCTTCTCCCAACCGACCATGGACTTTAATTTGGCGCGTATTGGCCCGGAGGTCGCTTCGGCTGCGGGGCACTTGAACACCTCGTAGTTCGGCAGGTAGGCTTCGGCAATCAGGATGCTGTTCGGAACCGAGATGGTGGCATACGGAATGATCTGGCCCACTCCGGTGCCGCCGGCGTAGCCGGAACCCGGCGCCCGTCCGTCGTGGTCGTCGGCGAACATGGCCACCGCCAGGCCGATCTGCTTGACGTTGTTCAAACACTGGCTGTCCTGGGCATGCTTCTTGGCCTGGCCCAGCGCCGGCAGCAGCATGCTCGCCAGAATGGCGATGATCGCGATCACGACCAGCAGCTCGATCAGTGTGAACCGGCAACCCCATTTCACGTTTCTTTCCATCTTTCAAATCTCCCTTCACTGCGGTTTACGGTCTAGACCATCGGGGCGAACTCGACATCCTCACAGGGCTCGGCCACAAAGTCCGCCACCTCCAACCCCTGCCTCTGGCGCAGGACCATGTCGATGGCCTGTCGCAGAAGTGCCGGGATGTTGTAGCCGAACAATTTCACCGGGGTCTCATAGCGAGCCTCGGAAGGAAAGTTGGAATGGGCGGCGAAAGTCACGCTCGAGAGATCGCCTCCAAGCGCGGCCTTGGCGCCCCGGATCAGATAGGGGATGGTGTTGTCGTCCCCAATGAAGATGCTGTCCGGGCGGGTCTTGCTGTTGGCGGAAAACAGGAGCCGGGCCAGGTTTTCACACCGTCGCGGCTTGCCCTGGTCGACAATCTGAACCCACTCGGGGCGCATCTCCAGGCCCATGGTCCGGGTCATCCCGATCAGATCTTCCCGATACCCGCCGTCGGGCAGGACCACGCACGGCCTGCGCTTTCCGCAGTCGGCGAGATAGCGCAGGGCCTTGGCCTGAAGCTCCTCGTAATGGAACGCAATCGTCTTGACCTGCGGGTAGACGACGCTGTCCATAAAGGCCACCCGGGGAATCCCCGGCAGATCCAGAACAGGGGTCTTTTCCAGTAAAAACGGATTGGTGGCGAAGATGATCCCCGCCAATTTACCCGCGTTGACTTCACGGGCCAGCTCCAGATATTCCTCGCAGCGCAGATCCCCGTAGAGTTTGTAGAACGGCACAAGATCCAGGCCGGTCTCGATTCCCAAGGCAGCGCCCACCTTCGAAAGCGTCGCCAGAAAAGCATTTTCCGCGCCGGGGTTCTGGGGATCATGGGGAAACACCAGGGCGAAACGAGTCAGATGGGGCGGCGTCTGGCTGACAAAGGTGCCACGGGGACCTTCCGCGCACAAAAAG
>JBFJXC010000417.1:0-3214 GCA_041623325.1 Lentisphaeria bacterium | reverse complement strand
CCTGGCTCAACCCGCCGACCAGGATTTCATTCAACTTCAAAAGATCCCAGGGGTAGACAAGACGGAAGGCGGCCTTCGCGTCCGTATTGAGCTCCAGGGCGGCAGGGGGCAGGTCCTCAGATGTGTTCAGCCAGGCCAGCTGAACGCCGTCGTGGTCCAGCACCTGCATGGGAGCGGTGGCCTGCCGGAGCTCGGCCAGAACCTCCTCGGAAAGCCAAGCATCGCCGCGCAGATACAAACACAAATTCCGATCGGCCGCCCCGAGTGCGAATCCGGCTCTCTGCAAAGTCTCCTGCTGCAACTCCAGCACGGTCCGATTGGCCGCCACACAGTCGGCCACTCCACGTGTGCAGGTCAACGGCAGCAGAGTTTCCGGAGCACCCGCTTTGCAGATGATCGCGTTCATTCCCCGATCTCCTCCTTTACCGTGGCAACCAATTCGTCCGTCCAGCGGTTCACCACGGCCTCGTCGGGAGACTCCACCAATACCCGCATTTTCTTCTCGGTGCCGGAATAGCGGATTATGACGCGGCCGCTCTGCCCCAGCGCCTCCTCGCAGCGCGCCACGGCCGCTGACAGCGCCGGCAGTTCCTCCAGAGGCTTCTTCTCGCGAACCCTCAGGCTGACCAAGCGTTGGGGATACTCGGTCATGCAGTCAGCCAGTTCGGCCAACGACTTGCCGGTGCGCTTCATCAGGTTCAGCACCTGCAGCGCGGTAATGATCCCGTCGCCCGTGGTGGCGTAGTCCAGAAGAATCACGTGTCCGGATTTCTCCCCCCCAAGATTGAGCCCATCGGTCCGCATGCGCTCGATCACGTACCGGTCCCCGACATCGGTGGTGGCAATGCGGATGCCGTGTTGCTTCATGGCATCGTGCAGTCCCAAATTGCTCATGGTGGTCACCACCAAGGTGTCATCCTTCAACTCGCCGCGCTGCTTCATGTCGATCGCGCACATGGCCAGAATCCGGTCACCGTCCACCACACGGCCTTGGCTGTCGGTGAAGATCACCCGGTCGGCATCGCCGTCGAATGCAATGCCCACATCCGCGCCATGTTCCCGGACCAGCGTTCCGACCGCCTCGGGATGCATGGCTCCGCAGCCATTGTTGATGTTGTAGCCGTTGGGTTCGTTGTGGACCTTGACCACCTCGGCACCCAGTTCCTTGAAAATCCACGGACCCAGCATATAGGAGGCCCCGTTGGCACAGTCCAGAACGATTTTCAGACCTTCGAAGCTTTCGTTCTGGATCGAACTTTTGGCGAACTCGATGTAGCGGCCGCGGGCATCCTCGATCTTGTAAACCTTCCCCAGATCCACACTTCGCACGTGGTCGCTGGTCAGCTCGCCATCCAGCATGAGAGACTCGATTCGGTCCTCCACCTCGTCGGAAAGTTTGAACCCCTTGCGGTCGAATATCTTGATGCCGTTGTCGTCAAACGGGTTATGGGATGCGGTGAGCATAAATCCCACCGTCGCGCCCATGGATTTGGTCAGGTGGGCCACCGCCGGAGTCGGCACGGGTCCGACCAGCAGCACGTCCATGCCCATGGAGACCAGCCCGCTAGTCAGAGCCATTTCCAACATATATCCGGACAAGCGCGTATCCTTGCCGATCACGGCGCGCTTGGCGCCATGCCCCGAGGCCTCGAACACGTGGGCGACCGCCTTACCCAGCTTTAGGGCGATCTCCGAGTTGATCGGGTAGGCATTGGCCTGCCCGCGAATTCCGTCCGTTCCAAACAGTCGTCCCATTGCTACTCCATGTAACTACTGGCTTGTATTTATTTGTTCAATGCTCAACGATTCTAACGCTCCCCAACCAACACCCCGTCCAGGCTAGCCTCGATCTGCTGGCGCCGGAACGCCCAGCACATGTACGAGATGCTGACAAAATAGCTGGCCGGCACCCGGGCCAAGGCACCGATAAAAACATCCAGCAGCGTGGTTTTCCCGCCGAACCCCATGGGCCCGATTCCCAACTCGTTGGCCTGGGCGCAGACCCGCGTCTCCAGGCCAGCCAGTTCGGGATGCTGGCTGCGCTGGCCAATTCGCCGGAGCAGCTGCCGCTTGCTTTCGGCATACCCGGTGGCCCGGTCGCCACCGATGGCCACACCCAGAATCCCCGGGGCACACCCCTTGCCTTGAGCCCGGACCACCGCATCCAAAATGCAACGCCTGACCCCTTCCAAATCACGATCGGCATTCAGCGAGCGCTCCGGCAGGGAATATTGCACCCCTACGTTCTCGCAGCCTCCGCCCTTGAGCATCAAGGTTATCTTCACCGTGTCGTGTTCCGCCTCGCGCCAGTGCACCACAGGGCTGCCTACCCCTAGGTTGTTTCCGGTATTCTTGCCGGTCAAGCAGTCCACGCAATTCTGACGCAGCACCCCCGCCTCGGTCGCCTTTACAATCGCCCGCGCGATCGCCTCACGCAAGGGCTTCTGAGGCAGCCCCGCAGGCGCTTCGACCCAAAACAACAGACTGCCTGTATCCTGGCAGATGGGCAGACAGCGCTGCCTGGCCAGTTCGATATTCTCAAGGATGGTCCGGAGCGAGGTCTCCGCGTTGGAGCCGGGTTCTTCCTGGTCTGCTGACTGCTCCAGAGCGGCTACCACATCCGGCGGCAAATCCGTGGAAGCCTTCGCAATCAGCTCATAAATTGTCGAATCCCAGCCTGTCGCCATCGCTTCATCCTGTTTAAGTCATCCCCCCGAAACCACATGGAAACACGGCCACAATCTAACGCCGGAACTCCGAAATGACACCCCTATAGCGTTCGGGGCCAACCCTCTCCCATCAGATGCCCCCTGAACATGAATCCCGTGGCGCTTTCGGATGCCCAGTTACAAGGCTATATTGCCAGCCTCTTTAAGCAGAATCCCTTGTCGCGTTTCAGCCAAGATCCAAACCGGAACCACCAGACCATGGACAACGAACTCGTTCAAAAAAGCCTCGCCTACCATAGCCAAGGAAAACCCGGCAAACTGGCCGTGACGGCCAGCAAGCCGTGCAACACCCAGGACGATCTCTCCATGGCCTACAGTCCGGGAGTGGCCGCGCCTTGCCTGGCGATCCAAAACGACCCTGACAAGGCCTACGCCTACACCGGCCGCGGCAACACCGTAGCGGTAGTCAGCGACGGCACGGCCGTGCTGGGACTGGGCAACATTGGCCCCGCCGCGGGCATGCCGGTCATGGAGGGCAAGGCGGT
>JBFJXC010000416.1:0-3263 GCA_041623325.1 Lentisphaeria bacterium | reverse complement strand
CCGACGCCGTGGTCCAGAAGCTACGCATGTTTGCGGAGTCTCCGCAGGCTTTGTACCTGTTGGACAAGGAGCTGGGCGCACGCGTGTTCACGCCACCGGCTGCGAGCGCGACCTAAGCGCAGGACGAGGTGGGTCCGTTTCCGAAAGGGCGCCCGGCTGGCCGGGTGCCCTTTTTTTGCGTGACCCCGGCCGGGGTCAGTCCTCCGAATTGCTCATAACCGTGCGGCATGCTGCCATTGCCATGCCGTGTTGAACAAGTTAACGCTTGTGGGGCAACGCCCCGGGAAAAATGCAGTTTGGAAAATTTAGCCCTGTAAGGCCGAGACATCGGTGGCCAAAGAACATGCCGATCAGCCCTCGGGCCGGGCGTGTCAGCATTGCTGGTTTGTCTCCCCATTGACCCATGCTGACCGGAATTGTCCGGAATTGTTAGATGGGTTTCAGGGGGGGAGTCCAGGGCTTTTTCGCCTATTTTCCTGCCGTTCAGACAGTTACGGGAAAAATGCCCAAAACACTACATTCTGTGGTTGACAGGCAAGGCAACCACAACATATAGTGTCGTCCGAGCTTTCACCCCCCTGGATTCGGTGCCGGATTTTGGGGATGCAGTATAGACCCGCTGTTGTCCAAGCCCAGATGGGGTTGGCAGGACCAGGGAGGAGGAGAAAGGTGTCAGTGAAAAAGATTCAATTCGACGGTTTCCGGAAGCGCAGTGGCTTGGTGGTTTCGTTCCATCCGCGCAAGATTGAGACGGCCGTTCGCCGGGCGGCGGAGGCGGTGGAGCAGAAGCAGGGGTTGAAGTCGGACCCCGGTTTGGCGGAGCGGATCAGCCACAGCGTTCTGGAGCAGTTGGCCAATCCCAGCTGTGAATATTACGTGCGTCCGGACGAGGACGGCCGCCGGATTCCCAGCATCGAGGACGTTCAGGACTTGGTGGAAATCGTGTTGGCCGAAGAGGGGTGCGCGGCCACGCTGGCGACCTACAAGCGCTACCGCAAGCAGCGCGAAGTGGCTCGTCAGGACATTCGGGTTCGGGGCGAGGAGAAGGACGAGGACGTGGACATCACCGATGCCAGCCTGCTGCTGGTCGAATCCGCCTCCGACAACGTGACCCTTCCCTGGGACCGCAGCCGCATCGTCAAGCAGTTGCTGAAGGAGACCAAGCTGTCCACCGAAGAGTCCATCAGCATTGCCAAGGCGGTCGAAAACCAGGTGATCAGCGGCGAGATGCGGACCTTGAACAGCACCCTGATCCGCGAACTGGTGAACAACGAACTGGCCAGCCGGGGCATGACCGAGCAGCTGCGGGACCTGTCCATCTACCGGATTCCCAAGACCTTCGTGGAACAGCTGATGTACACCAAGTCCTCGGAGAACAGCAACATTGTCAACAACAATCCGGAAGCGGTCAACCTGGGGCTGGCCGAGGTGCTTCTGAAGCAGTGGGCGCTGGACACGATCTTCTCGACCGAGGTCAAGCGGGCCCACGACACGGGGGCGGTGCATCTGCACGACCTGGGCTACCCCCACCGGGTGTATTGCTCCTCCCACTCCATCGAATATGTCAAGAAGTACGGTCTGAAGAACCTGGTGAACCTGAACACCGAGTCCAAGCCGGCGCGCAGCGCCTCGGTGCTGACCGGCCACCTGAATACTTTCCTGGCCTCCATGCAGGCCAACTACGCCGGCGCCCTGGGCATTGCCTACATCAACATCTTCTACGCACCCTACCTGGTGGGGATGAGCCCCGAGCAGCTCAAGCAGGTGGCGCAGGAGCTGATCTTCAACGGCTCCCAGAATGCCTTCTCCCGGGGCGGCCAGACCCTTTTCCTGGATTTCAACATCCATAGCGGCGTGCCCCGCTACATGCGCGGCATTCCGGCGATCGGCCCCGGCGGCCACTATATGCTGCGCCGCCAGGACGGCTCCATCGCCGAGCTGGAGGAAGAGCATCGCCAGGACACGGACGCGGCCGGCAACAACCTCATGGATCTGTATTGCCGCCAGGCCGACGGCAGCCGGCGTCTGGTGTTGCGGGAGCTGGCCGATGAAACCCACGGGGCGGTCTACGACGAAGCGGTCCAGCAGGAACTGGCTAAACGCGGCGAGGCCATCGTGACCTACGGGGACTATCTGAAGGAAGCCCAGGACTTTGCCGGAGCGCTGCTGGAGGTCTGGGGCGAAGGCGACCGCAACGGCCGGATCTTCGAGTTCCCCAAGTGCGACTTCCATGTCTGCGACGAGACCTTCCGGGACGAGGCCGAGTACCAGATTTATCTGAAGGCTTGCGAGCTGGCCAGCCGCAACGGCTCCACCTATTTCATCTTCGACCGCGACGAGGTGACCCTGTCGGCCTGCTGCCGTCTGCGCACCACCATTCAGGACAATCTGATGCTGCGCCATCCGGAATCCATGCGTTTTTGCGGGTTCCAGAACGTGACCATCAACATTCCCCAGGCCGCCTACCGGGCCGCGCGCAAGAAGGGCAAGACGCTGGAGGCGCTCTACGAGGAGATCGATTGGGCCATGGAGATCGCCGTGCAGGCGCATCTGGAGAAGAAGCGGGTCAGCGCCGAGATGATGAGCGAGCGGGGCCGTCCGCTGTACCAGATCGGCATGCCCGCCAACGACGGCCGCCCGTACGTGGAGCTGGACAAGTGCACCTACATCCTCGGCCTGATCGGGGTTAACGACACCGTCAAATTCCTGACCGGGGAAGAGTTCCACGACAGCGAAGCCGCCCGGGATCTGGGGCTGAAGATTGTCGCCCATATGTTCCTGAAGACCAAGAAGCTGGCCAAGAAGTACAACCTCAAGTTCAGCCTGGAAGAGTCCCCGGCCGAAAGTGCGGCGCGCCGTCTGGCCAAGACGGACCTGATCTACTTCCGCCACGAGGCCAAGGACATCGTGAAGGGGGACGACGAGGACAAGGTGTACTACACCAACTCCATCCATCTGGCCGCGGATGCGCCGGTGTCGCTGGTCGAGCGGATTCGGCTGCAGAGCCAGTACCACAGCCTGATCGAGTCCGGGGCCATTACCCATGCCTTCGTGGGCGAGGAGCAGCCCTCGGCGGACTCCATCGCCAAGCTGATGAAGCAGGTCTTTTTCCGGACCCAGTCCGCCCAGGTGACCATTTCGCCGGAATTCACCTACTGCAACGACTGTCACCACAACAGCCGCGGGCTGCAATCGTCCTGCCAACGTTGCGGTTCCGAGAGCGTGGTCGGTGAGACCCGTGTGGTCGGCTACTTCAGCAAGGT
>JBFJXC010000415.1:0-3272 GCA_041623325.1 Lentisphaeria bacterium | reverse complement strand
TGGACGAGGCCACCTCGGCCTTGGATTCGGAGTCTGAGCACATCGTGCAAAGCGCCATCGACAACCTCAACATCCGGATGACCAAGCTGGTTATCGCCCACCGATTGAGCACGATCCGGGATGCCGACCTGATCCTGGTCTTCGACAACGGCGAGCTTATCGAGGTCGGCTCGCATCGGCACCTGCTTGAGAAGAACGGGGCCTATGCCAGCCTTCTGACGTACCAGTCCCTTCATTCCAGCACGGACTCGGATGCCCTGGCCGACATGGCAACAACGTCCCCGTGACTGCAGTCACGGGAGCACACGGTTGGCTCATGCCTCGGGCAATTTTTCGCATCCGTCTGACGCATCGGCTTGGGTGGGTCTCACAACGACAGAGGCGCGCCTTGCCCAGCGTGCGAAAGGGCCTATGACCACAAGCGACCCCTCTCTGACCATCCTCGTGGACAACCAGGTCCGGGCGGGCCTGGTCAGCGAACACGGTTTCGCGGCTTGGCTGGAGACGGAGGAACTCCGCATACTTTTCGACACGGGCAAGGGCCCCGCTCTGACGGCCAACGCGGAGGCGCTGGGCCTCGGTCTGGCCCGCGCCGATATGCTGGTGCTCAGCCATGGTCATTACGACCATACCGGCGCCGTGGCCCATATGCTGGGTCTCAACCCCAGTCTTGAGGTGTACTGCCACCCGTCCGCGCTGCTGAACCGCTACAGCAATCACCCCGGATTTCCTCCCAAGATCGTTTCCGTGCCAGGCCCCGACCAGCAGGCCCTTCGCGGCCTGCCGCAGAACCGGCGGCACTGGGTCGAAGCCCCTCTGACGATTCGGCCGGGCCTTGGCCTCACCGGCCCCATTCCCAGGGTGAACGACTGGGAGGACACCGGTGGACCTTTCTATCTGGATGCCGAAAGCCGGCAGCCGGATCCGATCGAGGACGATATGGCCCTGTGGATCGAAACCGACCGTGGGCTGGTCATTCTTCTGGGTTGCTGCCATGCGGGACTGGGCAACACCGTCGAGCATATCCGGCAGGCTAGCGGAGTCCAGAAAATTCGTGCCCTTGTGGGGGGACTGCACTTGGGGAGCGCTTCTCCGGAAAGGCTGGACCGGACTTGCCGGGCCATCGAGTCATGGGCGCCCGAGTTTATCGCCCCCTGCCACTGCACCGGCGAGGAGGCCACGGACTATCTTGGGCAGCATCTCTCCTGTCCCTGTCGGCCTTTGAGGGCAGGGGACCGGCTGGTCTGGTAGGCGCGGCACTTGCCCGCTCCGGTTATCGTGTCTCGGCGTCGTGTTCCGTCGGCGGCAGTCGCGAGACGCGGGCGGGGAAGGAAGATGCCAGACGGCCTGTATCCACAAACCACGGAACGGCATTCCCAACCCCAGTGCTAAATCTTGACTTCTCAGTATACCACACCACATTTGGCAGCGTGACGAACGTGAATATCCAATCAGTTTAACCATTCTTACACATGGAGTCTTCGCATGCGGATGAACCTAACCTTGATCGTGTTGCTGATTTGCAGTCTTGGAACCACCACCTGGGCGGAGGGGAAAAAGGTGAAACTGCTGACGGTGGGCAACAGCTTTGCCAACAACGCTCTGAAATACCTTCCCCACATCACCCAAGCCTCGGGCAACGAACTGGTGGTTGGCCGCGCCAATCTCGGGGGCTGCTCCATGGAACGTCACTGGAAACATGTCGCAAACTTCGAAGCCGGAAAAACCGACAAATCCGGCAAGCCCTACTCCGGTGGAAAGTATAGTCTCAAGGATCTGCTGACCCAAGAGCAATGGGACTACGTGACCATCCAGCAGGTCAGCTGGCAAAGTCACGACCTGAAAACGTACTATCCCTACGTCACCAACCTGGTCGCGTATATCCGTGAGCATGCCCCCACAGCCGAGATTTACGGCCAGCAAATATGGGCTTACCGTGTGGATGACCAGCGGTTTTCAGCTTCCAACACCAAGGAGGGCGAACCGCACTCGCACCAAGAGATGTACGAGATGATCCGCAAGAACTATCAGCACATTGCCAAGGAATTCAGCATCGGCATTCTGCCCAGCGGTGATGCCATGTACCTGGCCGACACTGACCCGACATGGGGCTACAAGCCCGACCCGAATTTCGACCAATCCAAGTTCGAATACCCCAACCTCCCCGACCAGACGCATTCGCTGCATGCCGGATATGCCTGGCGAAAAAACAAAGCGGACCAGCGATATCTGGGCATGGACGGCCATCATGCCGGCAAAGCCGGCGAGTATCTGCTGGGCTGTGTCTGGTTTGAAATCTTCTTTGGTGAGAGTGTCGTGGACAACCGCTACGTGCCTACGGGCTTGGATGCCGAGTATGCTGCCTTTCTGCGGAAAACCGCTCACAAAGCTGTGGCCGGTCTGAAGGCGGAGCAGCACTAATCACTGGCTTCAACCAGTTGAGTTCACCCCGGCGAAACGATGGTGGCGACCGAGACCTGGATTCAAAAGGAAGGAGTTGACGGTGCCGCATTTTATCAGAGGCGAACGCCTGTACCATAACGCACTGGCCCACCAGGAAGACCTCGAGGAGTTTCGCCTCGAAGGCGAAGCAGATCTTCACTTCGAGCATGGCCGCATGCGCCTGCGGAATGCACGGCCGCGCGACATGGCGCAGGGGCGCCACGGCAATTTCATCCTGTGGTGCACGCGGGACTTCCCCGACAATATCGCCGTTAGCTGGGAGTTCCTGCCCACCACCGATGCGGGGCTCGCCATGTTCTGGATTGCGGCCGGCGGCATGGCCGGCGAGGATCTCTTCGATCCCTTACTGGCGCCGCGTGATGGTGACTATCCCCAGTATCACCACGGCGATATTAACGCGCTGCACGTGTCCTACTTCCGGCGCAACCCCGGAGAGATCCTCTTCCGTACCTGCAATCTGCGCAAGAGCTACGGTTTTCACCTGGTGTGCCAGGGCGGCGATCCCCTGCCGGACTCGAAGTACTGCCAAGAGCCCTACCGGATCGAAGTCGTGAAGTCAGGCCCTCACCTGCGCTTCTCAATGAACGAGGTGCCGCTCTTCCATTGGATCGACCCGGGCGACACGTTTGGGCCTGTCCTTAGAGGAGGCAAAATCGGTTTTCGCCAGATGGCCGGCCTGACAGCCGAGTACGGCAATCTCGAAGTCCACGCTGTCACCGAACTGGCCAAACCCCTCACCGAAGCGCATTCATAGAATGCGCAAGACAGTTGCTGCGGCGTGCTCGTTAACCCGCTGGCCAGGCCAGCAG
>JBFJXC010000414.1:0-3273 GCA_041623325.1 Lentisphaeria bacterium | reverse complement strand
GTCCAGCAGCTGGTAGCTCAGCGGGCCGCAGATCTCGTCGGCGGAGTTTAAAATTCCGACGACACCGCCCTCGGCGACGGTCACCTGGAGATCCTTGAGTTTCAAGATTCCCACTCCGGACTTGTCAATGGTTGATTCCACCAAGGCATGGGATGGTGGCGTGCAAAGCGTGAGCAGGAGCGTGGGTAGAAGCCAAAGGTTTTTTGCCAAGGTGCGTATCCTCGTTTTCTAGGGTCGGTTCAAGACTGGATGGGATAGGTGGATTCAGGGGGCGGGCAGCCGACTAGTTCCGGTCCCACAGGCTGCTGGACGGGTTGTTCATCTGAATGTAGCCATTGCTGAAACGGCCCACATACGGCTGGAGCGGGTTGGTCACTTTTTCGGAGGTGGCATGGCCATCGGTCCAGGTGACGTTGAAGCTCCTCATGTGGCGAGCATCCAGAAAGCCGTGTCGATCGATGGTTGATGAGTAGTATGAGAGAAGGGTGTAGTAGCCCTCCTTCTGAGCGTCACGGCAGAGAGTGTCGGCGGCCAGAACCGTCTCGGAGGGGGAATTGATCTCGGAATCCCGGGCGGCAATGTAGGTTTCGCTGCTCGCGTTGTTGACACCTCTGGCCCCGGTGACAAAGCGGGAGTTTACCCCGTAGCTTGGAAAGTAGAAGCTGGAGCTGGTGTAGTTTCCGCTGCCCAGCTGTTTCTCCAATTCCGCCGTGCCGAATTTGGTGTCCAGCTCGGTCGGGCAGAAGAGGATGGGGGAGGACAGGTATTGGTCTTTGAGCATGATGGCGGTCCAGGGCAGGGCGCTGGACGAAGTCTTGAAGGCAGGGTAGTAGCCGTCGTAGTCGCCTTTGTACATCTGGTAGGAAAGCCCAAGTTGCTTCTGGTTGTTCACGCAAGCAATCTTGTTGCCCGTTTCCCGGGCATTGCGCAACGCCGGCAGAAGCATGGCCGCCAGAATGGCGATGATGGCGATGACGACCAGCAGCTCGATGAGGGTGAAGGGTTTCAGCTTGCTCATGACGGTGATTCCTTGTTGTTGGTGCGGGTGGGTCTTGGTTGCTAGGGATTGATGATTTTGACTGACTGGCGTTCAATCACGGTGTTTTCGAGGTTGCTTCGCTCGTAGGCCAGCGGCGTCTTGTTCTCCAGAAAGTCAATGAGCCTCTTAGTGGCGACCATTCCCACTTGTTCAATGTTCGGGGCGACGACGGTCAGTTCCGGATCGGTCACCCGGCAGACTTCGCTTTCGCAGCGGCTGATCAGGCTGAGGTCTGCCGGGCAGCACATGCCGTGCTTTTTCAGTTCCTTCAACAGCGCTGCACAGGTCTGGTAGTTGCCGGCAATCAGCGTGGGCCTGTCGTTCCGGCCAAGTTTCAAAAAGGACGCCATGACCGCCGCAGCGCTCTGAAAGTCCCCAGGCACCGCGATGGGAATGGGTACAATCCGGCAATCGGACAGGCCGTTGGCCTCGACCTTACGCTGAATTTGCTGGATGTCCGGATACAGATTCTCGGCCACAAAGCCGATCTTCCGATGGCCGCATTGGTAGGCGAATTGAACGATGGCCAACTCGCTCCCGTCCGAGTAGAACGCCGGAATGTTGTCGGTGTTCTCAAAGTGTTTGTTGATGCTGATGAAGGGAACTTGGTGCTGTCGCAGCTTGCCACCCATTTCGGAGGTCACATACCCGGCGATGACAATCCCGTCGAAACCGCGTCCGGCCAATTTTCGACGGGTGAAGAATTCGCCGAAGTCATCGGTTTTGTAGCTGTTGAGTACAAGCCCGTAGTTGTGCTCGTGGCAGGTTTGCTCCACCCCTTCCAGCACCTGTGAGAAGTAGGCGTTGCCCCAGCCGGACTGGATGTGGTCGGATATCAGTAAGCAGATGTTTTTGCTGCTTTTCCCCACCAGGGCTTGGGCGGCGCTGTGGGCCTGATATCCCTCCGCCTCGGCGATTCTCAGAATTTCCTTGGCCCGTTTGAGGGAATCGCTGCGCTTGCCATAGTTGTCGCCGTTCAATACCCGCGAGGCGGTCGAATAGGACACTTTGGCTTTCTTGGCGATGTCGTAGATGGTAGCGGCCATTGCCCTCAATTTCCTTTAGTAGTCAACCGGCACAGTTGCAAGCGAGTGCAAGTGCGCGGAAACTGTAACTTGACAGCGATTGCAAGTCAAGGCCTGGCGCTGGGAAAATGAGTGGAGGCGGCTTCGGTAGGGGTCGGCAATCCGCGCGGCGGTTTCCGGGGTGCCGGGGCACTGGAGCGGTTCCGCAGCGGAGGAGGAGTCGGACGGGGGCTTGGCCAGTGTAGAATGGCGGAGCTGTGGCCCGCAAGCCTGACAAGGTGGGCAAAAAAATGGAGCGGGCAGCGGGAATCGAACCCGCCTAGCCAGCTTGGAAGGCTGGAGCATTACCACTATGCTATGCCCGCTCGGAACGGCCCTTAATCTAGCCCCGGTTTCAACCCCGTCAATCGCTTTTGTTTCAATTTGCCTTGACTGCCTAGAGGACCTGCCGAAAAATTAGGAAAGAGCAAGCGAAGACACCGGCACTGGTGCCGGCGGGCACTAGTTGGACGTTCTGCGTTTGGTGTTCCACCCCCTTCTTGATCATTCCGAGCCATTGGCTCTGGAGCTGCGCTTTTCCAAAGCGCCCCAAGGCGATGCCTGATGCAATGACGCCCCAGGTCACGGCCCATAGAACCACTCGGAAAAATACGGAATATGGAGTCAACTCAATAAATCAAAAAAGCCGCAGGCCCTACAGTTGGAAAAATGCGTTGTTGTGCGAGAAAAACGGAGTTGGGACAGTAAAGTTGGCGTTTTGGCCGACACACGAACCCAACCCGGAGCGGAACCATGATCCAGACAGGCAATACCATTCTTTTCCAGGGCGACTCCATTACGGACTGCGGTCGGAATCGCGAGGATCTCAACCACAATTCTGCCGAGGCGCTGGGACGCGGTTATCCCAATCTGATCGCCTTCCGGCTGCTGGCCCGGCGTCCGGGCGAGGAGTTGAAGGTTCTCAACCGCGGCATCAGCGGCAATCGCATCGTGGATCTGTACGCGCGCTGGAAGGTCGACGGCGTCAATCTGCAGCCGGACGTGGTCAGCATTCTGGTCGGGGTCAACGACACCTGGCACGAATTCAGCCGTCAGAACGGGGTGGAGATCGACCGTTTCGAGACCGTCTACCGGATGCTGCTGGACTACACCCGCGAAAAGCTTCCCTCAGTGAAGCTGGTGATCTGCGAGCCCTTTACCCTGCCGTGC
>JBFJXC010000413.1:0-3287 GCA_041623325.1 Lentisphaeria bacterium | reverse complement strand
GCCTTGAATTCGTCACTGTGTCTTTTGCGTTTCTTTGTCATCTCTACCTCGTTTTTGGACACCCCTCTGACCGGGGGCAGTTCTAACTTAACCTACTGTCCAAAAAACGGGGGTAACTTCACGGCATCCCCTTTGTTTCTAGCTTGACCGTTCATCCGTCGGCGTGCTCATCCGTCAGTGAGGGGGTCCGCTTTCTCCATCGTCTTGGCAGCAATGATATTGATGTTGGCCCAGCATACGGTACCGTCGAATGGACGGGCAAACAGGTCCGAGACTTCACGTCATCGCTTCTTGATGCCGCGTCATACATACGCGAGGTAACGGAGTCAGGCGGAAATATCGATGTTGGTCCTCTCTTTAGAGAAACTGAACATATAGGCGGAGTCCTTTCAGATTGCTGGGGCTGTCACGCTGGATCAAGTCATCTCGCAATCTTGCCCGATGGACAGATTTCGGGGTGCAGCGCCCTTGCCATGGTGGCGCACCGGTTTCCCGAACTCATCCTTGGCAATGTCGTCGATGGAATCTATCAGGAATCAGTTGATCGCCTAGTGTCACTTGCGCAGGCCCCGGTCGAACGCCGTGATGCATGCTCAAGTTGCGCAGCAAGAGCCGACTGCACGGGGGGATGTCTCGCCATCAACTACGCAACAACTGGTCGACCATTATCGCCGCCGCAATTATACTGTGACACGATCTCGGTAATTCCGTCGGCGTGGAGGAAAGCTTGGGGACCACGCTCTGAAGTTCCGGTGGAGGAATGAGAAAAAAAGGCAGACTCCAACAAAACTATCGCCCCATACAATTGGACCCGCGCCTTGCGCGGCTCCAGTTGATGGTCATGGGTGAAGCGTGCGCGCCCGGCCAGGCGCACTACTAGCCGCTGGTGAAAGTCCCGTGCACGCCCCGGTTAGGGGAAAATGCCAGCGAAGCGTCAACGGCTGGGGCCGATTTTGGGACAATTTTTCACTCATGCCGGTAGCAACAAATAATTTCTGGGGTTGATGGGAAGGTTGGTCGGGGAGGACCGGATGATGCGGATTTCGGCAATCGGGCCGGAAGAATTTGGCCTACGGGCCATTTTTTTTGGCAGGAAGCGGCTCGAAGGCGGGAAAGCTGGCCCAAAAACGGACGGATGCCTGAGCACAAAACGTGCTCGAAAATTCTTCACCATTTCTTCACCATTTCTTCACCATTTCTTCACCATTTCAGCCTGTTTTTCAGCGTTTTTCCGCCAAAATCGGGGTTTTGATTTGAGGAGCGAAATCGGCCAAAATCGCCACTTTTGAGCACGAAAAAGCCCGTCTGGAGGGAAATCCAGGCGGGCTTTAGATAGCTAGATGGTACCGGAGGAGGGACTCGAACCCACACGCCCAAAGGGCACTTGATTTTGAGTCAAGCGCGTCTGCCATTCCGCCACTCCGGCAAGGAAAGCGCCATTAATCTACCGAGGCAAGCGGGCTTGTCAATCGAGAATGCACGCCAAAGCTGATGAAATAGCGTTTATTGGCGTGATTTGCGGTTATCAGTGGGGGGGGGTGGGCCTGAATGCCCGCCAACAAAAAAGCGGGCGGCCGGGGAAGGAATCCCGGCCGCCCGCGGAAGCGTCTGAACGGTTTGCGCTTAGAAGCTGTAGGAGAAGTTGATGCCGCTGATGTAGACACCTTCGTCGGAGGCGGTGTCGCGCAGGTCGGCGTCGAGCAGGGTGGTGTAGGCGACGTAGGGGGTGATGGAGGCCGCGCTGTTCAGGGCGTAGGTGGCCGAAACGCCCAGCTTGAGGTCAGAGGGGCCGCTGTTGCGGACGGGGCGGTTGGCGTTGCCGTCGAAGTAGTAGTCGTGGTAGTCCTCGTCGCCCCAGCCGACGTTGGCGGCCAGATCCAGGGAGAGCCGTTCGTTGCAGAAGCTCATGGAGTGGCCGACGCCGGCGTTGACGTAGAAGCCGTTGGCCTCGTCGAAGTCATAGTAGACGGTCAGGGAGGGCTGCAGCAGGCAGTTGCCCGCGCTCATGCCCAGGAAGACCTCCCGGGTGGCGGAGTCGCCCTTGGTGCCGGGGAAGTCGTAGTAGATGATGCCGGTGGAGTAGTCGATGTTGCCGCAGCTGAAGTTGTAGCTGAGGGTGTAGTCGACCTCCTGGGCGTCCCAGCGGCGGTCGTTGAAGTCGGTGGTGTCGACCGAGGCCCAGATGTTGGCGCTGAAGTTGCCCCAGTTCATGGTGAAGGAGGGCTGGACGACGAAGTCCTCGTTGAGCTCGATGCCGCGCCAGACATACTTGGAGGCGTAGTCCACACCCGCCTCGAAGCTGACGGCCTCGTTCAGTTCGGCCCGGGCCACGCCCGTGGTCGCCATCAACGCCGCGGCGGCACCCATTCCGGCCAATGCATGTTTCAAATTCAACATCCTCTACCTCCTCTTGCTACCCTAATGGTTGCTGGTCGCCCTAAGTCCGCACCCTTGCGGACGGGGCGTCCGTGCCTGGGGATGACGCTCCCCGCACAGATTGGCGATAGTTTAGCACCGGTGTTAACAAAAACCAAACATTTGTGTTCGGCTCCATACGAAATACATTGGTCGCCTTTCGGCCAAGACAACGAGAGTGAACGGAAGCAAACGCCATGGACTGGACTCCCTTCGTGATATTTCCGCTGGTCGGCGCGGTCATCGGGGCCCTGACCAACCAGATCGCCATCAAGATGCTGTTTCGGCCGTACAAGCCGGTCATGATCGGTACCTGGCGTCTGCCGCTGACTCCGGGGGTCATTCCCGGCCAGCGGCACGTCATAGCCAAGAACATTGCCGAGACTTTCGAGACCAACCTGCTGTCCGGCGGCGAAATCCATGCGCTGCTGACTGGCGACAAGGCGCGGGTGGCGGTGTCGGCCAAGGTGGATGCCATGTTTGCCAGCTTCGGGCCCCTGGCGGCCATGTTCGCGGGTGCCAAGCCGACCATCGTGGGCAAGGTTCTGGAAGCGATCGAGCAGATGGCCACCGACGCCATCGCCCACGGCGGGGATCTGAACATCGGTCAGAAGATCGAGGCGCGCATCAATGCCATGCCGGTGGAGAAGCTGGAGGAGCTGGTGCTGGGGTTTTCGCGGCAGCAGTTCCGCTACATCACCTGGTTTGGGGGCCTGATCGGAGGACTGATCGGCCTGGCTCAGGCGGGTGTCAGCCTTTGTCTTTAGAAGTGATCCGGCGCGTTGCCGTCGGCAGACGTTGGCAACGTCTGTGTCAATGGCGCCATGAGGCCTGGTAAAGGGCGAGGACTTCGGCGGCAGCCCGGGTCCAGG
>JBFJXC010000412.1:0-3293 GCA_041623325.1 Lentisphaeria bacterium | reverse complement strand
TGCCGGCCCCGACCGTGCCGCCGCTGATGGCCACCCGGATGGGCTGATTGAGCTTGCCTTCGGGGATGTCCAGGGCGGCAGTTGTCCGGTGAATGGCCGCCTCCACGGCTTCGGCTGTGAAATCCCCGTCCGGCAGGTTCTTCTCCAGCAGGGCCAGGGCGGCGGCGATGCCAGGTTTCTGCAGGAACTTGCGGCAGGCCTTTTCCTCGTAGTCAGGCAGCTCGGTAAAAAAGGATTGCCAGGTCTCGACCTGGTTGAACAACTTGGTTCGGGTTTGCATGAGGCCGGCCACTTTGGCGAAGAGGGTTTGGTCCAGACCGTGGCCCCATCCGAAGCCGCGGGCCACATCCAGGGCTTGGCTGGCGAACTGGTCGGCCGACAGTTCGGCGATGTACTGGCCGTTGAGGTTTTCCAGTTTGCGAGGGTCCATCTGGGCCGCCGAGCGCAGGACGCGTTCGAAACTGAACAGGCGGACGGTCTCCTCGCGGCTGAGCTTTTCGCGGTCGTCGCCGGGCGACCAGCCCAGCAGGGTCAGATAGTTGAACAGTGCCTCCGGCAGGAAGCCCTTGGCCCGGAAATCGCCCACGAAGGCGTCGCCATCGCGTTTGCTGTAGGGTTTGCCCTGGCTGTTGACGATCATGGGCAGGTGGGCGTATTGCGGCGGGGTCGCCCCGAGGGCGGCGAACATGAAGATGTGCCGGTAGGTATTTTCCACGTGGTCGTCGCCGCGCACGATGTGGGTGATGCCCTGGGTGATGTCGTCGCAGACGTTGGCCAGATGGAAGACCGGGGAGCCATCGCTGCGCACGACGACCAGGTCCTTCAGGCTGTCCAAGGGCTTGGCCAGATCGCCTTTGACCAAGTCGGTGAACAGGATCTGTCGGCGGGTGAAGCGCAGCTTGGTGGCCTGGTCAATTTGGAACGACTGGCGGCCATCGAGGACTTCTCCGATGGCGCTGTTCAGCTCGAAGAGGCATTGGCCCTGGGCATCCAGTACCTGCAAGTCCTTGAAGCCGGCCAGGCAGTTTTCCTGGGGCATGGCCTTGCCCTTGCTGGAAACCTGGGCGAAGCTTATGCCGGTCGGATCGATGACCACAGGCACGTCGGGATGAACGTCCAACTCCGCGGGGCCGACCGTGCTGACGCCTGGAACCGTCTCCGCATTCCAGGGGATGCGGAACAGCACCGCCTCGCCGCTGCCGCCCTTGGCAAAACGGTAGGCATGGCCGGATTCGATCAGCTTCTCGGCGGCCTCCAGATGCTTCTGGCGCTGGCTGGTCTGGTACAGGGGCTGGTCGTCGTAGTTCAGACCCAGCCAGGCCATGACGTCCAGGAGGGTGGCGATGGCCTCCGGAGTGGAGCGCTCCAGGTCGGTGTCCTCGACCCGCAGCAGGAATTGGCCGCCCTCGTGACGGGCAAACAGCCAGTTGAAGATGGCCGCGCGGATATTGCCGATATGGACATGCCCGGTGGGGGACGGGGCAAAGCGAACTCGAACGCTCATAAGACGGATTCCTCGGATCGGAAAATCATGGGTTTGTCGGGGATTGGCGCAAAGCCCTTTACTATAAGGGACAAGCGCCAGTTTGAAAGGTCTGGGCCGGGAGGGTGCGGCGACCGGAAAAACTGACCATCTTCTCATCCGCCCGTAACCGATCCCTAACAATCTGGAAGGATGGTAATTGTCGACGTTGGGAAAAGCGGATTGTTGCCGGCGTCGGACAGGCACTAACGCCAGAAGTAAAAAGCACAGAGAGGACGGAAGATGATCAAGAAACTCGCAAAGATGGTCAGTAAGGCAGCGTTGTTGGGGATGGTGGCGCCTTTGGTGGCGGGCAGTGCCCAGGCCGGGGTCAGCGGCAAGGTCGTCATTGACGGCTCCACCACGGTCGGCCCCATTGCCAAGGCCTTCGCGGAGTACTACATGTCCCTGAACAAGGGGGTGAATGTGACGGTCAGCGAATCCGGCAGCGGCAACGGCGCCAAGAGCTTGGTCAACGATACCTGCCACATTGCGGCCATGTCCCGTGCCATGAAGGACAAGGAATTCGCCGCCGCGGCCGCCAAGGGCATCCAGCCGGTAGCCCATGTGGTGGCTTTGGACGGTCTGGCCATGGTTGTGCATCCCAGCAACCGGGTCGAAGGTCTTACAGTGGCTCAGGTCCGCGATATTTACTTGGGCAACATCAGCAACTGGCGACAAGTCGGCGGCCCGGACATGCCCATTGTGGTGGTCACTCGCGATACCAACAGCGGGACCTTCGAGACTTTCGAGGGGTTGGTCATGAAGAAGCAGAAGATCGTGTCCTCCGCCGAGGTGGCTGGCAGCAACGGCGCCATTCGGCAGCGGGTGCAGAGCACTCGCGGGGCCATTGGCTATGTGGGCCTCGGCTTCGTGGACGAGACGGTTAAGCCTCTGGAAGTGGAAGGGGTTTATCCCGAAAACGCCACGGTGGCCAGCGGCCAGTATCCCATCGCCCGGCCTCTGTTCATGTACACCAATGGCTATCCCAAGCTCGGCAGCCCGTTGCATCAGTTTGTGACCCTGCATCTGAGCAAGAAGGGACAGGAGATCGTCCAGTCCATCGGTTTCGTTCCGGTGACCGCCTACTAAGAATCGCTACGGCGCACAACCGATCGCGGGCGCTACCCATACGTTGCCAGCGCTGGGTAAGCGCCTTTCTTTTGCCCGGTTTCCGGCCGGGGGCTCCCCTCGCCAGGCTCTTGCGCAGGCGGCCAGTCCGGGTGTAATTTCACCGTCTTCTCACCGGGGTCTAACCGTTCCCTAACACAACGGAACGAAAGTATAGCGGACTTTGAAAGCCGCTTGGCTGTCATGATCGCACGCAAGAGGAAAGAGCCCCATGCAAATCGCTGAAACCGCCGCGGGTGTTGCCCGGTCCCGGCCGAGCCTGGTCATGACCAAGGGCGCCAGCAGGCGCCAGCAGCTGGCCCGTCTGGCCGGCGAGGGACTGTTGCTACTGATCACCTCGGTATCACTCCTGGCTGTTCTCTTTATTTTTTACTTCATTGCCAAAGACGCCTTTCCTTTTTTCAAGCTGAAGGGTGTGATGGAGTTCTTCGGCACCACCAAATGGTATCCATCCGGAGAGCCTGCCGAGTTCGGGGCGGGGGCCATTTTCTTCGGCACCTTCATGGTCACCGCCGGGGCCACGGTTTTGGCCGTTCCGCTTGGGGTTTGCGCGGCTGTATGCCTGAGCGACCTGCTGCCGTTTTCCATGCGCCAGGCCGCCAAACCGGTCATCGAGATGCTGGCGGCCATCCCGTCGGTC
>JBFJXC010000411.1:0-3360 GCA_041623325.1 Lentisphaeria bacterium | reverse complement strand
TTTTTTTCCACGGCTTCTTCCATGCCGATCCACACCCGGGAAATCTCCTGGTCTGCCCGGGCAACGTCATCTGCTTTCTGGACTACGGCATGATGGGCATTCTTTCCAGCCGCCGGCGCGACCACCTGATCCATCTGGTGGAGGGCCTGGCGTTGCGAGACGAGCGCCGGGTGACCGCCGCGGTCCTGCGTCTGTCCGGGTTCAACCGCTTCGAGAACGTCCACGACATCGAGGCGGACATCGCCAGCTTCATCCAGGACCATCTCTACCGCCCCCTCAAGGACATCCGCATCGGCGAACTGCTCAACGAACTCACCCGCTTGCTGTTTGTCTACAACCTGCACATGCCCTCGGATTTCTTCCTGCTCACCAAGGCCCTGGCCACTCTGGAGGGGGTCGGCCGCGTCCTCTGCCCCGACTTCGACGTGTTGGCACACCTCGAGCCCTTTGTCCGCAAACTGGCCAGGCAACGCACCAGCTTCAGAACCCTGCGCCGCGATCTTTACAGTGCCAGCCTCGACCTGCAGGCCCTGCTGCGCGACCTGCCTGCCGAAAGCCGGGAAATCCTGACCCTGCTCAAGCATGGCGAAGTCCGGTTGAAGTTCGAGCATCGCGGCTTGGAGAACTTTATCCGCTCCAACGACCAGATCAGCAACCGCGTGGTCTTCGCCATCGTCCTGGCTTCCCTGGTGATCGGCTCCTCCCTGATCTCGCAAACGGCCCTGCCCCCGCTCTGGAACGACATGCCCATCATCGGCCTGGCCGGATTCTGCATCTCCGGTCTGATGGGATTCTTCCTGCTGGTCTCCATCATCCGCCACGGCAGGATGTGAAGGGCGGGGGACCATGAGTCTATAGGGGTCTATGGGACTGTGGGACTGTGGGACTGTGGGACTGACTATAGCTCTGGTGTTGTTGCTGTGCTTTAACCGGCACGAATCGAAACTGAAACTGTGAGTTGTCAACACGAAACTCTGGCTCCGCACCTTCAGCTTTCCGCCCTCGCCATCAAGAAAGTCCTAGGTCTTGAAGGGTGACGTCGGCAATGCGGGGGCGCACCCGGTCCGGCCCGGCCGCCGCCAGCGCGTCCGCCTCGAAGCTTTGGGCCACGGCCACGCAGCGCATGCCGGCCGCCTTGGCCGCCTGGATGCCGCTGATGGCGTCCTCAACCACGCAGCAGTGCTCGGGAGCCGCCCCGGTCTGACGGGCTGCCTCCAGGTAGATGTCCGGCGAGGGCTTCTTTTGGGCGACATCATCGCCGCTAATCACAGCGGAGAACCAGTAGGCGGACAAACCGATGGCCTTCAGGTTGGCCTGTACCTTGATGCGGTCGGCGCTGGAGGCCAGGGCAAACGGGATGCAGCGGCGGCGCAGCTGCCGCAGCAGATCGAGGACCCCGGGAAAGGGCCGGAGCCGCCCCGGCAGGATTTCCAGATAAATCTCGTAAACCCGTTTTTTCATGATGGGATCATAGTCGCGGCCATGCAGGCGGGCCACCCCGCCGATGTAGCTGTCCTCGCCGGTTCCCACAAAGGGCAGAAAATCCTCGGGCCGGGCCCGAACGCCGAACTCGCGCAGGCCGGCAATGGCGGCGGCATTGATGACCGGCTCGGAGTCGGTCAGCACCCCGTCCATGTCGAACAATACGGTGGTGGTCATGGTTTGCCCTTTCGCTGGCCGAATACCGGCCCTCTCTTTTGAAGCCTTGGAAAATGTGCTACTTTGCCATAATCTCCCGAAATTGACAATGGGCAGGCCGAGAAAGCATGGGCGAGAGGCGATATGCAATTCCACAAGTACCACGGTTTGGGCAACGACTACATCGTGCTGGATCCGCAAACCTTTCAGCGGGAGCTGGCTCCCGAGACCATTGAACGCATCTGCAGCCGTCATTTCGGAGTCGGGTCCGACGGCATCCTGCTGGGGCCCCTGCCGGGTGGGCGCGACGAACTGCCGTTGCAGCGCGACCCCTCCCGCGCCAAGCCCGAGATGAAGGGATTCGCCCTGCGCATCTTCAACCCGGACGGCAGCGAAGCCGAGAAAAGCGGCAACGGCCTGCGCATCTTCGCCCGCTACCTGTGGGATTGCGGCCTGGTCGAGTGCAACCGCCCTTTCGCCGTGCACACGCTGGGCGGCCCGGTGTCCTGCCTGGTAGTGGATCCTAGCCAGGAGATCACAGTGGAGATGGGCCGGGTCAGCTTCTCAAGCCGGGACATTCCCGTCTCCGGCCCGGAGCGACAGGTGCTCAACGAGCTGATCCAAGTGGGCGGCTACGACCTGAGCTATTCGGCGGCCACCATCGGCAATCCCCATTGCGTGGTGCTCTGCGATGCTACCTCGCCGGAGTTCACCAAGGCGATCGGGCCGGTGCTGGAGAGCGAGGCCCGCTTCCCGAACCGCACCAACGTGCAGTTCATGCGCGTGTTGGACCGCCAAAACATTCAGATCGAAATCTGGGAGCGGGGGGCGGGGTACACCCTGGCCTCCGGCAGCAGCGCCAGCGCCTCGGCCGCCGTGGCCTACCGGCTTGGCCTCTGCGATGGCCAAATAACCGTGCACATGCCCGGCGGCAACCTGCACATCGCCGTCGACAACCATTACGAGATCCGCATGACCGGTCCGGTCGCCACCGTGGCCAAAGGCCAAATCGCCGAGGAGCTTCTGGGGTAGGCACGGTATATTTTTCAGGTTTCAGGTTTCAGGGAACACGGAATGCCGAAACCCTGCCCTGCCTCAGCTTTCATCCCTCATCCCTCAAGTGACAGGGGCAAAATCGGTATTATCTTGAGGAGCTTTATGAATCAACCTCAACCACCAAGACGGATCGTTCTATGCCAGACCAGTCAGACCAAGCCCACGGCCGCATGGCCTGCCCCAGCTGCCAGGCCCCGCAGGATATCGCCCCAGTCACCGTCGTGAACCCGGCCACCAATGAACTCGGTCTGCTCTTTCGTGGGGAACTGAACAAGGTCGCCTGCCCGTCCTGCGGCGCTGAATTCCTGATGGAAGTGCCCATGCTCTTTCGCGACGACCACAACCGCTTCCTGATCTATTTCCTGCCCTTGGAAAACCCCCGGCAATACACGGGCGCCGAAGCCCAGATGCAAGCCATCACCGGGCAGATCTTCAATGCCGACGACGACCTTGAACCGCCCCAGTGCCGCCTGACCCTGAGCCGCCGCCAGTTCATCGAAAAGATCGCCATCCATTTGAACAGCCTCGACGACCGGCTCATCGAATATCTCAAGTATCAGCTATACAACCAGGCCGAGCACCCCATCGATTCAATCCGCAGCGAGTTGCTTTACGATTTTTCCAATCAGGACCCGGACAAGTTGGCCTTCATCATCTTCGACCGCG
>JBFJXC010000410.1:0-3396 GCA_041623325.1 Lentisphaeria bacterium | reverse complement strand
GCCCGCTCGCGGCGCTGTTGCTTGAGCGTCTTGCCCCATTCCGAGTAGTTGGCCTCGCCGAGTATGTAGGGCTTGTCCGCCAACCGGCTCTTGGACTTTTCGACCAAAAAGTCCTTCTTCTCGCGGGCGATGCGCGGATCCCCGTAAATATGATCCTCCACGTAGCCGCCCAGGTCGGCATTCAACTTGGCGTTGGCTTCGCCGCGCCAGAGGTTCGAAAAAGCCACTTCCCCCTTGAAACCGCACTCGCGGATCACCTTCTCGAGGCGCCGGAAGTAGGTCTCCTCCACACTACGGAAAAAATCGGCTCGGCAGGATTTCTGGGCCGCGGTCTCTGGCTCGTAGATGTCGCAGGTCGCCACCCCTTTATTCTCGGCAAACGCTCGCCACCGTTTGTCCAGCTGGCTCTGCCAATAGTCCGGAAACTTGTTCTTGCAGATCAGGACGTAGTCAAGGGAAAACTCGTTTTGAATCTCGACAGTCAACACCTGGGGATCCGTGCCATAGCTCTGCTTGCTGTACGAATTGACATGCGTCAGCAACTTGCGGGCGAACTCCTCGTTGACCAGCGCCGCCCGCTCGTCGAACAGCGGCAGCATCTTGAACACGTCAAACGATTTTTTCCAATGCCAGTTGTTCAATTCTTCAATCGCGGCCACCCAGGCTTTGGCGTCCTCGGCGCCGCTGTCCAGGATCGAGACATCGCCGCTCCGATAGCCTCGACTGCTGCCGATGGACAGCATCAGGTAAATGCCCTGGCGTCTCAGGCAAGCATTGAGATAGTCGAAACGATCCAAGGCCTCGGGATCGAACGTGCGTGAGTCCTTTCGGTAGTCGACCAGTGCCCCGCTCACCATATTGGGATTCCAATCCAGACTCGAGCGCAAGACATGGTGAGGCCGCACGCAGTTCACCCCAAGACTGGCCAGGTTGGCCGCCGTCTTCTCGGCCACGGCATGCTCCGGATACAACGACACCAGATTGACTCCCCAAAGCCGGGTGACCTGACCGGACGCGTCGACAAAGTCCTCGCCACGGGCCTGCAAAGAGCGTATCGGCGGATTCGTCCGCAACGCCGGCTGAACTCCGGCGACCGTCGAGGAGGCAACGACCAGCGCAGCCGCCATTCCCGCGACAACAAAAAACCTATTCATGGATATGTGAACCTTACTTGCTTGGACTGGACTTGAACGGCGCGACATCCCGCCGGAGTCCCGGCTTCAGCCGGAAGCCGTAGCGGGCTTTTGCGAGAAACATTCTGCGACTACTCCCAGAGTTCTCGGACTAAAGCCCCTGGATGGCTTCCGCGTAAACGCGGGACTCCGACAAGCGACAAGACTACTCGGCAACGACCAGCGTGCTGACCGCGTCGATCCACGCACTGGGGTTGTCGTTTTTCTCGAACTTCTTGAAGGCCACCCCGCTCCACTCCTCGTCATGACTGACCGGAATGTCCACGTCCACAAACGTGCCGGGCTTGGCATCGGCCGGAACCTTCAGTTTGGCAATGAACTTCTGACCGAACTTGCCGGCGATATAGACCCCGTAGGTGCTCGTCGGCGTTTCGTCGACATAGACCCGGAAGCGAATGATCGACTTACCTTCCGGGGTGGGCAATCCGAACCAGTAAGAAACAAATCCCCACTGGTTCATCGAACCGGGAACGCGAGCCACTTGGCCCGCGCTCGCCTCCGCGACCTCCTTGGCCTCCATCTTGCCGGCCTTCACCGCGTTCTGGCCGCCCACATAGGCGCCCTCGCCTTCCGTCTTCTGATGAACATCTGCCGCGAAACCGCTCAGCGCCACACCCAACACACCCGCCATAATCAGACTTCTTTTCATACCCATCGCCAGCACTCCTCAGTCTCTAATGAATGACTTGGAATTGAAGACCGCCTGCCGGAAGCCATCAACTCCCCTACAACGACATCACAATATGATCGCAGTTTAACACCTGTCAAACCGCCAGCCCCAAAATCCGCCACGACGCCGTCCGCCCCGCCTCGACCGGCACGCTTGCCAAGCAAACAGACAAGCTCGACCACACCCTCACTTCCCCCAAAAAACACCGAGCCCCCCCCTTTTTTTCAGGAAAAGCATTGACATAGGCCACACGAGCACTACACTTTAACAGCAGTCAGCTTTCAGCCGACAAGCCGGCAGCGCGAGTCGCCAGAGCACTCAAACGAAAGGACCAACCAATGCCTTCCCCGCCCACCAGAAGAAACAACTTCACCCTCATCGAGCTGCTAGTGGTCATCGCGATCATCGGCATACTGGCGGCCATGCTATTACCCGCCCTAAGTCAGGCCAAGGAGTCGGGACGCCGCAGTGCCTGCGTCGGCAACCTGCGCCAGATCGGACTGGCCACCAACATGTACGCCGACGACTTCAACGGCAGCACCTGGGGCGCAAAAGGGACCGGAAGCCTCTACATGCTGCGAGCTGGATCGACCACAATCCCCGAATCCGAAGGCTGGAACAGCTTCGGCATCCTGCTCTGGCAGGGCTATCTGACCACCTCCGAAGTCTTCCATTGCCCCTCCGCGCCCCCCGACAAGGGATGGCCCGCCTATCAGTATCGCGCCCCGAGCAACGGGAACATCCACAACACCTTCTGGTGGTACAGCGACTACGCCTTCCGCATCAACAACTACAGAGGCACCCCCCTGTACACGGCCAGAGACGGGGCCAAAGGGATGATCGCCGACAATCCGGCGGGCCTGCGCCGCTACCACGAGCGCGGCTACAATGCCGGCTTCCTCGACGGCTCGGTGCATTTCGTCAAACTGCCGCTGATCAGCTTAAGCTGGTGGGGCAACTGGTTCCAAGACTATATCGACCCCGCCTACAAACTGTAAAGAGGCCGAAAGCAGGATCATCCGCCAAGATCGCGATAACATTCGGTCTCTTGCCGTGACGACACGGCTTTCGTTTTCCATGATCGACCTCCCCTGATCGTCAGCTGGATACGGCTTGCCGCGTATCGGGGGATCAGGCCTTCCGCATTTTGAGATTGCGCATGTCGCCTCTCGGCATTACGTTACGGCTTTTCCGGTCTCGACCCCTCCAGAGGAGACCACAACGGACCTCCCGTTTCAGAAACGAGAATCTCAATCCGGCACGACCGAGGTAACGGGTCCCCATGGATAGCGATGAAAATAAGGCGCAGCCCAGCTGCCGGATTCTCATACAATCCGCCGACACGCCCCAGATGGTGCGCATCGACACCTTCCCGTGCAGCATCGGACGCCTGCCGGACTGCGACATCACCATTGCGGACCCGACCGTATCCGGTCAGCACGCCACGTTGCTGGTCAACGCCGACGGCAAATTAGTCATCCAAGATGAAAACAGCACCAACGGGACCTATCGTGGGGAGCAGCCGATAACCTC
>JBFJXC010000409.1:0-3406 GCA_041623325.1 Lentisphaeria bacterium | reverse complement strand
GACCTACGGATTAGAAGTCCGTTGCTCTATCCAACTGAGCTACCGAGGCACACGAACGGAATGGCCAAATGTGCCACGCCAAGGCCGAATTGCAACCCGCCAGGTGCTTGGTCCTGAATGCCTTGCCCCGCTGATCCCCCGTAGCCCCGCTTCGAAATGTTGTGTTTGCCGGTTGGGTGGTTAGATTGTGGCTTCTTGCGATTTAATGGATACGGGAAAGGACGATTGAGAATATGGGCAAGACCGCGCTGATTACAGGGATTACGGGGCAGGACGGGGCCTATTTGGCGGAGTTTCTGTTGAAGAAGGGGTACCAGGTGCATGGCATCAAGCGGCGGGCTTCCCAGTTCAACACGGACCGCATCGACCATCTCTACCAGGATCCCCACGAGCAGCATCGCCATTTCTATCTACACTATGGCGATCTGACCGACGCCACGAATCTGATCAGCATTGTGCAGGATGTGCAGCCCGACGAGATCTACAACCTCGGGGCCCAGAGCCATGTGCAGGTGTCGTTCGAAACCCCCGAGTACACGGCCAACGTGGACGGGTTGGGAACCTTGCGGCTGCTCGAGGCCATTCGGATCCTGAAGCTGGAGAAGAAAACCCGGCTGTACCAGGCGTCCACCAGCGAGTTGTACGGGATGGTGCAGGAGGTGCCGCAGAAGGAAACGACTCCGTTCTATCCCCGCAGCCCCTACGCGGTGGCCAAGCAGTATGCCTATTGGATCATCGTGAACTACCGGGAAGCCTACAACCTGTTCGCCTGCAACGGGATTCTCTTCAATCACGAATCGCCGATCCGGGGCGAAACCTTTGTGACCCGCAAGATTACCCGGGCAGTTTCCCGCATTTCCCTCGGGCTTCAGGATAAGCTCTACCTGGGCAACCTGAGTGCCAAGCGGGACTGGGGCCACGCCAAGGATTACGTCCGTGGCATGTGGCTGATTCTGCAGCAAGACCAGGCGGAGGATTATGTGCTGGCCACCGGCAAGACGACCACCGTGCGCGACTTTGTAACCAAGGCTTTCGCCGAACTGGAGATCCCCATCGAATGGCGCGGCGAGGGGGTGGAAGAGAAGGGGATCGATACTCGCAACGGCCAGGTCGTGGTGGAGATCGACCCGCGTTACTACCGTCCCACCGAGGTCGATCTGCTGCTGGGCGATCCGACCAAGGCCCAGCAGAAGCTGGGCTGGCAGCCCCAGTACGACCTCGACGCGCTGGTCCGGGACATGGTGCGCTCGGACCTGCACCTGGCCCAAAAGGACAGCCACCTGAAGGACGGTGGGTTTCGGGTGATGAACTATTTTGAGTGAAGCGGCAGGATGCAGGTCCAGTGATATGAAGAAAAACTCGAAAATCTATTTGGCCGGCCACCGGGGACTGGTGGGGTCCGCCATCCTGCGGGCCTTGCAGGCCCAGGGGTACATGAATGTGGTCACGCGCACCCATGCCGACTTGGATTTGGTCCGGCAGTCCGAGGTGGAGGCGTTCTTCGGGCGGGAGCGGCCCGAGTATGTGATCCTAGCCGCGGCCAAGGTCGGCGGCATCCATTCGAACCAGACCTATCCGGCCGAATTCATCTACCAGAATCTGATGATTGCCTCCAACCTGATCGAGGCGGCCTACCGCCACGGTGTTGACAAACTGCTTTTCCTGGGCAGTTCCTGCATCTACCCCAAGATGGCCCCCCAACCCATCGCGGAGGAGTGCCTGCTGTCGGGACCCCTGGAGCCGACCAACGAGGCCTACGCCGTGGCCAAAATTGCCGGCATCGAACTGTGCAAGTTCTACCGTCGCCAGTACGGCTGCAATTTCATCTCGGCCATGCCCACCAATTTGTACGGCATCAACGACAATTTTGATCTGGAGACCTCGCACGTGTTGCCGGCTCTGATCCGGAAGTTCCACGAGGCCAAAGTCGGAGGGGCGCCCGAGGTGGTGCTGTGGGGGACCGGCAAACCGCGGCGGGAGTTCCTGTACGTGGACGATCTGGCCGATGCCTGCATTTTCCTGCTGAACCACTACGAGGCGGAGCCCCATGTGAATTTGGGTACCGGAGAGGATGTCGAAATCGGGGAGCTGGCCGAGATTGTCCGGCGGGTAGTCGGCTACGAAGGCAAGATCGTTCACGACCTCAGCAAGCCGGATGGGACCCCGCGCAAACTGCTGGACGTCTCCCGTCTGCATGCCATGGGTTGGACCCACACGACCACTTTGGTCGAGGGAATCTCCCGCGTCTACGACTGGTATGTGGACCAGGATGCGGCCAACGGCGGGCGGTGAACCGTAGAGGGTGAGTGGCAAGCTGACGGCAACTTACCTGTCACCTCCCACGGTCTTGATGCCGATGCAGACGGCAAGGAGGGCGCCCCCGGCGTTGGCTAGGATGTCGGCCACGGAAAAGCAGCGCTGCCCGGACGTGAGTAAGCCCTGCAGGAATTCCATCAGCAGCCCGTAAAGGCTGGTGCCCAGAAGCACGGCGGCCACGAGGGCGCTCCTGGCCCGGTGGCGCACCCGCAAGGCCCACCAGAGCAGCCCCGCCAGCAGGGCGTACATGAGGAAATGCACGATTTTGTCGGCATGCGCCACGGTGCCGGAAAGGCGTGGCAGCTTTCGACCGGGCAACAAGGAAAGCGCGCAGATTGCCGCTCCGTAGAGACAGCAGACCAGCCAGCGGAAAGCGGGGTGGCCGCATAGTGCATGGATGCCCCGGAACAGAGGCGGTGAGTCGCTATTGATGGTCATGACGCTGAGGAAACCTTAGTTGGACGGTATCCGGACATGCCGGTGTTCGGAATGTCGGGTTGTCGCGGGGCCTAATGTAAGGCGGATATGGTGTTGGTACAAGGTTGAGCGGCCGGGGCGGAATCGGAAGCGGCAGGCCGGCGGAGGTGCGGGGCAGGGGAGGCGGCGCTCTGTTGGTAAACCGGGCACGGGGCACAATAAATAACAGGTTGCAGCGTTTGATGTGCGGAGATCGTGAATGAAGGATGCATCGGATGCGGAACTGATCCGGCAATGGCTGGAGGGTCGAAATTCGGCCTTCGACGAGCTGTATCGGCGCTACCGCCTGCAGTTGTACTCCTATCTGGGACGATTGCTGCCGGGGCAGTCGGCATTGGTTGACGATCTGTATCAGCAAACGTGGGTGCGCGTGGTGGACCGGCTGGCACGCTATACGGAAAAGGAGCGGTTCCTGCCTTGGCTGATGCGAATTGGCCACAATTTGGCCATGGACCATTTTCGCCAGCAGGCCAGGCGCAAGCATGTGGAATTGCACGAGGCCATCGCCGGCGAGGAGGATGAGCCTTGGCAAGGTCTGGATCAGGCCGCGATACAGGAGGGCCTGCAGCGGGCTCTGGAATCGCTTCCCGAAGACCAGCGGGAAGTGGTGCTG
>JBFJXC010000408.1:0-3426 GCA_041623325.1 Lentisphaeria bacterium | reverse complement strand
CCCCTCCCCCCCTGAACGCCGCCGTTTTGCGACGCTCGCTACCCCGCCATGCCGAGCGTCTGCTCGCCGGGGACCCGATTCGTTTTCTGGCCATGGGCGATTCCGTGACCGCCACCGGCGATTATGAGAACATGTTGCGAATGATGCTGGCGCGCGCGACAGGCAACCAGCGCATCGAGATGATCGACCGCTCCTATCCGGGACGCTCCGTCGATGCCTCCGTGCGCAATTTCCAGCGTGACGCCATCGACCAGCAGCCGCAGGTGGCCATGATCATGTACGGGTTGAACGACCAGGGAGCGGGCAGTTCCCTGCGTGCCTATCTCGAACAAGTCGAGTGGCTGGTAGGCCGTCTGCGCCACGAGTGCGCCGCCGATCCTGTCGTGTTGCTGCCCACCCCGGACATCAGCCTCGCCAAAGACGCCGCCGAGTACACACCCTACGTCATCCGCACGGTTGGGTTCGGCACCTGGCTGCGCGAGGCCATGGCCTCGCTGGACGTGCCCGTGGTCGACACTTTCCACGCCCTGTGGGGCAAGGGGGCCGCCACCTTCGAAGAATCCTGCCTCGCCATGCGGCCGCGTTTCCCAATCCGCTACAACCGGCCGTTCACGACCATGCTGGAGACGGACGGAAAAGGCGACGGAATCCACCCCAACGCGCTCGGGCACCTGGCCATGGCCAAGGCGATCTATGCGACGCTGTCCGGCCACGCACCAAACCCGCCGGCCCGTTTCCGGGGGACAAGCGTTTGGACCGAGGAGGGTCTGCAGGCCGACGTCGACGTCGAGCATGCCGGCCCCGGTCGGCTGGAAATCTATCCGGTGCCCGACGACGCCATCACGGTCACGGGCCGCCTCGACTACCGCGACCGCAGCCGGCTACGGGTCGGCTGGCCGACGGTCAGGACCGGCACGGATCTGCTGACCTATCCGGCCAACCAGTATCTCTATGCCACCTCCCCCATGGTCGTCGCCATCGACTACAACGCCGATGGCAGCCACGTATACGGGGTCAAGGCACCAATCCAGCCGACGGCCCGTTTCGTGGCCGAACGCCGGACGGTGTCAGACGGCAAGGTCGAGGTGACGCTCATCGAAGACGGCAAACCGCGCACCCAAACGGTCCACATCACTGAAAATTCGCCCGTCGGGCGCATCCCATTGGTGTCGAAATACGAGAAGGACGACAAGACGGCCTGGGCGGCCGCCGAGGTGGCCTATGTTCGCTATGGCGCCGCACGGCCCGGCGAGGCGATTGTGGACGGCGATTTGGCGGACTGGACTGGACACCAGTGGTTTCCCGTCGGCCTGCCGGTCCAGGCGCGCTGGACACGCGGCCCCGACGACAACCGAAAATCCATCGACGACTGCTATACCCAATGGTCGCTCAAAGCCGGCAAGACCGCCCTCCACATCGCGGTCAAGGCCAAAGGCAAGGTGGCCGACGACGTGATCACCCTCTATTTCGATCCGCGCGAACCCAAACAGCTTGGCACGCCCGGCACCTACTACTGGCTGAGCATCGCCCGCGACAACGGCGGCAACGCGACCCTCCGTCCCGGCGAAACCTCCGACCGCCGACAACCGGATCTGAAGGGCGTCTGGCACCAGACCGAGGCCGGCGCCACCATCGAAGTGTCCGTGCCGTATTCCCTGATGCGCGGCGACTCGTGGCCCGCGTCCGGCGACCTGGGCCTGTCCATCGACTGGCGCCACCGTGGTTCCGCAGAGACCCCAGACACTCACCTGCAGTGGTCCGAAGACGGGCACCCGTGGAATCCCCGCTGGTACGGCGTGGTGCGCCTGACCCAGAAACTGGACGACAAACTGCCGTACATGGTCCGCGTCAAGTAGGCAAACACGACTACGTTATCAAACGATCGACAATAATAACAGAAACATCGATTCTCATGGCCATTTCAATCCTTGACATCCGCGCCGCACTGCAAGCCAAGCGCTACGAAACCACCCGGCGCCTGTGCCTTGCCGCTCTGGCCGACGGCGCTTCCCAACCCGACCTTATCCTGCTGTTGCACGAAGCCTACCGGCGACTCGGCGACTACACCGCCGCCCGGAAATGCCTGGAGACCTTGGCCCCCAGCAGCGATGAACAGAAACGTAGCTCATCAGGGCCGCTTGCGGCCCGAGCCTCCAGGTCGCTTGCGGCCCGAGCCTCCCGCATGACCCCCAGCAGCGATGACCAGAAACTGCAGGTGGCCCTGCTCCTGGCCGAAGACTACGCCCTGCTGGCCAACGAGGGACACTACCGGAGCTCCGCGGAAGCCAAGGCCGGACTATGTGTCGATGAGTATCTGGACAAGTACCGCGGCCTGTCGGCGCAAAGCCTGGACCAGGCCGAGACTCTGGCCACAACCCCGGCCCAACAACACTCCCTGGCGAAAACCCGCCAACGCTGTGAGAGAAAACCCCACGCTGCCAAGCAACCCGAACCGGCCGGCCAGACACTGCCCGCCGAAGGCCGCGGCCGCATCGACGGCCGCGTCCTCACGCCGGACGGACAACCCCTCGCGAATGTGAAGCTGGTGCTCGGGCTCGAGGTGTCCGTGATCGAACGCGATCCGGCCACCTATGCCGAGCCCGAGATGCACTACCGTCCCCAAATTGGCGAACAACGCGCCCGCGAAACCCGCACCGACGCCCAGGGACGCTTCTGCTTTGACGACCTGCCCGCCGGACGCCACGAGTTCATCGCCGCCTGTCTCGATCCGCTAAGCGACGACATCGGCACCTACTTTCTCGCCCATGACATTGCCGTCGCCGAGCAGGCGCCCATATCCCTGGAGCTGACTCTCGACCAATGGCGAAGCGCCGAACCCCTGCCGGTCGACGACCCATTCTGCCAACTCCGCACCCTCGATGGCCTGCCGTGCCGGCGGGTCCATACCGAGGTGATGCGCAATCCGTTTCACTATGACTTCCCCCCGCAGCTGGTGAGCTTCGAGCTGCCGGCCGGGGTCCCCGCCGACCCCGGCCGCCTGCGCCTGCTCTGCAGCGACGCCCCCCAGACGCCCATGCTTTTCCAACTCGACGGCGCCCGTCTGAGTTTCTTCGCCGAGTTGCCTTCCCTCAGCGATCGGGTGATCGCCCTCTACCTGACCGAGGAGGGTCGTTTTGCGGCGTCCGCAACCCCTCCGATTCTGCCAGTGGTGGAGGCCAACGGAACCAGCGCCGTGCTCTCCACGGGACGGGCCGATTTTCGGGTCGCCTGGGGAGACCATGACGATACTGCCGCCCCGATCCAGGCCGTCCGCGGCGAAGATGGCCTCTGGCGCGGCCAGGGTCGCTGGGCGCTGCCCGAAGGTCTCCGCATCGCCAAGCGCGAAAGCCGAATCCTCACCCAGGGCCCCGTCGCCACCAGCGTCGCCCTGACCTACCACTTCGACACGGGCCAGACCTATGAAAT
>JBFJXC010000407.1:0-3439 GCA_041623325.1 Lentisphaeria bacterium | reverse complement strand
GCCTGACTGCACGGTGGATTTCGGCCGGGAACTCTATGTGCCCTGGCAGTTGTCCGAGGGCCGCCGGCTCTACACGGACATCGCCTACCACAACGGCCCCCTCTCCCCCTATCTGAACGCCCTCTGGTTCGCCTGGTTCGGTGTCGGGCTGCGCACCCTGGTGTATGCTAACCTGGTGGTCGCCACCGCCACCCTGGTCCTGCTCTACCTTCTTCTCTCCCGCATCGCCGACCGGTTCGCCGCTACCCTTGGTTGCCTGACCTTCGCCACCCTGTTCGCCTTCGCCCAGCTGACCGGCATCGGCAACTACAACTGGATCTGCCCCTACTCCCACGAACTGACCCATGGCATCTTCCTGTCCATTCTATGTTTGATGTGCCTGAACGGCCTGGGGCGGCCCCATGGGCGATGGCGAGGCTTATTGGGGGGCGTGTGCCTGGGGTTGGTCTTCCTGACCAAGTTCGAGGTGTTTCTGGCGGTGGCCGGGGCAAGCATTGTTCAGACAGGCTCGACCTGTATTGCCCCCGGCCAGCGCTCGTGGCGAAGAGGACTGGGGAACGGTGCGTTTGTTTTGGCGGGGGCTCTAGTACCGGTCGTTGTCGCCTTTGGTCTACTGGCCCGGATCATGCCTTTTGAAGAAGCCCTGGCGGGAACGGCGGGGGCCTGGCGGCAGGTGTTCAAGGCGACTAATGCCAGTTCGCTGTTCTTCCGCGAGTCCATGGGGCTGGACCAGCCAGTCGCCCGCGTGATGACCATGCTGAAAGCCACCGGTGCCTACGGGCTTCTCTTGGGTACGGCGGCGGGACTGGCGTTGGCGGGTCGGAGAGCCGGCAGGCGGCCTGGCTACATGGCGCCGATCCTGTTCGCGGCGGTCGCGATGGGGCTGATCCTGTTTCGGAAGAGCATCCCCTGGGTCCACTTGGCCACGCCGTTCCCCTTGATCATGGTGGCCGCCGCCGCAGCCTCCGGCTGGATGCTGTGGCAAGACCGGGAAGATCCGATGACCGCCGCCACGAACGGCCTGCGCCTGGGGTTCGTTACCTTCGCCGGCGCCCTTCTTCTGAAGATGGCCCTGAACGCCCGCCTCTACCAGTACGGCTTTGCCCTGGCCATGCCGGCGGCCATGATCGTGGTCACGGGTCTCGTTCGCTGCATCCCCGCTGCCATCCGCCGCCGCGGCGGGATGGCGCCCCTTTTCACGGCCGTGGCCCTGGCCGCGTGGACCGCCGCCATCGTTGCCCATCTGATTATCATGCAATCTTGCCTGAAGGCGAAACCCCACGTGGTCGGCACAGGCCCCGATGCCTTTCTGGCCGATCCGCGCGGCACCTACCTGACCGCCGCACTGGACGAAATCAAGAACCGAACCCGCCCCGGCCAGACCCTGACGGTCCTGCCCGACGGAGAAATGCTTGCCTATCTGGCCCGGCTGCCCAACCCAACCCCCTACGGCCAGTTCAACCCCCACCAGGTGCAGACCTACGGGGAAAACCAGATGTTGGCCGCCTTCCGCCGCACCCCACCGGGCCTGATCGCCATTGTGGATGCGGACTTCGCCGGCTACGGCTACCGGCTTTTCGGGCGGGACTACGCCCGAGAATTAAACGCCTGGATTCAGGAAAACTACCGGCAGGTCGCCCTCATTGGCCAGCCCCCCTGCCAAGGCCGAGGCTTCGGCATTCTCCTGCTCGAACGTCTGTAGCCTCAGCCCCTTCCCGCATTGGCGCTTCCAAGCTTTACGATTATCTTTCCCCCCTTCGCTCAAATCCTGATGTAAAGTTGACACCCCAAACCCCCGGTCAGTCCATGTCCTTCACCATCCTCGAAAACGGCAGCGTCACCAGCCCCGCAGGTTTCCGCGCCTCCGGCATCAACGCCGGACTCAAACGCAGCGGAAAGCTGGACATGGCCCTGATTGTCAGCGACGTCCCGGCCAAGGCCGCCGCCGCCTTTACCAGCAACGCCTTCGCCGCCCCCCCTGTCCAGTACGACCGGGAAATCATCCAGAACGGCGGCACCGTGCGCGCCATCATCGTCAACAGCGGCAACGCCAACGCCTGCACCGGGCGGCAGGGGCTCAGCGATGCCGGAGCCATGGCCGAGAAAACCGCCGAGCTGCTGGCCATCGACCATGCCCAGGTGCTGGTCAGCTCCACCGGGCGCATCGGCGTGCCCATGCCCATGCCCAAGATCTTCGCCGGAATCGAGCTGGCCGTGGCCGCCTTGTCCCCCGACGGAGGGCTGGACGCCGCCAAGGCCATCATGACCACCGACACCGTCCTCAAGTCCGTGGCCGTCTCTCTGCAGATCGACGGCAAGACCGTGACCATCGGCGGCACGACCAAGGGCGCCGGCATGATCGCGCCCAAAATGCTGCGCCAGCCCCGCAAAACCGCCACCATGCTGGCCTACATCACCACCGACGCCGCCGTCGACCAGGACTTTCTGGACGTCTGCCTGGAGCAGTCCTTGGACCTGTCCTTCAACCGCATCACGGTCGATGGCGACACCAGCACCAACGACACCTTCGCCGTACTGGCCAACGGCTGCGCCGGAAATGCCCCCATCGCCAGCGGCACCGAACAGGCCCGTCGGTTCATGGAAGCCTTCAACCACGTGGTCTCAACTCTGGCCAAGGAGATGGTCCTGGACGGCGAAGGCGTGACCCGCTTCGTCGAACTCTGTGTCAGCGGCGCCAAAGACGCCGCCCAGGCCCGCCTCTGCGCCGAGGCCATCGCCAACTCCCTGCTATGCAAAACCGCCTGGTTCGGGGCCGACCCCAACTGGGGACGCATCCTGGACGCCGCCGGCTACTCCGGCGTGGCCCTCGATCCCGAAAAGGTCGCCCTGGACTATGAAGGCCTGCCCATCGTGCGCGGCGGCATGGATGCCGGAACCCCCGAAAGCGAGCAGACCAAGGCCATCGACAAGCGCGAGTTCCGCATCGACCTCGACCTGGGCGTCGGCCCCGGCAGCTTCACCATCTGGACCTGCGACCTAACCTACGAATACGTCAAGATCAACGCCGACTATCATACCTGAGCACCCGCCTCGCCGGTTTGCGGGACCTCGAAAGACAGACCATGCCCGGAGCCCCAACAGCCAAGCTGATGACCCGCGCCCAGATCGGGCGCTTTTTCGACATCCTGGCCGAGCGGATCGACCCCAGGTCGGAACTGCACTGGGAAACTCCGTTGGACCTGCTGGTGGCCGTGGTGCTCTCCGCCCAGGCCACCGACCGCTCCGTCAACCAGGCCACCGCACGCCTCTGGCAGGTCTGCCGCACCCCCCAAGACTACCTTGACCTGGGCGAAGAGCAGCTGCGCCGCTACATCGGCTCTATCGGGCTCTACCGCAACAAGGCCAAAGCCATCATCGGCCTCTGCCGGATGTTGCGGGAGCGCTTCGGCGACCAGGTCCCCCGGACGCGCCAGGAACT
>JBFJXC010000406.1:0-3477 GCA_041623325.1 Lentisphaeria bacterium | reverse complement strand
ATTGAAGCGGAGCAGGATTTGTCCGATGTACCCGCGAACTCCGCACAGGATGCTTTTGAAGTTCGCCTGATGCTTGTGCTTGCGCTGCGCGGTCCGTTCCTGCACGACCTCATCAACTTCGGGAAGAACCCCGGCGGCCAGCACGCATGAGAGAACCCTGGCGTAGTAGTCCTGCAGGACGGCGTGCGGGGTTTTGCCGGTGAAGTTCTCCATCTGGACGGGCAGCTTCTGGGTTCGGAATCCGGTTTCGATTCCCCAGCGCAAGTGGTAGAGCTTGTCGAAATCGTCCAGTGTCAGATTCGGGTCGCCCAGCGTGGTCAGCAGGTACTCGGTCTCGCCGCTGTCAAGTTCTATGCGGACCGCCCTGAGCTTCAGAGGGGCATGGCACAGTCCAACTCCGCTTTCTGCCTCGATGGAACCAAACTCTTCCCAGGTCTTCTCCGTGGGCGACAGCGTCACGCACCCAATGGATTCGTCCGATTCGGCAAATTCTCGCATTGAGACATTGAAGTCGGCCGGCACCCGGGCGCAGAGTTCGACGCCGCATTGCCTGGCCAGGGAGAAAAACCAGTGCGAGGCATATCCGCGGTCCAGAAGCAGAAGGTCGCCCGAACCCAGTTTGAGCAGGTGATCCACCGCCATCTGCCTTTCGCCCACGTTGAGCGGGCCGATGCCGGCGTCCAGGACCATGCGGTTGAGCACGTCGTGGCACTGGGACACCCGGGCCAGCGGCGTCTCCCCGGCGTCGACGTTGAAGTGCGCCCGGATTTTCTCGGTGCTGGGAAGGCGCACGGTGGAACCGTCGATGGCCACCGCCCGGTAGCCGTGCCAGAGGTTCCGCCTGCAGGACCGCCCGTAAAAATAGTCGCGGGCCGCGTCCGCCAGCTCGACGAAAGCCTCTGGTTTAAACTTCTTCCGGGCCTGGGAGAAAGCAGAAGTGGTGGGCAGCGACGGAAGTTTGTCAGGGGGACAGGTGAGAGCGAAGAGATTCTCAAGTTCGTGCTTGATCGCGGCGCAGGGAATGCGAATTAAAGCCGTTATGAGAACGGGAAGGCTCAGGGGACTTTTGCGGGTGAAATGCTGGGGTTTCAGGCTGTGACGCCTCTGGAAACCGTCTGAATGAAGCTTCTCGGCAACGGCCTCAAGCAGCCCGGGATTTTTCAGCGCCGGGGCTCAGCTTTTCAAGCTGTTTTTTGGATTTTTTGTTGACTTTCTTCATTTTTCAGACACCTTTCTCCTCTGGTTGTTTTGCGGGGCGTTCCGGAAAGTCTCACCTTTGGCCGGACGCCCCGCGACTCCTTCCAATATACATCGCAACTCCTTTTATTCCAGGCGGTTGCGCCTTAACTTAAGAGCATTGGATACCTTATACATCACGAAACCGGCCATAAGGCTGACTGCTATATGCGCGGGGACGACCCTCTTCAAGACTGGGGGCTTGACAACCGCAGCTGGATTGATTTGCCTAACCAAGGCGGAATTTGGGTTGCCCCCCTGAATATGTCATCCTAAGGAAACTGGAGTATTTTCAGGAGGGCGGTTCGGAAAAGCACATTCGGGATATCCAAGGCATGCTGGACGTTTCCGCCGACATCATTGATATGGATATCTTACAAGGCTGGATATCCAAACTTCGTCTTGAGACCGGTTGGGAAACTGTAAGCGGAAGAAGATAGGCGCTTGGAGGGAGAGCATGGTTGTCCCAGAAAGATGATTCATTCTGGAGAACACCGTCTAATGTCATTTACTTAACTTTTTCTTGACTGTCGTGTCCCGTCGTCGTGCACCGTTGTCCTGCACCGACCGCGGGAAGCGCAAGGCCATTTGGGGGCCATTCGGTGTGACCCCAAGTGGCCCGCGGACTCTGGGTAGCGGCAGTCCGCTTGCCGTCCTCTGCCGAGGCAAGGGTTCGCGAAAGGCCGAAGGCCCGGGTGAACGTGGCCAGACAGGGTTAGCCGGACGACTGCCGGGGCCTTGGTCTGATTGCGTGTTTGACGGCTGAATCGGCCATGGCCCCGCCCGCGCATGTGTCCGCCACCCTAACGATCCGAATCCCCTCGATTTGGCCGAACACCTCTACGCAAAAGCGCCCAAAGGCCCCGCATCCGATCAGCCCAAGCCCCAATTCATGTTCGTCATTCATCTTCTATTCCCTCCTGCGCAACTGTCGGCAAGCCCCACGGCATTACCAAAGCGTCTTGATCAACCCCCGTGCAAGCTGCCCTTCTCGCACCCGGCGGCTGGCCCCCTGCTCGCACGTTTTCATTAAATATGGCCGGGACGGGCGACGTGCTGAGGCTAATCTGGGAGGGGAAGGGCGAAACGTCACCTGTGTCCGGTGTGTTTTTCGGGTGCTCGGGGGTGCAGCAACGGATTCTTGTGGCATTTTTCCCAGTGCATGTAGTTGGGTTCAGCACGATAGGGAAAAGCACCGATGAAACTAGCCTCCGTTTTCAGCGACCACGCCGTTTTCCAGCGCGGCATTCCCATTCCGGTTTGGGGTTGGACCAAGCCGGGCATTCAGGTCCGGGCTCAACTGGGCGCGTCGACGGCCGTAACCCAGTCAGGGGCCGATGGGCGTTTTCTGGTGCGCCTGCCGCCCCTGGAAGGCGGCGGCACCGCGTATGAATTGTCGGTCACGGCCGGTGGGGAGTCGGTTGCGGTCAAGGACATTCTGATCGGCGAGGTCTGGGTCGCGTCGGGCCAATCGAACATGGAATGGACCTTGAATGCCTGCGGCAAACAGGGCGACGAAACCATTGCCGCGGCGACCGATCCCCATATCCGTTTTCTGACGGTTCCTCGCACGGCTCTTGCGGGCCGTCAGAGCGATGTCGCGGCCAAATGGGAGGTTTCCAGTCCGGAGACCGCCGCGTTGTTTTCGGCTGTGGCCTATCATTTCGCCAATGAACTGCACGACCGGCTTCAGGTGCCGGTGGGGATTCTGAGTACGAGCTGGGGCGGGACCTTTATCCAAACCTGGACCAGCCGCGAAGCCTTGGTTCGGAATCCGGCCACCCGGGCATGGACAGAGCGCTACGAGGCCACCGTTTACCGTCCGGACTACTGGGATGAACAGGAGGCAAAGGCCGTCAGATACCCGCTTGACCCCGGCAACGAGGGGCTTGCCCGGGGATGGGCGCAAGCGGACTATGCCGATCAGGAGTGGGAGACCATGCAGATTCCGCGCTCCTGGCAGATGGGCGGGCACAACTACAGCGGCGTGTTCTGGTTCCGGCTGGCGGTCGACATTCCGGAGGACTGGGCGGGCCGGGATCTCGCGCTTCAAATCGGGGCCGTGGACAAGCAGGACACGACCTATTTCAACGGCGTGCAGGTCGGCGCCACGGGCACCGGTCTGGAGGAACAACACTGGAGCGCCTATCGTAACTACCGGGTGCCGGGCAAACTGGTCAAGGCGGGCCGGAACACCATCGCCGTGCGCGCCTACTCGTTTGTATTCGGAGGAGGCATGAT
>JBFJXC010000405.1:0-3494 GCA_041623325.1 Lentisphaeria bacterium | reverse complement strand
GCGGCTCCAATGCCATCGGCATCTTCTCCGGCTTCCTGGAGGATCCCTGCCAGATGTTCGGGGTCGAGCCCCTGGGCCGCGGCGAGAAGCTGGGAGATCACGCCGCCACCATGCGCTTCGGCAGCGCCGGCATGATCCACGGTTTCAAGTGCTACTTGCTGCAAAACGAGGATGGCACCCCCGCACCGGTCTACTCGTGCGCCAGCGGGCTGGACTACCCTGGGGTCGGGCCCGAACATTGCTACCTGAAGGACATCGAGCGGGTCAACTACGTGACCTGCTCGGATGCCGAATGCGCCGAGGCCTTCTTCAAACTCTGCCGCTGCGAGGGCATCATCCCGGCCATCGAGAGTTCCCACGCCCTCGCCCACGCCCTCAAACTGGCCCGGGAGATGGAAACCGGCACGATCCTGGTCAACCTCAGTGGCCGCGGCGACAAGGATCTGGACTATGTGTTGGAGCACTGGGGCACCGGCCAGGAGTTTGCCCACTGACCGCAGGCCGCGCTGCGCGCAACCTGAACTGAACCCTGCAACTAGAATTCCGCCCTCTCCGCGAAATCGGCCGCCCATGAACCCAAGCAGTCCTTCCGCCTCTCCCCAATCCGACGACACCATTGCCGCCCTGGCCTCCGGGGTCGGCGGCGCCGTGGCGGTCATCCGCGTCTCCGGGCCCGACGCGGTGGCGGTGGCCGACCAGGCCTGGACCGGCCGCCAACCTCTGGCCGAGTTGCCACCGCGCGTGCTGCACCTCGGCCGCATCCAGGACAGCTGCCAGGACATCGACACCCAAACCATGGCCGTGTATATGCCCGGCCCCCGCACCTTCACCGGAGAGGACGTGGTCGAATTCCACTGTCATGGGGGCACCCTGGGGGTTCGGCTGACCCTGATGCAAATCCTTAAAAGCGGTGCCCGCCACGCCGAGCCGGGCGAATTCACCAAACGCGCTTTCCTGAACGGGAAAATGGACCTGACCCAGGCCGAGGCGGTGAACGATCTGATCCAGGCCCACACCGAGATGGCCCTGCGCCTGGCCAACCGCCAGCTGCGCGGCTTGCTGGGAAGCCGGGTGAACGCCATCTACGCGGAATTGGCCGGACTGCTGGCCGAGATCGAGTCCCGGATGGATTTTCCCGAGGAGCACCTGGACTGGATGCCAGTGGAGAAACTCGTTGCCCAGATCGAGGCCGCCGCCGGACAAATTGGGAGACTTTTGGATTCCCGCCAGGAGGGGCAGGTCCTGCGCGAGGGGGTCCGGCTGGTCCTGGCCGGCCCGCCCAACGCCGGCAAATCCAGCCTGCTCAACTGCATCCTCGGCCGCGACAGGGCCATTGTCACCGCCATCCCCGGCACCACCCGGGACACCTTGGAGGAGCTGGCCCACATCCGCGGCATCCCCGTGCGCTTGATCGACACCGCCGGCATCCGGGAGGCGGAGGATCTGGTGGAGCGCACCGGAATCCAGCGCAGCTTCTCCAGCATCGAAGAGGCCCAGATTGTCCTGTGGGTTTACGATGCCGGCCAACCCCGCGACCCCCAAGCCTGCCCGGCCCTGCCCGGACGGGCCGCCGTCATCCCCGTGGCCAACAAGCTGGACACTCTGCCAGAAGCCGCCCCCCGCGACCCAAACAGCTTCTACACCTGCGCCATCAGCGGGGCTGGCCTCGACCGCCTGTTCGACGAAGTCGAGCGGCTGGTCTGGCAACACCCCCACCCGCAGGAGCCAGACGTGGCCGTCAGCGCCCGCCACGCCGCTCTGCTCGACCAGGCTGCCGAAGAGCTGGCCGCCGTCCTCCAGGAGCTGCCCGTCGAAGCCTGGGAACTGGCCGCCGTTTCCCTGCGGGGCGCCCTCGACGCCATCGGCCGCATCAGCGGCCGCACCCACGCCCCCGACGTGCTGGACACCATTTTCGCCAACTTCTGCATCGGCAAATAATCGTTTTTTTCACTACGATGCCACGAAGTATTGGAGCCCTGGGGCGTCCCCGACCCCAAAACGTCTGATCCGGCTGCGGCTGGCAGGGCAGTCTTCGCAAGCGCGGGGGACGGTCTCATGCTCTAGCCATCGCCCACCGTTCAAATTTCCGCTAAAAACCGTTTTCAGAAGTAGTAAATGGCCGAGAGCACAATGCGTTGCTGGCGAATATCCTCTGAGGAACCCAGGCTGTAGTAATCCCGGTTCACATCGTTGCCCCAGCGGTACTGGTAGCCGACGTCCAGGTTGATTCGGTCTTTGATCTGGACGCCCACGCCGGCATTGACGGTGAAATAGTCGTCGACGCGGCCCAGCCCCGGAGCGGGATCGTAGCCGAGGCCGAAACGGAGGGGAAACACGTAGTTCTGGCGGATGATCAGGTATTCGCAGCCCAGGCGAACGGTATAGGTGTCGCGTGGCCGCCGGACCGATTTGTCCAGAGGGTTCACGTCCACCCCCGTCTCGTCCCGATAGCGAAATTCGGACCAGTCCGTCCAGGTCAGGTCGCAGGAGGCGGTGAAGGCGTCATGAGGCCGCCAGGCGGCTCCCAGCCCCAGCACCCAGGGGAACTCCAGTTCGGCGTCGCGCGGGGTTCCGGGAACGCCGTCCAGCCAGTTCTGTGCGCTAAGGTCGAGCTGATAAGGGGCGTGAGCGACGGCTCCGAACGACCAGGCCTCATTCAGGCGATAAAGCCCGCCGACCGTCAAGGATATGCCGTCTTCCACGGTAAACCGCAGTCGACTGCTTGATGTCACCCCTGGAAATGGGATACCGGCGAACGTTATGTCGCTGGTTTCGGACTGGGTTTTCTTGTATTTGCTGTCACCGGTCAGCGAGTCGGCCCAGAAGCCCAAGGCAAGTCCAGCCGAAAACTTGGGGGTCAGGTCGATGGCGAAGGCCGGGGAGAGCACGGAAAACGCCCCGGTCTGCTTCTCCTCACTCTCCCTGTTTTCTGTCAACATCCCGGAAACCATTGTGCCGGCTATTCGCTGCTCTTTATCGAACCGGAGCTTCTTGAAATAGTTCAGGGAGAAGACCATGTGCTTGCCCTGGTTGAGGGGAAGCACGAGACTGGCATAATTGAAGTCATAAAGGCTCTGTTGGCGAGAACCCCCGCCGGTCCATCCTGCCCCGAGAGTGGTGTCCACCTCGGACGGAAAGTGCTCGACCGCAAAGGAAAACTCCGGTTTCTCAAGCTGGGTTAGCCCGGCGGGGTTCCAGCTGGCCACAGTGGCGTCGTCGGCAACGGCGATGAAGGCGTTGGCCTGCCCCAGGGCGCGTGCCCCGGCGCCGACCGGGTTCGGGTTGGGAATTTCCAGGTCGTTGATATCCAGGCCCCACACCAGCGCCGGCAACAGGACTAGACCGAACACAATACAAGAGGGCCCAAAGCATTTCATGCGCTACCCGGTAATCACAATTGCTCTGCCGTCCCTCTGGCATCCGCTTCCAAGTAAGTGCGTACTGTATGATCCCGATCCTAGATTTCAAGCCATTCGGGGGGGGGGGGGGGGGGG
>JBFJXC010000404.1:0-3499 GCA_041623325.1 Lentisphaeria bacterium | reverse complement strand
TGGTCGCCAACTACCGCGACGGCGTCATCAAGGCGATGATCACCTTTGACTGAGCCGGTCGCGGCGGCTGGCCGTCGGGCCGGGGAGCTGAATCCTACTTGTCGGCAAAGCCGATTTCTTCCAGCCACTCGGCGCACAGGTCTGGCCAGACGCTGACTTCGGGGTGGTCCTGTGCCAGGCCCAGACCGTGACTGCCGTCCGAGAAGACGTGCAGGGCAAAGGGCACCTTGTGGCGGCTGAGGGCACCCGCCAGCAGCAGGCTGTTCTCCACCGGGACGCCCTGGTCGTTGGCCGTGTGCCAGATGAAGCTGGGAGGGGTGGTGGCATCCACACGCGTTTCCAGGCTGAGCTGATTCTGGGATTCGGCCGAGACGGTGCCGTTTTCGTCGCCCAGCAGGTTCTTCATGGAGCCGTCGTGGCGGTGTTCCCCGAAGGTGATGACTGGGTAGCAGGCGACCAAGGCGTCCGGCCGGGAACTCTGACGCTCGACCGGGTCCGCATCTTTCGCTTTGCCGCCTGTGAAAATGGTGGCCGCCGAGGTGGCCAGATGTCCGCCAGCGCTGAAGCCCAGAATGCCGATCCGTTTGGGGTCCACTTGCCAGGTTTCCGCTTGGGCCCGCACCAGGCGAATGGCCCGTTGCGCATCTCCGAGCGGAACCGGATGCCGGTAGGGGAAGACGCGGTAATTCAGGACAAAGGCGGCGATGCCCAGGGAGTTCAGCCAGCGGGCGATGGGTTCGCCCTCGTGGGGGGCCCTTCCCCTATAGCCGCCTCCGGGGCAGACGATGACCGCCGCCTTGACTTGCTTGCCCGGGATCAGGTAGGGGGTCAGGGTCGGTTGGTCTTCGGGGGTTTGGCCCAGAGCGCCTGGGGCGCCTGCCGGCCACAGGGCCACGGGGGTGCACGTTTCGCAATTCATAGGGTTGGCCTTGTCGGTTGAAGATTGAGCGTTTGGCGGAAACCTCATAACGTCGTGGCCCCAAGGTCCTTTTCAAGTTGGCCGCCGTCTTGTGCCTGACTCAGAGGCCGACTATTTTAGCGGGCTCGACCGAACACGGGACAACTGGTTGAAAACGGGAGCGAAAAGCGATGGCACACCCGAACGTGGTCTTCATCCTGATCGACGACATGGGCTGGAAGGATATTTCCTGCATGGGCAGCCCGTTCTACGAAACGCCCAACATCGACCGCCTGGCCCGTGAAGGGATGCTGTTCACCGACGCCTATGCCGCCTGCCCGGTTTGCTCGCCGACGCGGGCCAGCATCATGAGCGGCAAGTATCCGGCCCGGTTGGGCTTGACCCATTACATCGGGGGTGAACGGCATTGTCTGGCCGGTTCGGAAAGGGGCCGGGTGCTGTCGGCACCCTACATCCCCTACCTGCCTCTGGAAGAGAAATCGTTGGCCGCGGCCTTCCGCCAGCACGGATATCAGACGTGGCATATCGGCAAGTGGCATCTGGGTTCGGAGAGATACTGGCCGCAAAATCACGGCTTCGATGTCAATATCGGCGGTTGCCATGCAGGGCATCCCCCGGGGCCGAATCACTATTTCGCGCCGTGGAGCATCCCCACCATTGCCGCGAAGCCGGGAGACGACTATCTGACCGACCGTCTTGGCGATGAGGCCGCACGCCTGATCCGGGAGAGCGATGGCCGGCCGTTTTTCCTGAACATGTGGTTCTACCAGGTCCACACGCCGACCATGGCGAAGGCGGACAAGGTCAGCAAGTACAAGCGCAAGGCGGCGGCTCTGGGCCTGGACCAGGTTGAGGCGCTGGTGCCTGGCGACTGGCATCCGTGCGAGCACAAGAAACATCAGCGGATTGTGCGCCGGGTGGTGCAGTCGGATGCGGTCTATGCGGCCATGATCGAGCATCTGGACGAGAATGTCGGCAAAATCTTGGATGCGCTGGAGGCCAAGGGCATAGCGGACGACACGATGGTCATTTTCACCTCCGACAATGGGGGCTTGAGCACTTCGGAAGGCTCTCCGACCTGCAATGCGCCTCTGTCCGAGGGCAAGGGCTGGATGTACGAAGGCGGTTGCCGGGAGCCGTTGCTGATCCGCTGGCCCAAGACCGTGGCCGCCGGGCGCCGCAGCAGCGCGGTGGTCACCAGCCCTGATTTCTATCCGACTCTGCTGGAGGCCTGCGGGCTGCCCCTGGAGCCGGAACAGCACACCGACGGCAGGAGCTTCGCGGCCCTCCTGGCCGATGAAACGGCCCCGTTTGAATCCGAACCGGTCTTCTGGCACTTCCCACACTATGGCAACCAGGGCGGCGAGCCAGGTTGTTCGATCCGTTGGGGCGACTGGAAGTTGATCGAGTTTTTTGGCAAAGGCCGCGAACTGTACAATCTGCGCGATGATGTCGGCGAGGAGCATAACCTGCTGGAGAAGTGCCCCGAGGTGGCCCGCCGGCTGGAAGCCCGGCTGGCCAGCTGGTTGAGCCAGGTCAATGCGGTCATCCCGTCGCCCAATCCCGACTGGCAGCCGTGGTGCGAGGCCGACTTGGCGGCCATCGACTGACCCCGATCCCCCTGATCAAGGGATGGATCAAGGGATGGATCACGGGGCCCGGAGGTGCAGCCATGCCTTGCCGCCAGTCCTGTGGCTTGATCCGAGATGATCTCCGATTCTTGTTTGAATAAGCCAGGATCGTCATTGCCAATCCAACCTCCGGTGGTTTATTAAGGGCTTTTGCCGTCACGAGAATATTAATAGACCGAGATCCTTACGGAGACAGCAACAATGGACAACCTGCGCTTCAGGCAGATTCATTTGGACTTTCATACCTCCCCCCATGTCCCCGGCATCGGGGAGGCGTTTGACAAACAAGCCTGGCAGGAAACCCTGAAGAGGGGCCATGTGAACTCCGTGACCACCTTCGCCACCTGCCACCACGGCTGGAGCTATTATCAGACCCAGGTGGGCCAGATGCACCCGAACTTGAGCTTCGACCTGCTGCGGGCCCAGTTCGATGCCGCCAAGGAGATCGACGTCAATGTCCCGATCTATCTGACCGCGGGGGTCAACAACTGGGCCTCCTACAATCATCCGGAATGGCGCGAAGTGGGGCATGATGGTCGCTATTTGGGCTGGGCCCGGAACGTGGTCGATCCGGGTTTCCATACCATGTGCTTCAACACGCCTTATCTGGATCTGCTCTGCGAACAGATCCAGGAAGTGGTCCGTCTTTTCCCCAACTGCGACGGCATTTTCCAGGACATCATCAGCCAGAATCAGTGTTGCTGCAAGTGGTGCCTGGAGTCGATGGAGCGCCATGGTCTGGATGCCGCGACGGAGGAGGACCGCAAGGCGAACGCCCGGCTGGTTCTGGAAAAGTACTATCGGGCCACGACGGCCGCAGCCAAGATTGACGATCCGGACATGCGGATCTTCCACAACAGCGGCCACATCACCAAGGGCGACACGGGCATCCTCAAGTACTTCAGCCACCTGGAGCTGGAGTCGCTGCCCACCGGCGGCTGGGGCTACG
>JBFJXC010000403.1:0-3548 GCA_041623325.1 Lentisphaeria bacterium | reverse complement strand
CTGGTACCTGCGCACCTCCCCCGAACTGCACATGAAGCAGCTGCTGGCCGCCGGCTACGAACGGCTCTTCCAGCTCGCTCCCTGCTTCCGACAAGGCGAACGGGGGCGCCAGCACCTGCCCGAGTTCACCATGCTGGAATGGTACCGGGCCCATGCCGACTACCGAAGCATCCTGGCCGACACCCAGGACCTGGTGCCGACCCTGGCCGAAACCCTCAACCACAGCGCTCGCTGCCAGTTCCGCGGCGCCAGCGTCGACCTGACCCCCCCATGGAACTGGATGAGCGTCGACGAAGCCTTCGCCCGCTTCGCCCCGGAACATACCGCCGACTCCGCCCTGCAGACGGGCCAGTTCGACACCATCATGGTCGAGTGCATCGAGCCCAACCTGGGGTTCGACCGGCCGGTCGTGCTGGCCGACTATCCGGCTGAACGGGGCGCCCTGGCGCGACGCAAAGCCGACAACCCCAACCGGGCTGAGCGCTGGGAGTTGTACATCGCCGGACTCGAGCTGGCCAACACCTACTCCGAGCTGACCAACGCCACCGAGCAGCGCCAGCGCTTCCAAGCCGCCGCCGACCTCAGATGCCGCCAGGCGCGCGATGTCTACCCCATGGACGAAGACTTCATGGCCGCCCTGGAAGCCGGCATGCCTCCCGCAGGCGGCATCGCCCTGGGGGTCGACCGCCTCCTGATGGTCCTCACCGGCACCGACCTCATCGACGATGTCGTCCCCTTCGCTCCCCCATAATCTTTCAACCTGTGCGGCAAACCACACCCATTCAAAGAGAAGACCATTCCCTTGTGAGCAATTCGGAGGACTGACCCCGAATTGGGGGTCAGTCCTCCGAATTGCTCACAAGGGAGAGGGGTGCAGCTCAGCTATCTGACCGCACTGCTCCTCATCTTTCGGCACTGCCAGGCAGGACGCGTCAAAGACGGCCGATCAGGGCTTGGGCGGCGGCCTTCGCTTCGGCGGGACCACGCCCGGCCTTGTAGACGGCCGAGCCGATGCCGGCGCCTACGGCGCATTTCAGATAGTCCCGGATATTCTCTGGGCCCACGCCGCCGACGGCGATGAAATCGGCTGGCACCACGGCCTGCAGATCCTTGATGTATTCCGGGGACAGGCGTCCAACGGGAAAGACCTTCAGAAAATCCGCGCCGCTGCGCAGGGCCGTAAAGGCCTCCGTCGCGGTGAAGACGCCGGGCAGGGAAAGCAGGCCAAGCTCCTTTGTGCGCTTGACCACCTCCGGATTGCAATCCGGGGAGATGATGTACTCCCCGCCAGCGGCGGCCACGGCTTCCACATCTTGCGCCGTCAGCACGGTGCCGGCTCCGATCCCGACCGGGAGACCGGCAAAATGCGCCGCCGCCAGTTTGATCGAGGTCAGGGCCTCCGGCGAGTTCATGGTGATTTCGATCAGGCCGACGCCGGCATCGGCCAAAGCCTGGCAGACGGGGACCGCCTCGCCGGGGGTAATGCCGCGCAAGATGGCGATTACCGGACACTGCTTCAGTGCAGCTTTCATCTGGTGTTTGTTCATCGCTTAACCCTTCCCGAGGCGTCGCCGCCCATTAACGCAACCACTTCGCCGCGGGTCACATAGTTGAAATCACCCTGGATCGAATGCTTCAGGCAACTGGCGGCCACCGCAAAACTGATGGCCTGCTGCTGCCCGCCGAAATCCTCGCTGGACAGAGCATGGAGCAGGCCGGCCCCGAAGGAGTCTCCCCCGCCGACTCGGTCGACAATGTCTCGAATCTGATATGGCGCATAGTTGCCGGCGGCGTCCAGAGGGGCGAAGCAGGCACGGCCCGAGGCGACATCGAACAGCATGGCGCCCCAGTTGTTATGACTGGCCGAGACGCTTTCGCGCAGGGTGATGGCCACTTGCGAGACGTTGCCGAAGCGCCCGGCCAGCTGGCAGGCCACGGACTTGTAGGCTTCGGCCTCGATCTTGCCGGCGGTCACCGAGGAGTTTTCGGCTTTGATTCCGAAGACATCGGCGGCGTCCTCCTCGTTGGCGATCACCAGATCGACAAAGGGCAGGATTTGGCTCATGCAGTGTTCGGCCAAGGCCCGTTTTTTCAGCTCCGGATGCCAGTTCCAGAGTTTCTTGCGGTAGTTCAAATCGCAGGAGACCTGAGCACCGGCGGATTTCGCGCGCTTCACCAGTTCCAAAGTGGATTCGAAGGCCTTCCGGCTCAAGGCCGGCGTAATGCCGGTGATGTGGACGCGGGCCACCCCCTCCAGGGCCGCGTCGAAGTCGTATTCCTCGGGGCCGGCCAGAGAGATGGCCGAATACTCCCGGTCGTAGATCACATTCGAGGCGCGCTGATTGGCGCCCGCCTCCACGTAGTAGACCCCCAGCCGGGTGCCGGATTTGAGCAGGACATGGGAGACCTCCACCCCCAGACCGCGCATCTGGGCCAGAAAGCTTTCGGCGACGGCATTGTCGGGCAGGGCAGTCAGGTAAACGGCGTCGGACCCGAACATGCTAACCGAGGCGCAGACATTGGCCTCCCCGCCGCCAAAGGTCGCCTCCAGACTGCCCGGAAGGCACTGGCGCAACCGTTTGAAGCCCGGCGGACACAGCCGCAGCATCACCTCACCAAATCCTAGAATTTTGCCTTTGCTCATGATTGCTCCTGTTGCTTGACGCCGCCAGTGCGGTTGATCAGTTGCTTCAATTTCGATCCTTCGGTGACCAGTTTGCCAGCCAGCGCGTCGGCCTCGGTGAACTTGGCGAACAAGATATCGCCGGCCTTGTAGCGTTCACGGTCGTAGATGATCCAGATAGTGCCGTCCTGGTCCTGGCAGCCATCCGGATAGGATACCGCTTCGCGTTCGTCCAGCATCAGGCCGCCCTGCCAGCTTTTGCCGTCGTCGTCGGAAATCCAGGCGGCCAGCTTTTTGCGTGTCCTTGGTTCATCCGCGTCGACCATGTGGTTCACCAGAAGCAGATTGCCGGACTGCAGGCGCCGAATGAAGAAGCGCGAGCAGGGACCTCCGAGCCCCGAATCCCGGCCTGGAGACCAGGTCTTGCCCAAGTCATCGGAGAAACTTTCGCCGATGCCGTACTCGGTTCTGACCAGACACCACAAACGCTGGTCGGCCAGTTCCACAACCATGTGCTCGTCGAAAGCACGTTCCGAAACGTCCGGTCCGATCCTGAGTTCGAAGCTCTTGCCCCCGTCCTTCGATAAAGTCAAATTCGAAAAGCATTCGTATTGCAGTTGTTCAGGCGCCGTAGCCCCGCCGATGTTCCCGGCCCATAGCGCGGTGGGAAAGGCCCAGTCGCCGTTGGACAGCACGATGGGCTTGTTCATCATCACCCCGTTGGCGATGCGCACCGGTTCGGTCCACTCGGGAGAGGCCGATTCCAGATCCGAGCACTCGGCGAACCAGACCCCGTCGGTACCGTTGCTGATCACGCCGTCCTTGGGACTCCAGGTCTGGGCCCAGAACCAGCGCAGCACGCCGTCCGGTCCGATCCACACCGTCGGGTCGTAGGCGCGCTCGTTGCCGGGCGGGTCGACCACCG
>JBFJXC010000402.1:0-3557 GCA_041623325.1 Lentisphaeria bacterium | reverse complement strand
GTCGACATGGCCGTCGGCAAGCTGGTGGACCATCTGAAGAAACTTGGCATCTACGAAAACACTCTGCTGGTATTCGGTTCGGATCACGGCGACGCCTGTGGGGACCACGGCAAGACCAGCAAAGACAACAGCTATTACGAAGGCATCATGCGCCTGCCTCTGGTTTTCCACTGGCCGGCCGGACTGGGCGCCCAAAGCCGCCGGGTTGGCAGCCTGGTGGAAATGGTGGACGTGATGCCGACCTTGCTGGATCTGGCCTCGCTGCCCATACCCCCGGCCGCGCAGGGGCGCTCCTATGCAGGCCAGATGGTGTCGGGCGAAGAGATCGCCGGACGGGATAGCGTCTATGCCGTTTACGGCCCCGGAGACCTCATGCTGCGGACCGAGCGCTTCAAATATCTCCGCTATGCCGCCGACAACCGCGAGGTTCTTTATGACCTGGAGAACGACCCCGGGGAGTTCCGCAACCTTGCCGCCGACCCGGCCTACGCAGACGACCTGCGCAACCTGAGGGACCAGGCCTTCGCCAGGACCATCGCGGCATCCCGAAGCATCGCCCCCAAGCGCCTGCGCTTCTAATGCCGACCTGATTTTTCCAGTCGGGTTCGTTGACAGAGAGGCGAAGCGGGGATAAGGTTGTTACGTAACAATCGCTGCGGAGCTGGTTTCTCCTTGCTGGAGTCCAGATACGAGGAGAGCCTGGGGATCGGAAGGCAATGTTTCGCAATAGTTGAGAGGCTGGAATGGCTAAGAAAGCTCAGGGTGTGAGCATCTATAAAATCGCCGACGAGGCCGGGGTGTCGGTAGCCACGGTTTCGCGGGTGTTGAACCGCCGGACCGGGGTGAGCGAAAAAACCCGGCGTCGCATCGACGGCATCCTGCGGGAACATCGCTTCACGGCCAGCTATCCCCAGTCGCGTTCGGCGCGAATCGCCATTTTGGTTCCCGACGGATATTTCAGCACCTATGTCCGTGAGGCGCTGGGTGGCATTCACGACTACAGCATGACCCACGACATGTCCACCAATATTATCGTTCAGTGCTGCGGCAAGCAGGAGTCGGCACTTGAAAAGATTCGGGATCAGCAGTGCGTCGGCGCCATTGCCCTGCTGGCCACCGAACCGGAATACTATCAGGATATCGGGCAGTCCGAACTGCCGCTGATTTTCATCGACTATTCGTTCCGAGTCAAAGGAGCCGGGATTATTGGCCATGATTCCTACCACGGGGCCTGCGAAGCCATGCGGCACCTGCTGGAACTGGGCCACCAAAAAATCGGCTTTCTCTGCTACAGCCACCGGAAAACCGACCACATGCTTCGATTCAAGGCCTATGAGAACATGCTGGCGCAGTCCGGCATCGAGGGCAGGGAAGAATGGATAGTCAAGGGCAAGCCCGAGGACCATTATTCCCGGTTTCAGACCGTTGGCATTACGCTGATGAACCAATTGCTCAAACAGGCCCCGGATGTGACGGCCGTGATGGCCATGAACGATGTCATCGCCATGGGCGCGATTACGGCAATTCATCAGCACGGCCTGAGGATTCCGGCGGATATCTCCGTAGTCGGCTTCGACAACCTTCCCGAAGCCTCCTGCCTGTATCCGTCCCTGACGACGGTCGACCACCCGATTGCCAAGGCGGGATATCTGGCCATGGAGGCCATCGACCACGCCTTGAAGTCCCCGGGCGGGTGGAATGACCCACCGCACGAGATTCTACCAACCTCTTTAGTGGTCCGGCAGTCAAGCGGACCGATTCGCAAAAGGTAAAGAGAGCCGAAAGGAACATACCATGAAGAGACATCGCCATCCGAGATTCACCCTGGTCGAGCTGCTGGTCGTCATCTCGATCATAGCCATTCTGGCCTCGATGCTGCTGCCGGCCTTGGGAAAGGCCAAAGCCAAAGCCCAGGAACTGAGTTGCCTCAACAACCTCAAGCAAATTTCGCTGGGCGGGACGCTCTACTCCAACGACTTCGACGGCTTCTATGTGCCGGTGAAGGCCAGTGGATTGCTGTGGTACGGCAACCCCGATTACTATACGTTTCTGGGGGTGACCTCGAAAAACTGGAATCCGTCCCTGTACTGCCCGGGGGCGACATACGCCCATGCGGTTGCGGACAACAATGTCATGTATTCCTACGGCCAGAACTACGAGGATCTGAAATCTACCTGGGCGGAACCGGCCGGGGGCTATTCCAACGGCTATTTCGTGCCCCACATCAAGGACCCCTCCTCCAAACTGGCTTTTGCCGACGCCTTCTCGTTTATGATTTCGAAATATCGTTCCGACCCCAGACAGGGGGGCAACAGCTACTGGGCGTATTTCGAGAAAAATGAAGCGGGGCGGTCCAGCGCAAACACCAACTACCGGCATGGCAGCCACAACACCGCCAACGTGGCGTTTTTCGACGGCCATGTGGAGAACCGGCATTGGACCACGGTGGGCACGAGCGACTATTCGGCCATCTGGCACGCCTTGCAATAAGCACCCGTGAGCCGACAAGAAGGACAAGGTCATGACTAAGACTCTTGGTGCCAGGCTACTGCTTCTTTGGGTGATGGCAGCGGCCACCGGGACCCGTGCTGCGGACCAGCTGCCCGAACTTCTTTTCGGGGAGGATTTTGAACAGCCGGGATCGATTGCCCGGTGGTCGGTCCCGGCCGGGGCTAAGCACCGCCCCAGCGGCGGCACTGGCCATTCGGGCTGCCTGGAATTCACCTACGGCTCCCCACAGAACAGGCTGTGCATCGTTCAGCTGGACAAGCGGAAGGCGGCGGGGCGGGGGCTTCTCGTGGAAGGAATGCTGAAAGGGGTGAACCTCGAAAAGCCGGCGAAGGGCTATCTGGGGCCGAAATTGATGATCCACCTGAAATGTCCGCACGGGGAGTCGTGGATCGATCAACCCAAGCAATACGGTTCATACGACTGGCAAAAGGCTTCGGTGTTCGTTCGGGTGCCCTCCGATGTCGAAACGCTGGAACTGTGCCTGGGTCTGCAAGGCAGCACCGGCACTCTTTTCATCGACGATGTGACCGTCAGCCTGCTCCCGGAGATGGCCCATTCTTCGCCGGCCCCTCAGGAGGGAGAAGGAGGATTGCAGACCACGCCTCGTCTGCGCGGTGTCATGAGCGGCCACCACCTGGCCGAAACGGACATCCGCGACCTGGCCGAGGGCTGGCGCGCCAATTTGGTGCGCTACCAAATCTACAACCTCGACAAGGAGGATATTTCCCGGCCGGAAGACTATATCGCCTGGGTGAAGCGCAAGCTTGATGAAATGGATCCTGTGGCGGCCTTGTGCGGCCAGTACGGAATAAAGCTTCTGATCGATCTGCACACCGGGCCGGGAGCGCGTCAGGACGGGACCCTGAGCAACCTGTTGAGTTTCCGGATCGAAGATCAGGACACCCTGATTCGCGTCTGGGAAATGATCGCCGCCCGCTACAAGGCAAATCCGGTGATATGGGGGTACGACATCCTCAACGAGCCTCGGGAGGACAACTATGTCTGCAAGCCCGGCGGTGGCCTGGACTGGAACCGTCTAGCCGAGC
>JBFJXC010000401.1:0-3575 GCA_041623325.1 Lentisphaeria bacterium | reverse complement strand
GCAGGTCAGCGAGATCTACGCCGATGTCCCGGCCATGTGCGACCTGGGCGGCGACCTGGCCGGGCGCCTGGCCGGCTGGCCGAAGCTCTACTATCGAAAAGCCGGCACGATCATGGTCAACCAGGATTACAACCCCAAAAACGCCGTGCCTGGCGACGACCAGATGATCCGTACCGCCGGATACTTCGACGCGGTCAACTTTGCCCGAAACATCACCTGCAAGGTCTATATCCGGACCGGCGGCACGGACGGCGTTTGCCCGCCCACCAGCGTCTTTGCCGCCTACAATGCCATCCCTTCGCAGGATAAGACGATCGAGTTTTCACCCCTGGGCGGCCATTGCCGCGGCATCTACCACGATACCGAAACCATCAAAATGGCCCGGTTTTGCAGGACGGTGAAGATCGACTGAGCAATGTGGCAGAGATCAGAGAACCAATGATGCAAACGCAACTCTGAATGGCGACAGCGGCAAGGCCGCAGGGCCACCTGCGGTTTAGGAATCGGTGGCTATTTAGGTTAACGGGCATGGCCTTCGGGGCATGCAATACGGCAAAAAAGAAAGACGGATCCGTGCAAGTTCAAGATTATGGTTTCAAACCGCTGGGCAAAGTAGTCAACACCAAGAGTACCGCGATTGGCTCCTCCCGCCTGGGCATCGGTTTCGAGACCCTGGACCGCGACATGTGGGACCCGACCCCGGCCTGGCCGGTGCTCGAGGACCTCGGGGTGAAGTGGGCCCGCGTCCAGAGCGGCTGGGCCAAGACCGAGAAGGTCAAGGGCGTCTACGACTTCGCCTGGCTGGATGAGATCGTCGACAAACTCATCGCCCGCGGCGTCCAGCCCTGGCTCAGCGTCAGCTACGGCAATTCGCTGTACACCCCAAGCGCCACCCCGGACGGCACCGGCTTTCCGCCCATCTACACCGAGACCGAGCGCATGGCCTGGACCGCCTACGTCAAGGCGCTGACCGAGCACTACCGCGACCGCGTTACGCACTACGAAATCTGGAACGAGCCGGACTGCAGCGGTTTCTTCAAACCCGAGGTCAACCCGGTTCGCTACGTGGATCTGGTCAAGCTGACGGTTCCGGCCATCAAAGCGGTGCAGGCCGAGGCCACGATCATCTGCGGCGCCTTTGGCTACGCCATGAATCCAGGCGGGCTACGCTACTTGGAAACCTGCTTCGAAAACGGCATGGCCGAATTTTGCGACATCATCAGCTATCACGGCTACAAATACATGCCCGAGCAATACATCGAGCAGGAGTTCCCCGCCTTCGTCCGCCTGCTCAACAAGTACAAACCCTCGCTGCAATACTGGCAGGGCGAAACCGGTTGTCCCTCGAAGAATCCCCCCAAGTGCACCATGGCCCTCAACGAGATGAAAGTCGACGAGAATGTTCAGCGGCGCTGGATGTTGAGGCGTATCCTGCTGGAACTCGGCCTGGACGCGGCCATGATCAACTATTTCACCATGGGCGATTTCGGAAAGTATCTGCTGGGGGGTGACCTCGGATTCTCGTCGCACAAGGGCTTGCTGCGCCTGGAGGACGGCTCCCGCAAACCCGTTTACTACGCCCTGCAGTGTTTGGCTGCCCTGCTCCACGATCCCCTCGAGGTGGCCGGCGGGCGCACCTCGTTCCGACTGCAGTCCGGCGATGACGACCATGCCATCACCCGCGAGCAGGCGGCGGCCGCCTATCAAGTCAACCTGGTTCGCGGCGACGTGCCCGTGCATGCTTGGTGGCTGCGGGAGTCGGTCGAAGAGGAAAGCGTCTGGAAAAGCATCACCTTCTATTATTGGCTGGACAAGAGTCTGCGCCTCGACCACCCCGTGCTGATCGACCCCACCCACCAGGATGTCTACGAACTGGAACTGAAGTGGAACTACAAGATGCCCGAGTTCGCCAATCTGCCCATCTCCAATTCCCCCATGATCCTGACCGACCGGTCGATCGTGGACATAAGGGAGTAACCGGCAGAAACCCTCAAGGTTAAATTGGCAAGCTTAAGCAACATGGCAACGGTCGAAAGTCAGCCCCTTCGGGGCATAATAAGAAGCATTGCTGGGGACAGCCTCTTTGTCTACAAAGCAAGGCCAAAGCAGGCTTTTGATGCTTTCCTTGCGGTGGGGGATGAATAAGGGTTCCCTAGGCGGCGAACGGGGGGATTGAGCGGGCCGGTGTGAATGCCGGTTGAAAAGTGGGCCATTATTGCCGATTGGTGTGTCCATGCCGATTCTAGATTTCGCAGGGCCTTCTCTTCGTCGTGATCTTAATCGTTGTCGATGTCGGTGCTTTCCGAACCGCCAGTCAGTCGACGGCGATTAAGATTAAGACAACGAACGTCGATTCCGCAGCCCCCTGCACCTATAATGACGATGGAACAATCTCTCATTTTGGAAGCTGGATTAAAATGACAAGAGAAAGCAGGATGCCTATCTCTTTTCCCAAACTGTTCATAACCGACCTCGACGGAACTGCCCTCGGCAACGGCTTTCGCCCCTATGCCCGTTTTCCGGATCCCTTTTCGGAATTTCTGGACCGGCTGGCCGAACGCGGCTGCCGCTATGCCATCAACACCACTTGGGATGTGCACGGCCAATGGGACCTGGTGGAGAACAGCGCCGTTAAGAGCAAACCGCTTTATCTGATGGCGGAAGTGGGATTGCGCTTGGCTCGTCACGGCCGCGAAGGCGCCGAGTTTGTTCAGCCCTATACTAAGGACCAGGAAAACCGGTTGCAAGACGTCGTCGAAACTCACTTGCAACCCCTGGCCCAGGAGATCTGCGCCCGCTTCAAAGCCCAGAGCATGCACTACTACGGACACTGTTTCGAATTCCGGCCCGTTGTCGAGGATGCGCCCGCCCAGAGGGAGTACGTCAACGAAAACTGCCTGGGCGCCGACTACCCGCTCCGGATCAAACTGAAGATCAACGACGGCAATGGCCAATGTGCGTTCGGGGCCTTCCCCAAATTCCTGCGCAAGGGAACCAGCATTAAAGCCGTGATGGAAGTGGAGGACTTGCGCCCGGAGCAGATCGTGGTAGCGGGCGACGAGGCGACCGATCTGAGCATGATGGAGCCGGGGCTCTCCACCTTGCCCCTGTGTCCCGACAACGCCTGTGCGGAAGTCAAAGGCCATGTCCGCAAGCTAGGCGGGGCCGTCGGCAACGCCCACAGCGGCCTGGGCATCATCGACGCCTTTGCCCAACTGGCACAGCAGAACAACTGGCAGTTCGAAATATAAGGTCTGAGTCTGCTCTAATAGTGACAATTTTCGGAAGCCCCTACACTTTGCTCCGAACCGACTTGCGTTTTGTGCTCAAGCATGTTTTGGATTTTGGTTAGAGACAAGGTTCGAGACCAGGTTTTATCTTTTGTGAGCAATCTCAAGGTCTGGCAAGATGACGCACGGACAAACATCATGAACGGCATCGCCCACACCCACATCCTGAAGGGCGCCTTCGCCAGTCTGCCGCTGGAAATGCAGGCGAAACTGGCCCGGGTTGTCCCGCTCCTGGAAACGGTCGGCAACTATCCGGACTACTTCGACGATCCGACCCGACCCCTC
>JBFJXC010000400.1:0-3589 GCA_041623325.1 Lentisphaeria bacterium | reverse complement strand
TCGGCCACGCCGAGGGGCAGGTGGAGAATCTCGACCACACCGCTGGCGGCGACATCGACCGTGTCGCCGGCCACCCCCAGCAACTTGGGGGCCCGGTCCGCCAGAACCAGGGCCTCCGATGGGGTCACGGAGGCCCGGGCCGCTGAAGAGACCATCCCGACGACGGCAACGGCCGCAATGGCGATTCTGGCAGTTCGGCCCGGCATGCCTCAGGCGTTCTTGGCCAGGGCCACGGTGTAGGTCCAACCGGAAGCATCGGCCCGACGCACCACCGCCCGACCATCGAATTCACGGATGTTGACCGCGAACTTGGCCAGTAGCGAGTCAATCTCCTTGGCGGCACCCGGTTGGCCGATGGCCTTGGCAATATCCGCGGCATTTCCATCCCAACCGCCTGCCGGAACCGCTTTCAGCCATGCCTGCACGGCCTGATTCAAATCGTTGACCTCTTTGCTAGCCAGCTTGTAGGCCTGCACCCCGGGCTGGTGGAAGGCATTGACATGGATCAGTTCGGCGTAGACGGCCACGGCGCGCTCATACAGGGCGATCAGCATGCCCAGATTGAACTCGTTGACCGCATCCACGACCAGGTCGATCACCTTGCGCTGTTTGCCGCGCAGCGCGTTGGCCAGGCCGGCCTTGAAGGCGTGCAGATAGTCGCTCATGCTGAAGACACCCTCCATCGGAAGGTGGGCGGCATCCTTGAGGACTTCGATAAAGGTCACGAAGAAGTCGTCGCGGCCGTCGTTGAGCTGCTGGATGTAGGCATGGGCGTCGGTACCGCCCTTGTTGCCGTAGACGCTCAGCCCCTGATGCACAACCTTGCCGTCCAGGTCCAGTTCCTTGCCAAGGCTTTCCATGACCAGTTGCTGGAGATACTTGGCGAACAGGACCAGGCGGTCGGAGTAAGGAACCACAACCATGTTGCGGTCGCCCTTGCCGTTGCCAGCCACGTACCAGGCCGTGGCCAGCTGATAGGCGGGGTTGTCGGCCAGGCCTTCGGCCCGGGTCAGGTCGTCCATGTGCCGGGCGCCGGCCACGAAACGGGCGAAGTCGATCCCCGCCAGGGCGGCCGGGACGTGTCCGACAATGTTGGTCTCGCTGGTGCGGCCGCCGATGGAGTCGGCCATGGGGAAGACGGCCAACCAGTCGTTGCCCTTGGCATGCCGGTCCAGCTGGCTGCCGGCCATGGTCACCGCCACGGCGTGCCGGCCGAAAACCAGGCCTTTGGCGGCGTAGGCGGCCTCGAAGGCCAGCATGTTGTTCTTGGTTTCCTGAGTGGCCCCGGACTTGGAGATGGTCACCACCATGGTCTTGGCCAGGTCGACCACCGCCATCACGTCCACAATGCCGGCCGGGTCGGTGTTGTCCAGAAAGTAGAGGCGCGGATAGCCGTTGCGGGCCGCCAGTTCGTTCCAGTAGGGTCCGTGAATGGCGAAATGCAGCAATTGCGGCCCCAGGGCCGAACCGCCGATGCCGTTGATAACCACGTACTCGACGGGGTTGCCCGACACGGTCAGCTTGCCGCTGCGCACGCTCTCGGCAACCTGCTCGACCGACTTGTAGACATCCGAACCCACGTAGCTGAGGCGGTCGGTAAAGTGGGTCACCTGACGGTTCTCGTCCGGATTCTTGATGGCCCCGGCTTCCAGATTCCGCATCTCCTCGTGCGCACGGGCCAGAGCGCCGCTGTCGACCAGGGTCTGAACCGCTTTCGCGTCCAGATCCATTCCGGACAAGTCGAGGGAGAATCCGCTGGCAATATCGATGAAGGGCTTGGAAATCGGCTGGGCATTCATAAACAGGTTGCACTCCCTTTTAGTGGGCACTATTGTTTGCACGCATTTTGACGGTTTATATTGGAGCAAGGTAGTTTAGCCGTTTCCCGGGAAAATTCACCTGGACGCCCGATTTCTTGGCGAAGAAACATTCATGAAAATCCATCCCAACGTTCTGATTCTTCTGATCTGCCTGGCCATGACGGTTTTCTTCACCTCGCTGGTGGTCGAAACCCAACGCAACCGGACCAGCCTGGCCTCTCTGCGAAACACCCGGACCCTGGCCGCCCCCGACGCCTTTGCCGTGCCCCCTCTGGCCGCGGGACGCCGCGGCTTGAACTGGTCGGACCACGACACCGGCTTGTCCGACCTCCTGACGAACGGGCAGCAGTTTCTGAACGCGGGAAACCACGAAGCCGCCGCCAAAGTCTACCAGGCCGCCCTTGAACAGCAACCGGACAACCAGCAGGCTCTGGCCGCCATGGGGGTCGTTTGCTTCATCCAGAAGGATTACGAGGCGGCCAAATCCCGTCTGCGGCGTTATTTCGATCTGGCCGAGCAGGACAACCCCATGCTCCGGATGTACTTGGGGGTGGCCCTGATGCGCCAGGGAAAATATCCCAAAGCCCTACTCGAAATACAGCGGGTGCTGCCAGTTGCCCCGGAGGATGAAACCCTGAATTTTTCCCTGGCCTGCATCCATGCCCGCCTGGGCGACCAGAACCAGGCCATGGCCCATCTGGACAAGGCCTTCCAGACCATGGGCGCCTCCATCCTGACCCAGATTTCCACTCCCGATCTGGACACCTTGCGCGACCTGAAAGCCTTCCAGACTCTCGTCCGCACCGCCATGCTGCTGCACCAACCCGAAACGGCCACGGCGGAACGGCCCTCCAGCCCCCCGCTTCAATGAGCCGGATACGCATCCTCCCTGCCGAAGTCGCCAACCGCATTGCCGCCGGCGAAGTCATCGAACGGCCCGCCTCCGTCGTCAAGGAACTGGTGGAAAACGCCATCGACGCCGGGGCCACCCGGATCTCCGTCAAGACCTTGCAGGGTGGGGCCAACCTCATTCATGTCGCCGACAACGGCTGCGGCATGGATCGCGACGACGCCCTGCTCTGCCTGGAAGCCCACGCCACCAGCAAGATCCGCGCTAGCCGGGACATCGAGCAGATTTCCACCCTGGGCTTCCGTGGGGAGGCCGTGCCCAGCATCGCCTCGGTCAGCCGTTTCCAGCTCCAAACCCGCCAAGTCGAGGCAGTGGCCGGCACCGAGGTCTTGGTGGAAGGCGGGCAGTTGCGGGACGTGCGGGATTGCGGCTGTCCGGGGGGCACCACGATCCGTGTCCAGCACCTGTTCCACAACCTGCCCGTCCGCCGCAAGTTCCTGCGGAGCAAGGCCACCGAGGATGCCCACATCCAAGAGATCATCCTGCTGCACGCCTTGGCCCACCCGGGAATCGCATTTGAGCTGAGCGCCGACGGCCACCAAGTCCTCCAGGTCAGTTCGGCCACCGAGCTGGGCACCCGCATCGCCATGTTGCTGGGCAGGGAGGTGTACGATGCCATGCTGCCGGTCGACTACCAGGAGTCCGGCGTGACGGTGAAGGGGTACGTGGCCCGGCCTGGGCTCACGCGCTCGACCCGGCGCGAGCAGCGCATCTTTGTGAACGGTCGACCCGCGGCCGCCGAGACGGTCTTCATGGGCATTCGGGAGGCGTATCACACCCTGGTCATGCGGGGGCGCTACGCCCCGGTGGTCCTGTATCTGGACGTGCCCGTGGACCAGGTGGATGTGAACGTGCATCC
>JBFJXC010000399.1:0-3591 GCA_041623325.1 Lentisphaeria bacterium | reverse complement strand
CTGAGATGACCGGGGCTCGCCTGAGCCTGGGATCACCTCTCTACATGGCTCCAGAACAACTCGCCGATGCCCGCGACGTGGACCAGCGCGCCGACATCTATGCGCTGGGGGTGACCCTGTACCAGATGCTGACTGGCGAACTGCCGTATGCGGCCAAGAGTGCCCACGAAATGGCCAACCGCCATCGCTACGGCACCCTGCAAAACCCCAGGACCATTAATCCGCGGCTGCCCCGGGAAATGGCGGCCCTGACCCTCCGCATGCTGGCCAGGAACCGCCACGAACGCTACACCACGGTCAGCGAACTACTGGCCGATCTGAGAGCCGTCCGGCTGAAACGGATGGCGCCCCTGTCCTGGAAGCGGGCCTGCCTGTTTCTGATTTCACTGGGAGTGCTGGGCCTTGGCGCGTACTTTTCCCCCCGCCTGCGCCAAACCGGCAGCTCCATCGGATCCCTTGAGGCCTACCTGGCAACCGACCGCCATGCCGACGCCGCCCCACTGCTGGAGCAGCTGATAAAAAAGGAACCCCGCAACCTAGCCGCTCGCTATGCGCTGGGTCTCTGCTATCTGCAGCTGAACCAATCCCAACCGCTGAGGGCGCTCATCGAGGAATTGGAGACGGCCCGCGGCGGGCAGGAGTATGCCCGCCATCTGCAAATATTATCCCTCATGGCGCAGAACCGCATGCCGGACGCCTCGGCTCTAATTGCCCGTTGGGAGGCGGACGCCGCCCACAAGTTGCCTTTTCTGCTGAGCAAGGGGATGATCCTGCTCAAATCCAACCAGTCGGAGGAGGCCGAAGCCACCTTGCACCATGCCGTGTCCGAGGCTTCCTTCTTCGACTTCCAGCGGCTGAGCGCCGTGGACACCCTGGCCAAGCTCTTCCTGCGCAAGGGGAATTCCCAAGAGGCCAGCGCCCTGTACGCCCAGGGGCTGCGGGAGATCAAACGCTCCGAGACGGGCATCCCCTCGGCTTACCTGACCAACTACAGCCTAGCCCAACTGAAGTCAGGCGAAACCCAGCAAGCCAGGAACACGTTGCAGATGGCCCTGGATCTGCACCCCCAGGACGAAATGGCCCTCTACTTGACCAAGCGCGCCGCCGAAGCGGATATCCAGCTGGAGAATGCGCAGACCGCTCAGACCCTGAAGCTCGTCAACGAGTTGAATGAGTTTCTGGGGAAGCAGGGGAAGACCGCCGCTTCCTGGCAGACCCCCCCGGTCATCATGCTCTTTCTGGCCGCAGAGCCGGCGGTTCAGGTCGAAACGCGACTGGGGCAGGCAGACCTGTGGCGCAGACGAATCTTGCACGCCATGCAGGCCAGGGGGGACTTTCCGGTTGTGGACCGCGATCACCTGGCCCAAATTTTGACCGAGCAGAAACTGGCGGCATCGCCAATCGGGGATGCGACCATTCGGCTGCAGCTGGGGCTGATTTGGCCCGCCTCCGTCCTGGTGAAGCCCCTGATCGAGGTTTACCCATCCTATACCGAGATTTCTTTGAAATTGGTGGACGTGCAGACCTCCGAAGTCATGGCCGTGGTCTCCCGGCGCTTCCGGGACGGCGACAGCGCCAATACGCTTCTCGAGCAAATTTGCTCGGACTTGACGGCCACCCTGCGGCAGGCCCGGCGGACCGTAGGTCTGATCAGGGCGACCGCGGACAACCGAATTGAATTGACCATCGGCCGGTACCACGGCCTGGTGGGGGGGCAGCGGCTGTTGATTTTCCAGCAACCGGATGCGGCCACACCGCTGCGCGCACTGTTGCGCCAGACCCCGCTGGCTCAAGCCCGGGTAGTGGAACTGGGCCGTTTCTCGGCGGTGGCCGAGCTTGTCGAGCCAGTAACCGATCTGACTCGAACCCTTGCCGCCGGCACACTGATGGCGGTTGAAGCCGAGTAGCGCGAGGAATCTGTGCCCCCCCTGAAGCCACAAATCGCCAGCCTGAGTGTCCGACATCTGATCGCCTGGGTGTCGGCTCTGGCCATTTTCCTGGGCGGGCCCGCCTGCCGGCACGGCAACGGTTCCATGGCCCCCGATGCCGCGTCCAAGCCTTTGCCCCGAATCAAACGCCCCACCTGGTGGGCCTTTTACGAACGTGGGCTGGCCTACTCCCGACGGGACGACTGGCCGAAAGCCATCGAAAATCTCAACATCGCCATCGGCCGCCAACCCGGGGCCATTTTTCCGGCGCCACTGGATCAGCGCCGCAAAAAAACCTACGGACTCCATTTCCTCAACGACTACTTCCCGCACCGCGAACTGGGAATTTGCCGCTATTATCTGGGCGACTACGACCAAGCGGAGACCGAACTGCTGGCCTCGCTCAACAGCGTCGAGTCCGCCCGGGCCTGGCACTACCTAAACCAGGTTCGCCGAAAAAAGTTGGAGAGGCGGCGCCTCAACGGGCAGCTTCAAGCCCGCCCCCCCCAGCTGAATCTGGACACGTCCCCGGAGATTGAGTACCTGGTGCAGCCGCATCTCATGCTGAAGGGGCTGATCTCGAGCCCCAACTGGGTATCCGCCGTGACGGTTAACCAGGAGCGCCTCTACGTGGAGCAGGCGCTCGAGACCTTTCACTTGGACCATCGCCTGCCTCTGGCTCCTGGGCGTCAGATTGTGCAGGTGGAGGCGGAGGATCTGGCCGGAGGCCGGAGCCGCTGGCAGAAAACCGTGGTGGTTGACCTCCAAGGTCCGGCGATATCGTTCAAGCCCCTGAAAGCCGGAACCGCGACCGCGGTCAAGGTGGCCGTGCACGACCAAACCGAACTGGCCTCGGTGCGCATCAACGGCATTTCCGTGCAACTGACGCCGGACAGCGCCTCCTTCGAAAAACAAGTGGAGTTGGGCGCGGGCGACCGCCTTCGGGTGGAGGCCCGGGACCGGGCCGGCAACCAGACCAGCATCGACTTGGGCCAAGACCAATTGTCCCGTTCCACCTGGAACGCCCGCCCCGGCGCAATGGCCCCCGGTCTCCAACTGTGCGATACCGCTGCCTCCCCCCTTGCCCCCTTGCCCAAAGCGGACGTGGAAGCGCCCCTGCTTAAGCTTTTCCCCGAAATCGACCAGACCATTATGGTAACCTCCGAGATGTATTTGCTGGACGCCCTGGTTCAGGACACCAGCGGCATCGGCGGCATCGGCCTGCACCTCAACGGCAAGCTGCATAACATTCCGATTCCCGAAGCGGGCACCACCTTCCACCGTTTCAACCATCGCCTTGTTTTGGAGCCGGATGTCAACACCATTCAAATCCGTGTTCAGGACCTGGCGGGGAATATCAGGACCCGACACGTGAACATCGTTCGCAAGCTGAATTGTCTTTGGAGGGAGGACTTCCGGATGGCCGCCCATGTCGTCCGCCCCGACACGGCCGGCACCGGCATTTCCGACGGGCTGGTCTACTCCGAATTCCTCAAGAATATGTTGAAATCCCCCAAACGCCTCAACCTGGTGGAGCGCGACCGGACGATCCTCAACCAGCTACTGGCCGAGCAAAGACTTGGTGCCAGCGCCCTCAGCCACCCAGAGGCAACCCCCCGGAGCTCGGCATCCATCAAGCCGGCCGAATGGCTGCTGAAGGGCT
>JBFJXC010000398.1:0-3602 GCA_041623325.1 Lentisphaeria bacterium | reverse complement strand
TGGTCTGCCGGTCGGCCAGGACGCGCAGTTGGACGGCGTCGGCCAGCCATCCTTTGCCGGGGTTGAAATCGGGATCGACCGCGCTGTTCAGCGGCATAGGATCCTTCCAGAGAAAGGACAGGTAGAGATGGTCCCGGTCCCACATGGCGGCGGTTTTAACGGAGAAACGCTCGCGGATGGCGATATCCGCAAAGGACCAAATCCTGCCGGACAGATCCCATTCGCCCAGGTCGCCGTCGATGGTGACCGCCTTGGGGGCGGGAACGGCATAGACCCCCTCGTTCTGGGTCTGACGGCCGATCATGTTGTCCCCCCGAAGGGGCAGACTCGCCGCCAGGGAGGCCGCCGCCAAGGTCAAAGCTGATTTTCTGAATAAAGAACCGTTCACAACTCTCTCCTATCTTGATGATATTGCTGCGAGCGTCCCGACCGCAGTAAAAAAAACCAACTCACATTTAAATTCCGACTTAGTGAAATCCCGGCAGGGGCTGTCCCAGTAATTCGATTCATCCTTGAGACCGCCGTCTAATGCTATTGATCCAAGAATAAGACTTGGTCTCGTGTACCGTTGTCGTGCACCGTCGTCGTGTACCGAAGCGGGGTTTTCGCGAGACGATTACGGGGCACGACTACGCAAGACGAATCCTCCGGGTCGATGACATTCGAGTCCCGTTTCCCGGCATACTTGCCAACCAGTTACCCAATAATGGAGAAAAAAAGCGTGCTAAAGGCACGCACCCAACCGCGGGTGCCCTGATTCATACCGACCGACACTACTCGACGGATTTCAACCAATCCGTTGCCTGCTTTTTGAGGTTGCGATCCCGACTCTTCAAGACCTGCTCCAACACTGGCTTCGCCTCGGAGCCGCGCTGCTGCTTGAGCAAGCTTTCTCCCAATAGCAGGTTGGCCCGGTCGCGCAGCGTGCTGCCAAATTCGTGCGGCTTCTTTTTCAGCAGGTTCACCATCTTCTGCTCGGCCTCGGCAAACTGGCCGCGGGCGATCAGGATCTCGGCCCGGACCATCTCCAGCGAATTGCTCTCGTTGGGATGGACCCGGCCAGTAATGGCGGCCCCCTGGGCGATGGCCGCCTCGGCCTCGTCGAGCTTGCCCAGCTCCAGATAGCACATGGCCAGTTTGTTGGCGAGGTTGACCCGGGCGTTGTGGTTCAGGTCGCCCGCCTCCCCGGCAGCAACCAGCCGCTCGTAATAGCGCAGGGCCAGCGCCGTGTCCTTGTTGCCTAGCGCCCTACCGGCTTCCTCGAACATCAGGCGCCACGGGGGACTGTCGGCTACGGCATTAAAGGTCAGACTACAGGTTAAAACGAAAACAAAAGATGTGGTGGCGAATCGGTTCATGAAATCGGCTCCTTATTTACTGAGGGACAGTTTGATGAGACGCTGGTTGCCGGCGTCGTAGACGACGGCCCGCTGGCCGCTGGCGGCGACGACTTCCGGGCCGGACAACTGCTGCTGGCTGGTCCCGGCCGTGTCGGTCTGCCCAAACTGCCCCAGCAACGCGCCATCGGCCAGATTGAAGCAGAGGACGCGCTGGCGGTCGGTGTCGGACACCCACAGCTGCCCGTCGGCGGCGCACAGGTAGATTGTCTTGCCGAACGAGTCGGCGGGAGCATCGCCCCAGGAGCTCCAGCGCTTGGTCTCCCGCCAGTTCAAACCGTCCCGTTCGAATTCAATCACCTGGCCATCCGCGGCGGCCAGCAAGGTGGCGGGCGACTTCATGCCCAGGGTCGTCCAGCGCAACGTCTTCCGAGCGGTCTTCAGCTGCACGTCCCCGAGGTTGGCCCGCAGGATGTCGCGACCGGACATGTTGATTTCGAACAACTGGGCGTGCCCGTAGGGATCGCCCACCAACATCTGTTGGGGGCCCGAGCCATCTGGATTTTTCGGGTAGACGGCCGTGCCGACAAAACCGCGCAGCAGATCGATCTTCTTGCCGAGGCGATGTTCCTTGGGCTCCTTGTCGATGGGGCCGATGGCAATTCCCGGCTCTCCATGCAGCCAGATGGGGGCCACCATGGCATCGCCGACCATGGCGGCCTGGCCAAGTTCGGAGGCATTGATGCCGTGGCGTTGCGGCGTCAGGGGCCCGGCATTCCAGTCCCAGCGCCCGCTTCCGGCCCAGATATTGCCCTTGTTGTCCAGGGCCAGACAGGTGAGTTCGGGCATGGCGCCGATGCGGCGCAGCAACGTCATTTTCTTGGTTTCGGGGTCCCACTGGGCCAGATGCATGATACCGCCGAAGCCGCTAATGGCAAAGGCCGCCTCCCCGAGGCGTGCCGTGCCCCGGCCATTGATCAACTCGGAATTCTGCTCCACATGGCCGATGAAATGTCCGGAGGCCCCGCCCAGCACCACACCCGGTGCCGGCGAGAGGTTCCGATCGTAGCGCTTGACCGTGCCATGCCAGGCATGTCCGAGCCAGCTGTCGCCAAAACATTGCATCCGTTCGGCGGCACTTTCCCGCTTGCCGCCCACCCCCTTGGGCCAATTCTCGTTCTTGACCTCCTGTCCATCGACCAGTTTGTGGGCGGATTTCCTTAGAATGACATAAAGGTTGCCGTCCTCCCCCACATCGATGCCATTGCAGTAATTGCCCTCGAGGCTACCGTAGAGTTCGGATTGCCCGCTGGCCGGATCCAGCAGGTGGATCTTTCCATCCCCACTGCGCACGACCAGCTTGCCCTTCAAACTATTGGCGGCGAGATATTCGGGTTTCTGGATCGAGGTCTTGATCGGCTCCATTTTGCTGCCGGGGGCGGCGTCTAGCGGCAATCGGTACAGTTTATCGCGCACCAAGGCGACCAGATCGTTGCCGCTGCGGACGATGGTGTCCAGATGTCCTTCCTCATTTGGCATCTTGTACTGGCCCAGAAGCCGTCCGTCGAGCGAATAGCGGTTCAGGGTGCCTTTGCCGGCGCGGTCCCAGAGCCCCCCCTGATCATCGGCAACCACGCCCATGCCCACATGTCGCATGTCCATGCGGCCGAACGTGACCAAGTTTTCACCTTCTACGCCGGAATTGCCCAGGATTCCCTGGCTCTCGATTGTTCCAGCCAGACTGCTCAGGCTGAGCATGGCCGCGGCCGACACGAGTCCGATTCGTTTCATGGTCTCTGCTCCTTCGATTGCGGTGCGTTTGGTCAAGTTTTTTTTGGCAATCACAACTGCGATACTGCCTGCACCCATTCGGGGTGCCAAATACAAAATCCGTTTTCCGGGGGCTGAAGCCCCACCGCGCTGCGCGCTCGGCAGTCCCGGGCTTCGCCCGGGTCGCTCAGGTCTCGCTCTGCATTCTACACGCCTTCGCCTCTTCGAGGCTCTTCCGACCCCAGATTTCCTATGTCAAATCCTGGTGATCAGTTGTCACGTCACTTGAGAATTGAACGTCAAGCGTTTGGCGTTAGGAGGTTTCCTTATTCTGCCAGCTCAATCAGCATTCCACCGGGGCGAGCCCGGTGGTGACATTCCACATCCCACGTTCCACATCCCACGTTCCACATCCCACGTTCCACATCCCACGTTCCACATCCCACGTTCCACATCCCACGTTCCACATCCCACGTTCCACATCCCACGTTCCAC
>JBFJXC010000397.1:0-3633 GCA_041623325.1 Lentisphaeria bacterium | reverse complement strand
CACCGACTACCAGTATTTCCACGCCGGCGGCCGCGGCCATCACATGGCCTGGGACTCACGCTGCTTCGACTACCACAAGCCCGAAGTCCTCCACTTTCTGCTCTCCAACTGCCGTTTCTGGCTGGACGAGTATCGTGTGGACGGGTTCCGCTTCGACGGCATCACCAGCATGCTCTACCACCACCATGGACTCGGCGAGGCCTTCACCCGGTACGACCAGTACTTCGACGACTCCGTCGACGAAGACGCCGTGGTCTACCTGGCCCTGGCCAACAAGGTGATCCACACCCTCCGGCCGGATGCCATCACCGTGGCCGAGGATGTCAGCGGCATGCCCGGCTTGGCCGCCCCTCTCCAGGAGGGTGGACTGGGCTTCGACTACCGCCTGGCCATGGGAGTGGCCGACTGCTGGTTCAAGCTGGTCAAGGAAGTCTCCGACGAGAACTGGCACATGGGCCACCTCTGGCATGAACTGACCAACCGCCGGGCCGACGAGCAGACCATCAGCTATGTGGAGTGCCACGACCAGGCCATCGTCGGCGGCAAGACCATGATCTTCGAGCTGGCCGACGCGGCCATGTACACGGCCATGCGCGTCTCCGACACCGATCTGGCCATCGAACGGGGAATCACCCTGCACAACATGCTCAGGCTGATCACCGCGGCCACCGCCGGCAACGGCTACCTCAACTTCATGGGCAACGAATTCGGCCACCCCGAGTGGGTGGATTTCCCCCGCGAAGGCAACAACTGGTCCTATCACTATGCACGGCGCCTCTGGCACCTGCGGGACGACCAAACGCTCAAATACCGCTACATGGCCGACTTCGACCAGGCCATGATCGGCCTGCTGGCCGACTCCGGCGCCCTGGGAAGCTCCCACCCCTACCTGCACTACCTGCACGAGGACGACAAGATCATCGTTTTCGACCGCGGCCCCTTTTCCTTCCTTCTCAACTTCCATCCCACCAAGTCGGTCAGCGACTATCACGTGGCAATGCCTCCGGGCGGATACCAGCTGCTTCTGAACACGGACGAACGCCGCTTCGGAGGCCAGGACCGGGTCGCGGCCGGCCAGCGCTACTTCACCCGCCCCTGCTCCGAGCACGGAGAGATGCGCAACTGCCTGCAGGTCTATCTGCCCTGCCGCACCGGTTTGGTCCTAAAACGACTCCCGGAGGCCCCTTAGGTGAACAGGGGGCAACCGAAGGTGCTAATGACTCACACGCCGCACTTTCCGGCCAAACGATGCCATGCGCAACCCACTAAAAGGCAAGGCATTAAGAATACCAAAACTCGCGGATTAAACTTGTTTCCGTTTGACGTTTGACTCTTGGGGCTTCCCGCTCCCGGCTCTTGTTACTCGGGACTGAATTCGGCTACCGGTTTTTCCTTGCGGCGACCGCTTCCAGCAGCTTGGCGGCCAACTGCAGCTTGGAGTGCCGACCCAGGGGCGTGGCGGTGCCGTCTGTGGCGAAGAGGGTGATCTCGTTGCGGTCGGATTCGAAGCCGATGTCGGCGCGGCCGACATCGTTGGCGGCGATCCAGTCCAGCTTTTTGGCTTTGAGCTTGGCGATGGCGTTGGTTTCCAAATCCCGGGTTTCGGCCGCGAAACCCAGGATGGCCTGACCCGGTTTCTTGAGATCGGCCAGGGAGCGGAGAATGTCCTCGGTGCGAACCAGCTCCAGGGTCAGATTCCCTTCGCCCTTCTTGATCTTGTCGCTCGCGCAGTCGGCTGGGCGGTAGTCGGCCACGGCCGCGGCCATGATCAGCAGGTCGGCTTCGGCGAATTCGGCCTTGACGGCCGCCGCCATCTCGGCGGCGCTGGTCACGTCGATCGTCCGACATCCGGCCGGCGGCGGCAGAGCGACGGGCCCGGAAATCAGGACCGTGTCGTGCCCGGCCGCGGCGGCCACCTCGGCGATGGCGTAGCCCATCTTGCCGGAGGAGCGGTTGGAGAGGAAGCGGACGGGATCGATCGCCTCCCGGGTGGGACCGGCCGTGATGACGATGCGCTTGGGACTCTGCTTGGACTTCTTAAGGGATCGGCAGGCCAGCTGAACCTCGATGGCGCGCTGGATTTCGGGCACGTCGGCCAGACGCCCGGTGCCGGCCTCGCCGCAGGCCACCCGGCCTTCGGCTGGTTCCACGAAGACTACGCCGCGAGCTTTCAGGGTTTTCACGTTGGCCTGCACGGCGGGATGCTGCCACATGCGGGGGTTCATGGCCGGGGCCACCAGCACGGGTCCGGTATGGGAGAGCGCGTAGGTGGACAGGGCATCGTCGGCGATGCCGTTAGCCAGCTTGCCGATGAAGTTGGCCGTAGCCGGGGCCACGACCAGGATTTCCGCTTTGTCGGCCAGGGCGATGTGCTCGGGCTGCCAGGTGGGCAGGTTCCAGAGCTGGGTAGTGACCGGGTTGCGGGAGAGGGTCAGAAAGGTCTGGGGCTGGACCAGCTCGCAGGCGCTGCCGGTCATGAGCACGTGCACGTCGTGTCCGGCCTGCACCAGCTTGCTGGTCAGGTCGGCGGCTTTGTAGGCCGCGATGGAGCCGGTCACTCCCAGGGCGATGCAGCTGGTGTTGGGCATGGCAGCTTCCAGTGTTCAGTGTTCAGGTGTCAGGGTGTCGGACTAATTGTCCATTGTCCAGCCTCACCCATCCGGCCACAGGCTTTTCGGATCGACAGCCGGCGTGGCCAAGCGGGCGGTCGCCAGAATGCTGCGCAGGTCGGCTATGGCCGATTCCGGAGTGTAGGTGATAATCAGGTAGTCGTACTCACCCCAGGCGGCCAGCTCGCCCTCGGCATTGCGCAGACGCCGGGCGATGACCTCGTCCGCGTCGGTGCCGCGGCCGCGCAGCCGCTTTTCCAGAATCGCCCGCGATGGCGGCCCCATGAAGATATAGACGCAGGAGTCGGCCAAGTCGGTGCCCGCCACGTTCTGGCGGATCAGGCGGGCCCCCTGCACATCGATGTCCAGCAGCACGTCCTGACCCTGCTGCAGATACTGCTGCACTTCCTGCTTGAGGGTGCCGTAGAAGTTGCCGTGCACCTCGGCGTGCTCCAGAAAATCGCCGGCGGCCACCCGTCGCTCGAACTCCTCCCGTCCGACGAAGTGGTAGTCCACCCCGTCGGTCTCGCCGGTTCGCATGGGTCGGGTGGTGCAGGAGATGGAGAAGTGCAGGTTCGGATCCTCTTGGACCACCGGGCGGCAGACGGTGCTTTTTCCAGCACCGCTGGGACCGGAGACGACCAGGAGGCTGCCGGTGCGTTTGATTTCGGATTGGAAGGGCATCGATGCGCTCGCGTGTTACACAATGGCTTGAATTCAGCGCATACTATAGCGTGTGAATGGGGACGGAGGGAGGTTTCAGCGCTCTTGCTCACTCCGGCATTTATGCCGGAGGCGGGGCTTAACCCTGAACACTGAAACCTGCGCCCCCGCCGTCCACCACTCACGATTCATTCGTCACAATACGCTACAGGTACGCCCCGGCCTCGACCAGGCGCCGGCGCACCGCCTTGCCATCGAGAGCGGCGGGAAACATGCCCGTCTCCACGGCCATGGCCGCGGCCAGACCGGCGGCCTGGCCCAGACTGCAGGCCGGCGGCATGACGCGTTCGCTGCTGTGGAT
>JBFJXC010000396.1:0-3633 GCA_041623325.1 Lentisphaeria bacterium | reverse complement strand
GGAGGCAAGAATGACCTGACCCCGGGGCAACGTGGTCCCCCAACAATCCGACCAACGCTGATTTCAACGACTCGATCAGGTAGGAAACCGGATCCTCTTTAAGGGCGTACCCTGCCGCCTGGATGGCGTCCGGCTAAACAGAACCGCCCCCCCTTGCCCGAAGCTTGATCACCTGATCAGCGCGCCAGCCAGTAGGCATGGCCGGGAAGGAGTTCAACGATGTCGCCGAGGTAAAGCTGCTTAGCGGCGTCCCAGCCGAAGCAAGCGTCGACATCCTGCGGGAGCTGCCGGGCAGCCAAGGCGGCCGGCGGAGCGACCAACTGCCAGCCGGTAGCGTCGGGGAAAGTCCAGTCGGCAGCGACGGGCACCCCGGTGCTGACCGTTTCGCCATCCTGGAAGGCGTACACCCAGTAGCCGCGCAACCCGTCGAAGCCGGTGGTGCGGCAGTAGTGGCCGAGTGAGCTGTCGAAGTGGTAGATGACGTTGACGACGAGCATCCCGGCACCGCCGTTGTGGACGTGGGCGGCATTGGTGGCTTCCACCCATTCCGCCGTTGTAGTTTCAGGCACGGAGGAGAAGCCGATCATGTTCCAGCCCGGCTTGAAGACCAAGCGCTGGTCCGCTGTCGTGGGATCGGTCTGTTCCTGGAACTCGACCAGATTGGTGCGCCAATCGTGGTCAGGATCGGCCTGGTCGTCGCAGGTGTCGGTGCCGAACCATTTCTGGGCCCAGGCCTTGGTGATGCCTTCCAGGCTGGTGCCGCCCGGGGTGAGGTCGGCTTCGGCGGGTTGGAGGGTGGCGATGGTTCCAGTCGTCTCGTGGACCAGTGCGGTTCGCTCGTTGATGCCCCCCGTCACCACGCTCACGCTGGCGGCGCGCACGTCCACGAGGGTGAAGTTCAGCCACAGGAGAACGCCGGCATCTTCGGTAGCCAGTGCGGCCGCCATGCCGGCCAGCGTGTTCTGGCCGGGCAACGCCTGCAAGACCATGCCGCCGGCGTTAAGCGTGCCAGCGGCCTGGTCCTGGACCATTTCCAGGGCCCAGAGATAGGGGGCATAGGCCGCGGCCGCGGCCGCACCGGTGGCATCGATGAGATCGCCGCGGACCACACTGTCCAGGCGCAGGCCGGCGGTATCGTAGGCCAGGCTGACGGTGAAGGCGGTGAAGGCCTCCGGGCTGATACCGGTCACGGTCACGGGGATCTGGACCGCGTCACCCGGACTGAACTGATTCACGTTCACACTTCCCACACTTAGAGTGGCGGCGGCAAGTTGGCCGCAGGAGGCGAGCAGAGCGCACAGCAGAAACAAGCGGAATCGACTGGGGAATGCTGGAGGTTGTCTGTTCATGAGCGGCTCCTGATTCATCTACGGGACCAAGTGGTTGGGTGGGTCGGCGCTGTGATTGTGGGATAGAACATCGGTCGCGGTGCCCGTCGCGGCATAGTGGTAGTAGATCCAGAAACCGGTTTTGACGCCGACGGCGAAGCTGCCTTGCATAAGCAGCTGTCCGTCCCGCATGATGCTGCAGGGGCCGTCGCGCCGGCCGCTAGAATCAAAGGTGACCGTCTCGACCGTGACGCCGTCGGCATAGATGATGGTGGCAGCCAGTCCAGCCATGCAGGCAGGCCAGTCTTGGGCGCTGGCTTCAATGGACGGGACAAACGAGAAGGTGGTCGCATCGGTAAATCTACCCATGGCGGTACTGGGGGACGGCCAGCTGTCGGTCTGCGTGGCCAGATTCCAGTGGAAGTGGCGCTGCTCGATTCGACCGGTTCCGTCCTGCCAGTAGATCTGCCAACGTCCTTCCTGCGCTCCATGGATGTACATGCCGATTTCCAACGGGCTGCCATTGGGCAACAACGTGCGGTATAGGCCGTGTTTGCGGCCGGCGGCGTCCTGGTAGTAGATCTCGCGCATGCCATCCCACCAGCGTGTTTCGTCCACCCGGGTGAGGGTGGCGTAGTCGATGGCCTGGGCGCTTGGAGGGGCCGTCTGTGGCGGTGGGTCTACTGTGTGCGGTGGTGGATTTACGCGTACCAGGCCGCTGCCGGTGGCGTTTGGCAGCGGCGAGGGCAACACTGTGTCGCGCATGGTGACGGATACCCCGAAATTACCGCTTTGGGAATAGACGTGCTGCACGGCGGGTATATCGGTGATCACCTGAGCGCTGCTGTCTCCAAAGGTCCAAACGTATTCGGGAGTGGCCGGCCCGTTACTGGGCGCAGCGCCCAGAGTCACCCGCTGGCCCTGCTCCGCCTCGATGACAGCCGGCAGAATCTGAATGGCGGGATGAGCGGCAACCGCGACAGTCTTGGTGCGGTCGAGAATCTTGCGGCGGTTGCCATCGGCGTCGACGGCATGCAGCTCAAACGTCACATCGAAGGATTCAGGATCGGGATTGGCGAAGGTATGCTCGCGCACGAACTCGCGGGTGGTGGCAGGGACGGTCTCGGTGTGCCAGAGGCTATCATCGCCCATTTTCCAGTAGACTTTCAACTGGACGGCCGACTGCGGCACGATGTCCACGGTCGCGGTGAAGGTACAGGGGGCATTGGCCATGAGATTGGTGGGTTCGTGGACGAGAGTGGCGGTGATCGGGCGGATGGTGACCCGGGCGGATTTGGTCTCGCTACCGTAGTAGTTGTACATGGTCGCGTAGATTGCGTCCTGCCGTTTGGCCAAGTCGGCGACGGCAAACATCAGGGTATTGCCGGAGTAGAACGAGCCCAAGGGGGCCCGGCCTCCGGCCACCTGTCTGCTCATCACGTCCGCAACCGTTATTTTGGCGTTGGTCTGGGGGGGGATTCCGGCGGGGAATTCCACCAGCACGGAAGCTGGAAAATCGCTGAACGGCGCCGCCTTGGTCTGCAGCCAGCCCATCGCGTTCTTGCCGGTAACACTGACGATCTGGTCGATCTGATTGCCCGTATCCCAGGAGGAGGTGGTGACTGGACTCAGGGGAACCGTGACTGCCGTGTCGAACAGCACGGCATCCAGGAAACGCGCATGCAGCCGGCCCATGGACAGGTGGCAGGTGTCCTTGATGTAACTGGCAAGCCGCGCGTGCGGGGTGTAGCTGCCCGACAGCTTGTTGATCCACAGATCCTTGAAGGTGCCACCCCCAGTCGTCAAGATGTAATCCAAAAAGTGGGCGCAGGCGTATTCGTGGATCTGGTTGATTGCCCCGAGTGGCGTCGTGAGGTCCGCCCTATAGGCTGTGCCGAGTGCCTGTGGCGGATCGAAGCCCGCCTTGTCGGAGGCGTACTCGGCGGTCATCTCCATCAGCCAGCGGTTGGCGCCCATGCCGGCGCCGGTGAAGCTCTGGTTCTGGATCGCGTGGAACATTTCGTGAGCCATGGTCGCTTCCATCTCGTCGCTGCTGTCGAAACTGGTCGGCGAGTAGTAATTCTTGGTCTTCCAACTGTACTCGGCTTCGGAGTAGGTGGTGGTGTCGGTGGACAGGTAGATGTCGGCTCGCTGGTCCAGGGTGACCGAAGTGATGAACAACCCGACGTCGCGTTTGGTGTAGTTGGGCACACTGTAGCCGGAGGCGGCGTAGGTGTCGTACACCTTGTCGAACGCGGCGGCCATGGCAGCGGCGAAGGTGACAGCGGCCACGCTGGCGCCGCCG
>JBFJXC010000395.1:0-3634 GCA_041623325.1 Lentisphaeria bacterium | reverse complement strand
TGACCGTGACCGAAGGGCATCTATTTCTGACCGCCATCATCATTCTCTGGGGGGCGGCGATTCTGTCGGCGATTGTGGACAATATCCCGCTGGTCATTGCCATGATACCCATGGTCAAGAGCATCATCCCTTCGTTTGCGGCTTCCATGGGGATGGCCGTGACTGATCCGGCGGTGCACACGCGTATCGAAGCGCCGCTTTTCTGGGCCTTGGCTCTTGGAGCCTGTCTTGGCGGGAACGGGACGCTGATCGGGGCCAGTGCCAACGTTGTGGTAGCCCAGATTGCCAAACGCAACAGGTACAAGCTAAGCTTTATGGACTTTTCACGGTACGGGTTGCCGTTCATGGTCGGTAGCCTGGTAGTCAGCACCGGCTATCTTTATCTGCGTTACTTTACGAACTGATTCACATGCCCTAGGGGACGCTCGTCGGTTAGCATTGATTCACCGGGTGGGCAGTTGGTGCTGAGGCGGCCTCCAGGTGAAGCAGGTGGCGGATCTTGGCCAGCAGCTTGTGTTGCTCGTAGTCGTGGTCGTGGAAGAGCAGACGGGTCTTGCCGATGCGGATGCGGTCGCCGTCCTTGAGTAGGACCTCCTCGTCCGCCAGCCATTTGCCATTGACGAAGGTGCCGTTGTGGGAGTTGTGGTCCCGCAGGTATGTCCCGTCCGGGCGTCGGCTGAGCATGCAGTGGATGTGGCTGATGCGGGGATCCTGTCGGATTCGGATAATAGCCCGGTGGCTGCGTCCGATGCTCGTCTCTACCTCGGTCAACTCCAGATCCCAGGAACCGTTTTCCAGTTCAACCGTCAGAAAAGCCATAGGAAAATTCCTTTCGGAAAATTGGTCGTGTGTAGCGCCTATGGATGTGTTCGCGGCGCTCGACTCAGTGGCTAGGCCGGCAGTGGCGGCGGCCAACCCTCTCTCCCCTCCATTAGTATAGGCCAAGAGTTCGGATTTCTTAAGCGGTTTCGCGGCAAATGTGATTTGCCAGGACACATTTAGGAAAAAACCCAATGGGCCGGGTAGGGGTTCAGCCGGGGATGGCAGGCCGCCAAGATTAAGGAATTCCAATGAATTTTTAAGCTTGGTTTAATCTTTGGGGTTGATGCTTGGGAATCTAAAGGGGCCCTCGCATTGTCCAGCTGAGGCAGTAGGGTTGTGTCGGGCGCTGGCTCCGATTCCAAAGGCTGCCTGATTGGCATTGGGTGTTGATTATGAGAGTGCTTGTTGTAGAAGACAACCAAAAAGTGGCCAGTTTCCTCGTCAAGGGATTGCGGGAAGAGCACTACAGCGTGGACTACGCCGCCGACGGCGAGGAGGCGCTGCGCCTGGCCCGCCACGATGTGTACGACGCCATCGTGCTGGACATCATGCTGCCTGGCCGCAGCGGTTTCGAGGTGACCGAGGTCCTGCGCCAGAACCAGTGCCAAACTCCGATCCTGATGCTGACCGCCAAGGACCGTGTGGACGACAAGGTCCGCGGCCTCAATCTGGGGGCCGACGACTATCTGACCAAGCCGTTCGCTTTCGCCGAACTGTTGGCCCGGCTGCGCGCCCTGATCCGCCGAAACACCCCCGACGCCACCCCGGTTTTGACCGCCGCCGACCTGACCCTGGATCCAATCAGCCATGAGGTGCACCGCGCCGGGCACCGGATCGAGCTGACCGCCAAGGAGTTCGGTGTGCTCGAATTCCTGCTGCGCAACCAAAACCGGGTCATCACCAAAACCACCCTGATCGAGCATGTCTGGGATATGAATTTCGACAGCGACACCAACTTGGTCGCCGTTTACATTCGCTATCTGCGCAAGAAAATCGACGACGATTTCGAGCCCAAGCTGATCCAGACCGTCCGCGGGGTCGGCTATGTTCTAAAGGTGTCCTGAATGCGCTCGTTTCGCCTGAAGCTGACCTGCTGGTTCGGCATGGCCCTGTTCAGCCTGAGCTTTGTGGTGCTCTTGGGGTTTGCCTTGGAGACCGCCAACAACATCCGGCATTCGGAAAAAGTCGATCTGAAGTTCGTGGCCCGGAGTATCGACCGGGAACTGGCGGCCAACCCTTTCGAGGACCGCTTGGCTGCCGAGGTGGTCCAAGCCATCGATGCCAAGCTGGCCTTTATGGATGCCGAGGGATATCTGGCCTATGCCGTCGTGACGCGAAAAGGGCAACTGCTCCACAAGAGTGACGACTTCGTGGACGACCCGAGCCGCTTTGCGTTGAGGGGCAAGAAGCATCGCCTGTTCTGGGGGATCAAGGGCTCGGAGAATTGGCACTTCGTCTTCCGCCATCTGGAGGGTCGGCATGTCATCTTCGTCAGCAACCTGCGGCATGTCGAACTGGTCGAGAAGATTCTGGTGATGTTCGCGGTCAGTCTGGGCATCGTGCTGATTCTGGCCTTCGGTTTCGGGTACCTGATCAGCGGCAAAATCACCCGCCCTCTGCAAGCCATCGCCACGGTCGCCGACCAAGTCGGCCATGGCAACCTCGCCGCCCGGATCCCCGATCCCGGCACCGGCGACGAAGTGGCCGATCTGACCCAAAAGCTGAACGATTCCTTCGCGCAGCTGCAGAATTCCTTTGCCAGGATTTCGCAGTTCTCCGGGGATGCCGCCCATGAGCTCAAAACTCCGCTGACCGCCATCCGTGGGCATCTGGAGGTGGCCCTGAGCCGCCCCCGCACCCCCGACGAGTATCAGCAGGCCATCGCCTCCGCCATCGAAGACGTGGCCGGACTAACCGCCGTCATCAACGATTTGCTGCTCATGGTCAGGTCGGGCAGCCATCTGGCCGACTGTTCTCCGCTCCCAGTCGATGTCTCCAGGACCCTGGCGGACGCCCTGGAGCAGATCAGGCTATTGGCCGACGACAAGACCATTGCCTTGTCTACGCAAATCCAGCCGGACCTGCATGTCTCCGGCGTGGAAACTCTGCTTCGCCGCCTGTTCGGCAACTTGCTGCACAACGCCGTCAAGTTCTCTCCGCCCGGCACCACGGTGCAGGTCGCCTTGGAACCGGCCGACGATCGCATGATCCGGCTTGTGGTGACAGACCAGGGCGTCGGCATTGCCAAGGAGTATCAGGGCAAAGTCTTCGACCGCTTCTTCGTGGTCGATTCCAGCCATAACACGGGTACCGGTTTGGGGTTGGCGCTGGTCAAGTGGATTGCCGAGCTGCACGGCGGGCAGGTCTCCTGTGTCAGCGAGCCTGGGCGTGGCACGACCTTCCAGGTTATGCTGCCCGAATCCGCCGCCTGACAACGTGTCGGTCTGGCTTCCACAACCAGCCAGTTGCGGTCGGCCGCCACGGTGTCGGCCTGCAAGCCTGCCTCAGTCAGTTTCTTGACCATGGCACATGCGTTGTCCTTCTTCCGCTTGGCCAGAAAGTAGAAGTGGGATGGCGCCGTGGCTTTTTTGATCTGCTGACAGACGGTGGCCATGGTGCTGCCGGGCACATCGTCTCGGGATTGCTCGAATACTCGCACCACGGGGCTGTCGAGATAAAAATCCAGCCCCAGCTCACCGTCCCGATTGTAGAGACAAAACTGGGCTTGGGCTGGGTCGTCGTATTGCTTGCAGAGCTGGGCCAGTGCGCCCATGTCCCGAGACTGAGCCGGTCGATAGGCGGCGATGGCTTT
>JBFJXC010000394.1:0-3634 GCA_041623325.1 Lentisphaeria bacterium | reverse complement strand
TCCCGCCGCAAGCTGCTGCTGAAGATGGCTCTGGGTCGGCATCCGGTCCCCAAACTCAAACCCGAGGACTACGACCGCCTGGAGCAGTGGACCCATGCCCTTCTGCACCATGCCGACTGCCACGTTCCCGGCCAGGAGTGAGTCCGACGCCCGGAGGCGATGGAAGCCTGGGAAGGGACGCTTTCCACCGGCGATTCCAAGGGGGGAGGGGGCACTGCCAATCTTGAGCGCTCTTACCATAGATCGCCCCTCTTGCGCCCTTGGAAATCTTGGGGAAAAAAGACCCGGTTTAGTGGCAGGGGGATTTGCCCTTGCCCGGTAAAGAGGGTAGGGTCCAGGCGCGTTTGGCGAGTTTGTCTGGATGAAAGGGTTGTCATGGATGTGGTGATGTCGTTTTGCGGTCTGTCGGTTCTGCTGGTTCTGGGCAAGGTGTTGCGGGTGAAGATCGGCCTGCTGCAGCGGCTGTATTTGCCCGCCTCGGTCATTGGCGGCCTGGTGGGGTTGCTGGCCATGCAGGTGTTCGGGCCCCAGTTGGGGCCGGGTTGGACGCTGGGGTGGAACCGGCTGCCTGGATTCCTGATCAACATTGTCTTCGCGGCGCTTTTCCTGGGGGTGACGATCCCCTCGTTGCGGGTGGCCTGGCGGGTAGCGGGTCCTCAGCTGGCCTACGGGCAGATTGTGGCCTGGGGGCAGTATGTGGTCGGCATCGGTCTGGTGCTCCTGCTGCTCAAGCCACTGTTTGCGGTTCCGGATTTGCTGGGCGTGATTGTTCCGGTCGGTTTCGAGGGCGGACACGGGACGGCCGGCGGTTTGCGTGAAACCTTTGGCAGCCTGGGCTGGGAGGCGGGGGCGGATTACGGCCTGGCTTCGGCCACGGTCGGCATTGTCTCGGCGATCATTGTCGGGATGGCCTTGGTGAACTGGGCGGCGCGGCGCGGCATCATCGCGGCCATGCCCGACCAGAGGAAACTGTCGGCCGAGGAGGTGGCGGGGATCTATCCGGTCGACAAGCGCCCGTCCGCAGGCGACCAGACTGTGTCGCCCGACTCGATCGACAGCCTGGCCCTGCATCTGGCGATCATCGGCATCGCGGTGCTGGTGGGCTTCGGTTTGAAACAGGGCTTGGTCTGGATTGAGAGCCTAATCCCCGCCCTGGCTTCCCGAAAGGTGCTCTCGGCATTTCCGCTGTTCCCCCTCTGCATGATCGGCGGTCTGCTGGTGCAGCTGGTGATCGGGCGCTTTGCCAAGCACCAGCCGATTTGCCATGAGCTGATGCAGCGCCTGGCCGGGACGGCCCTGGACTACCTAGTGGTGGCGGCGGTCAGCACCATTCGCCTGGAGACCCTGGCCAGCGGTTTGGCCCCTTTTGCCATCATCGCCCTCGGCGGCATCCTGTGGAACGTGTTTTGCGTGATGTGGCTGGCCAAACGCATGCTGCCGGATTTCTGGTTCGAACGGGCCATCGCGGAAATGGGCCAGTCCATGGGAGTGACCGCGACGGGGCTGCTCCTGCTGCGGGTGACCGATCCCAAGGGCGAAACCTCGGCCCCGGCCGCCTTCGGCTACAAACAGCTTCTGCACGAACCCTTCATGGGTGGGGGGCTGTGGACCTCCTCGGCCGTGTTCCTGGTCGCCTACAAGGGCGGGGCCTTTGTCCTGCTCGTCTCCCTGGGGGCGATTGTCTGCTGGCTGATCGTCTGGGCTCTGCTGTTCCGCAAACTCCGCCCCGACTGAGGCCCGGCCAGGTGGGCTGGCCGCCTTAGGCTCGCCTCCCCCTTCCGCCGCGGACCCCGCGCCCACTGGCACTTGCGGTCCGCAGCCTTGAGCTTTCCCTTTGCCGGGTTATGTTTCCGGCTTATTTGATCATGAGCCAGACAAGAGGCAAGTAGACCGCTTAACCACCCATCAGGAGAATCGACATGGCTATTTCCCCGCTGCAGAAAGCTCGTGCCCAGTACACGCCGAAACTGCCGGCCGTGCTGGCCAAAAACGGCGCCGCCGTCAAGGTCGTGCTGGGTCAGAAGACCGAGTCCGTGGCCGATCAGGAGGTCATCGCCAAGATGTTCCCCAACACCTACGGGCTGCCCGTGGCCACCTTCGAGGCGGCCGAGAAGGCTAAGCTGGCCGCTATCAAGGTCGGGGTGATTCTCTCCGGCGGCCAGGCCCCCGGCGGCCACAATGTGATCGCCGGTCTGTACGACGGCCTCAAGGCCCTCAATGCCGAAAATCAGCTCTACGGCTTCCTGGGCGGTCCCAGCGGTCTGATCGAGAACCGCTACAAGGTGCTGAGCGACGAGATCGTGGACGCCTACCGCAACACCGGCGGTTTCGACATTATCTGCTCCGGCCGCACCAAGCTGGAGACCGAGGAGGACTTCGACAAAGTCGGGGCCAACTGCAAGGCTCTGGGCATCAGCGCCCTGGTCATCATCGGCGGCGACGATTCCAATACCAATGCCTGCGTGCTGGCCGAGTACTTCCTGCAGAAGAAGATGGACATTCAGGTGGTCGGCTGTCCCAAGACCATCGACGGCGACCTCAAGAATGAGCAGATCCAGACCTCGTTCGGCTTCGACACCGCCACCAAGGTCTACAGCGAGCTGATCGGCAACATCATGCGCGATGCCAATTCGGCTCAGAAGTACTGGCACTTTGTCAAGCTGATGGGCCGGTCGGCCAGCCACATCGGGCTGGAGTGCGCCCTGCAGACTCATCCCAACATCGCGATCATCAGCGAGGAGGTGGAAGCCAAGCAGCAGACCCTCAAGTCCCTGGTCGAGAAGATGGCCACGGTGGTGGCCAAGCGCGCGGCAGCCGGCAAGAATTTCGGGATCGTTCTGATTCCGGAAGGGTTGATCGAGTTCATTCCGGAGATGAAGATTCTGATTGCGGAGCTGAACGAGCTGCTGGCCGCCAACGAGGCGGTCTTCCAAAACCTGCACACCACCGACGACAAGCTGCAGTTCGTCAACAGCCGCCTCTCCGCGCCTTCCAGCCAGGCCTTCAGTTCGCTGCCGGGAGACATCCAGATGCAGCTGATGATGGACCGCGACCCGCACGGCAACGTGCAGGTTTCCCGGATCGAGACCGAGAAGCTGCTGATCGACATGGTGGGCGACCTGCTCAAGATCTGGAAGCACGAAGGCAAGTACAAGGGCAAGTTCAGCGCTCAGAACCATTTCTTCGGCTATGAAGGCCGCTGCGCGGCGCCCTCCAATTTCGATGCCGACTACTGCTACAGCCTGGGCTACACCGCCTCCGCGCTGGTCGGGGCCGGCAAAAGCGGCTACATCGCCTCGGTCCGCAATCTGAACAAGCCGGCCAGCGACTGGATCGCCGGCGGCATTCCGCTGACCATGCTCATGAATGTGGAGCGTCGCCACGGCCACGACAAGCCGGTGATCCGCAAAGCGCTGGTGGAGCTGGACGGCAAGCCCTTCCTGGCCTTCGCCGCCAAGCGCGAGCAGTGGGCCACGGACGAGGATTATGTCTACCCCGGCCCCATCCAGTACTTCGGCCCCGCCGAAGTCTGCGACCAGCCCACCCAGACGCTGACCCTGGAACTGAGCTGAATCCGGTGATGGTGAAAACCCTAACGAGGCTGGCTGGTGTGGGGCTGCTGCTGGCCGGCGTC
>JBFJXC010000393.1:0-3662 GCA_041623325.1 Lentisphaeria bacterium | reverse complement strand
GGGTACCGAAGCGGCCAAACGGGGCAGACTGTAAATCTGCTGTCTTCGACTTCAGTGGTTCGAATCCACTCCCTACCACCATTTTTTTTGCCCCGATTTCCCTTCCTTGAACGACCCCACGGACCGCTTAAACGCCCTGCTTGACTTCGATGATTTCGTCCGCAATACCGCCGTGGGCTTCGCGATGGACGGCCGCGGCCGCCTCCTTGCTGGGGGCCTTGCAGAGGCAGAATATGGCTCGCTCGGGCTCGCTGTACCAGTAGTTGATGAATGACACGCCATGCTTTGCCTGGATCGCCAGATCCTTTTTGTGGGCCTCATCCAGCGCCTCTTGGGTGATTCCGCCAACATTTCTGTGGATGTCCATATATAGCGGCATGGTCTTACCTCCCCTTCTACTTGTTTGCTGGTTGCATCGCAACTACCCCGACTAAAGATATGGCGGGGTTGACCGCAAAGCCAGCAACGAACATCGAACCGCTCACCCAGCGACCTTTGCCATGCGGTTAATCCACGCAACTCGTGGCGAATTCAAACAGGGTGTGGGTTGGCCGGCCCATTTTAGGAGGGGTGTGAAACTGGAGTCAGGCAGATGAGGTTGGGTTTGCCGCGAACTTGCCAGCCGCCGCTGTGGGCGGCCATTTTCATGAATTCATCCAGCGGGGTGCGGCATCCGGCGTGGAAGCGGTTGGCCAGACAGACCAGCCCCCCAGGGGCCAGGATCCGGCTCATCTCGGCGAGCAGTCTGCGCAGCTGCGGAACAGTCTTCAGAAAGCGTCCGCCAGCCAGCCCATTGCAGATGATCAGATCGAAACGCCGGCGGGTCGGAACGGCCAGAGTATCCGCCGCGATGATGTGGAGCTTGGGGAATTGGCTCCGGGCGCGAAGGGAGCGGGTTCTGGCGGGATCATGGGGCAGACGGCGGGTGGTGGCCATCCAGGCCTCCAGGGGTGATAGGGTGATTCCCAGGCCGGAGATTGCCGCGATGCCGGCAGCCTGGGCCAGTTCGGCAACCTCGTAGAGTCCGTGGCCCGTGCCGCATCCCAAGTCCAGTATCCTGAGCGAGTGCCGGGGGGTGTCCGCCAGCCAGCGTTGAAGCAGACGGATCTGCTGGGGGTAGCGTCCGAGGTCGGTGCCGAAGCGGGGGGGGTCGGCCATGGCGCAAAGCAGGGGCAGAAGCTCCTGGGGGTTGAAGGTGAGTTTGCCGGCAAAGCAGGCTGGGCAGGTTTGCCAATAATCCGGTAGAGAAAGAAAGGGGCAGGGGGCAGGTCCTTGACCGAGCGTGCAGGGTGTGCGAAAGGGTATCCACGAGGGGTGGGGAAGGAACAGGCGGGCCGGGTTCAGAAGATCGTGGAAGAATTCGTCGGCGGGCAGATAAAGCTCGTAGTAGTAGCGGAGAGAGGGGGAAATGACCAGACCGGGGGCCCACCAGGGGGGCGGGGCAAAGCGCTGGAACAGGCGATGGCGGGCCGTCCATTTGGCGTTGAAACGGCTCAAGGCGAGAATGGCTTGGCCAGTGGGAGGGTGCATGCGGATAGGTTTTCGGAAGCGTTGGTCCCACCGGCAACCGACCAGGGCCCCTGCCGGTCGTTCAGGTATCCGTACGCACGGGCGGAGCCTACCAGCGGCGGTTGCGTTTGGAGGAGGAGCGGACGGTACGGGAGAGGGTGTCCATTTCCTGCAGAACGATGCCGGTGCCGTTGGCCACGGCGGTGAGGGGATCGTCGCTGATGGTCACGGGCAGGCCGGTCTCCTCCATGATCAGGCGGTCGAGACCGCGCAACAGGGCGCCCCCGCCGGCTAGGACCACGCCGTGGTCAATCAAATCCGAGGACAGTTCGGGCGGACAACGCTCCAGGGTCATGCGGACGGCCTCGACAATGCGGGTGACCGGTTCCATCAGAGCCTCGCGGATCTCTTCGGAGGTGATGGTGACGGTCTTGGGCAGGCCGCCCATCAGATCCCGACCTTTGACTTCCAGCTGCAGCTCTTCGTCGAGTTTGTAGGCGCTGCCGATTTCGATTTTGATCTGCTCGGAGGTGCGTTCCCCGATCAGCAGGCTGTAAGCGCGTTTCATGTACTGGGCAATGGCGCTGTCCATGCCGTCGCCGCCGTATTTGATGCTGCGGGACTCGACGATGCCGGCCAGGGAAATCACGGCCACTTCGGTAGTGCCGCCGCCGATGTCCACGATCATGTGGCCGGAGGGTTCCTGCACGGGAATTCCCACCCCAATGGCCGCGGCCATCGGTTCCTCGACCAGGTGAACTTCGCGGGCGCCGGCCCGCAGGGCGCTCTCCTTGACGGCACGGGTTTCCACCTCGGTAATGCCCGACGGCACGGCAATGAGCACCCGCGGGCGAAAGACCTTGCTGCGGCTGCGAACCTTCTGGATGAAGTAGCGCAGCATCTCCTCGGTGATTTCGAAGTCGGCGATCACGCCGTCCTTCATGGGGCGGATGGCCCGGATGTTGCCGGGGGTGCGCCCGAGCATGCGCTTGGCCTCCATGCCTACCGCCAGGACCTTGTTGGTGTCTGCCAGCACCGCCACCACGGATGGTTCGCGCAGAACGATGCCGCCGTCCCGGACATAGACCAGGGTGTTGGCTGTACCCAGGTCGATCCCGATGTCGTTGGAAAAGACGGTCATGATTTTTCGAATTAACATGTCACTCGGGGTTTATCCGTGGGCTTGCTGCGAAACAACCGGGTCAGGTTACTGCCGAAGTCCCGGTCAAAAAGCGGATTGCCACAATATTGATCCTTCGCGGGCAAACTCAAGCAAGTCAGTCAAAATACTTGCGCAGGAGCACGTCCAGCTTGGCCCGGGTTTCGGGGGGAAAGTGGTCGGGTGCGGTAATGAGGGCGGTCTTGAGGGCGCTGGCGCAAGGGCAATGACCGGGCTTGGCGGCCAGGGGGATGGCTTGCAGGAGGATGGCCTCCGCGGCAGCGGCGTTCTGCTGTAGGGTCTGGACCACCAGTTCCACGCTGACCGATTCGTGGCTTTCGTGCCAGCAGTCGTAGTCGGTGACCATGGCCATGGTCGCGTAGCAGATTTCGGCCTCCCGGGCCAGTTTGGCTTCGGCCAGGTTGGTCATGCCGATCACGTCCATGCCCCAGGATTTGTAAAGAAAGGATTCGGCGCGGGTGGAGAAGGCTGGGCCCTCCATGTTCAGGTAGGTACCCATGGCGTGGGCCCGGGGGGGGCGTCCGGCTGGCCCGTTGCTTTCGTTGGACAGGACCCGATCGGCGACCTGCCAGAGGGTGTTGCCCAGGTCCCGGCAGACCGGATCGGCGAAGGCGATGTGGGCCACGATGCCATCCCCGAAAAAGGTGTGGTCGCGGTTGCGCTTGGTCCGGTCCACGAACTGGTCGATCACAACCATGTCCCGGGGGGCCATTTCCTCCCGGAAACTGCCCACGGCCGAGACGCTGATGATGCGCTCCACCCCGAGTTGCTTGAGGCCGTGGATGTTGGCGCGGTGGTTGAGCTCGGAGGGCATAAGGCGGTGCCCCCGCCCATGTCGGGCCAGAAAGACCACGTCGACTCCGGCCAGGGTGCCGCAACTATAGGCGTCGCTGGGGTCCCCGAAGGGGGTCTGGAGTTTGACTTCCCGCACCGCTTCGAGGCCCTGGATATGGTACAGGCCGCTGCCGCCGAT
>JBFJXC010000392.1:0-3670 GCA_041623325.1 Lentisphaeria bacterium | reverse complement strand
TCATAGGGGTAGGTATCGTGATTGCCCAGGGTCAGCTTTGCCGCGATGTCCGGATTCAGCCGATCCAGACACGCCTTCAGCTCGCGAAACTCCCGAATGGCTTTCTCCCGGGCCTGCTTGCTCCCGGGAACATGACCAAAGCAAACGGAGGCGCTATTGGCCGCGTCACCGTTCACCAGAAAGAAGGCCGGATGCGGCTCCATGGCATTCACTTCTGAGATAAACGACGCTGGAATACCCTCCTCGCCCAGGCCCCAGTGCGAGTCGGCCACGACAACAAAGAAGGACGCATTGGGACTGGTCGGGTCAAAGCGGGCGGCTTCAAAGGCGTCTCCAATCGTTTGATGGGGGAACTCACCGGCCTGAAGGACAGCGTGGACGGCGATAGCCCCAACGAGTATGACCGGCAATGCTAGCCCTTTCTTCATCATGATGTCAACCCTTCACAGTCCCTTCGCCCTGCTCTCACAAAAGGCCCCATTTAAAAACAACAAGCCGGGTAGAACGTTCTATTTCGGGTATAGTAGTGGGCACAGAGCAACTATTCAACCACAGTGAGAGGTGGAGATGCGCATCACTCAGAAGGCGATCGCCGATGCCTGCGGCTTGAGCATCCAAGCCGTCAATTTTATCTTGAACGGGAAGGGGGAGCGTTTTCGGCCGGAAACCCGGGAGCTGGTATGGTCGACGGCGACGCGATTGGGGTACCGGTTGAACAGTTCGGCCCGGGCCATGAAGACCGGGCGCTTCAATGCCATAGCCGCCGTCTTTGGCATCGGCCTCAACCCCCTGGCCATTCCCAGCCCCATGCTCGATGGCATGGAACGCTGCCTGAACCGCCGCAGCATGCATCTCAGCATCGGGCGTTTTTCCGAAAACATGTTCACCAACAACGAGCCCCTGCCAAAGCTCTTAAGCGAGTGGTCGGTCGACGGGCTGTTGGTGAAGGATATGAATGCGCTGGGGCCGCATCTGCAACAGATCATCAACTCCTGGAACCTGCCCCACGTCTGGATCAATGAGAAAATGACGACCAATGCGGTCTATTCGGATGACTTCGGCGCGGCCTACGAGGCCACCCGCCGTCTCATTGAACTCGGGCATCGACGCCTGACCTACATCAGCTACAGCCATGACCTGGCCGTGCCGAACCTGCACTACAGCGTTTATGACCGGCGCGCCGGCTTTGAAACCGCCATGGCGGAGGCCCGCTTGACTCCTCTCGAGGTCATGACCCAAGGCAAGGTGGAACGCGACCAGCGCCTGAGCGCCTCCCGCCGCTGGCTAAGCCAAAACGGCCGACCCACCGCAGTCCTTGCCTATGGCGAGTCCACCGCATACCCCATTGTCCTGGCCGCCACCCAATTGCAACTCCCGATTCCCCGGGATCTCTCCATTGTCTCCTTTGGCGACAATTCCGGAGACAGCATCGGCATCGAATTAGCCAAAATGGTCAATCCCGTGAGAAAAACAGGCGAAATGGCAACGGAAATGCTGCTGGATCTCATCGACGGCGGCGCCCCCCAACCCGCCACCGTTCTGCCCTTGAGCTTTACCCCCGGACAAACCTGCCTCCCACCCACAGGGGAAACCCCAACTGACTTGCCACCGCAACAGTAGAGTGGAAGAGTTGGCCGGCCTCCACAGGCCCATCGCCCCCGATCACGATTGCCATGACCAGCGCGATTACGACGGTTCCGGAACCCGAAACCGATGGCGTTCAATTTTACAGCGACTTAAGCTTGCAGCACTGAGCTCTGGGAAACATTTCTGCGACTCGTCGCTACCGGGATGCTGTTCGCAAATTATCGTTCCCCCAATAGGTTATTGATAAAGCCGCTATCACTCACGCGCGAGGTGAAGATGTCGTTGGCCCAAAAACTGAAAAACGGCTATACCTACGCGGATTATGCGAGCTGGCCGAAAGATGAGCGCTGGGAATTGCTGGCCGGGGAGGCCCATGCCATGTCACCGGCTCCATCGACCCGGCATCAGCGCATATCCCACAACCTGAGCTTTCAACTGGAGCTGTATTTCCGGGGCAAGCCATGCCAAGTATTTCCGGCACCGACCAATCTGAAGCTGTCTGAATCAGATGTCTTGCAACCGGATTTGATGGTGGTCTGCGATCCCAGTCAAATCCAGCCTCAATTCATTGCAGGCCCCCCAAGATTGGTGGTGGAGGTTGTTTCACCCGGTTCCGAGAACCACGATCATGTCCGCAAACTGCGAACCTACGCCAAGTATGGGGTCTCGGAGTATTGGATTGTGACCCCTTTTCCTTCACGGGTGGATGTTTTTCAGCTTGACGGAGAAGCCTATCGGCTTCAGGGTGCCTACGAAAAAACAGAATGCTTGGTCAGTGCCACCTTTCCTGAACTGTCAGTGGCGTTGACGGAGGTTTTTGATTTCCCGCTTGAGGTGCATGAGCAGGACTGGCTGAAAGTCAAAGAGCCGCCCGGTCGCTATCAAACGCGGAGGATGGATTAATCAATCCTTGAAACCCACGCTATGATATTCGACCGTTTGAATCCCTTTTCCAGGAGATCTCCATGCTGCGCTTGAACACTCTGTTTTTCGGATTGCTCTTCTCCACTTCCATCGGCATGGCCGGCGACCACCAGCCGGCGGTGGCGGTCTGCCGATTTCTGGACGACAAAGACGCGGCCGTTTCCCTCTCCTTCGACGACGGCAGCGTGGACCATCTTTCCCATGCGGCCCCGCTGCTTGAGAAGTACGGCTACCGGGGCACCTTCTACGCCGTCATCAAATGGACCGAGGCGGCCACCAACGGCACGGCCGCGAGCCCTACCCGTCGCTACCTGACCTGGGACGGCCTGCGCAAACTGGCCGACGCCGGCCACGAGATCGGCAACCACTCCATGACCCACTACCAGCTCTTCAAGGCCAAGGACCGGGCTGAACTGGAAAAGGAGATTGTCGCCCCCTTGGCGATCTTCCAGGAACACCTCGGCTTCCAACCCCTGACCTTCTGCTACCCCGGCAACGGCAAGACTGCAGAGATCGTCACGCTCACCGAGGAGACTCACCTGGGGTCGCTCAAAGGACACCGGCGCATGGTGGGCGATCAACACTACGACCTGGACAAAAACGCGGCCTGGCTGGACGAGCTGATCGCCCGCAAGCAGAGCGACAACGCCATGTTCCACGGCATCGTCCCGGACGGGGGCGGCTGGCGCCCCTTCGCGGACATTTCCGTCTTCGACGGGGTGCTCAAGCAATTCAAGGAACGGCAGCAGAAGCTCTGGGTCTGCCCTGTGATCGATCTGGTAGCCTACCAGCAGGCGGCGAAGGCCGCCAAGGTGGCGACCGCCATGGACAAGGGCGCTTTCCGGATCAGTGTGAATTATCCCGAGAGCACGGCCGAGACGGTCCGTCGGTCCCCACTCTCCCTGCGCATCGCCGACTGCCCCGACCACTGGCGGATTCTGCCACAAGGGCCCACGGAAGAGAAAGAGCCGCCAACCCTCATCCGAAAGGGGACCGACGCCATCCTCACCTTCCGCCCCCACAAGGGTCCCGTCATCCTCGGCCCCGCTCACTAGATCGGCCCATTGATCTCGTCGATTTAAGAAGCCACTCCCCCCGCGCAACGGCGTCGCTTTGGAGTGCTCAAGCCTGCTTGAGCTTTCCAAAGGCGGGGCCCGCC
>JBFJXC010000391.1:0-3684 GCA_041623325.1 Lentisphaeria bacterium | reverse complement strand
GCCTCCAGAGCAAAAAACTCCAAGCCAACAAGAAGGCGGACCGTCGCAAGGAATGGTAGAACTTTGGTGAATCGCAAGTAGTGAATGGTGGGCAATACCCACTAGGGCAAACGGTTGGCACCTTCCACCGCTCACAATTTGCGATTCATGCTTCCGGGGGTTTGCCTAGCAACTTGCAGATTAGCTGGCACAGTTCCTCCGGCTGATAGGGTTTCTGAAGAAAGCCGGACAGGTGGATGCCGGCCAAACGACCGGAAATGTCCTCATCCGAGTAGCCGCTGGACAAGACAACCTTGGCATCCGGATTGATCTTGCGGATTTCCTGAATGGCCTCGATGCCGTCCATACGCGGCATGGTCATGTCCAACAAGACCACCCCGATTTCCTCCAGATGAGCCTGATAAACCGCTAAGGCCTCGATTCCGTCCCCCGCGGTCATGACCGTGACTCCCACCCGCTGGAGACATTTTTGAGCCATGAAGCGGATGGATTCTTCATCGTCGACCACCAGTGCGGACTTAAGTTCCACCACCAGCGCGCCTGGCGGGGCGGCTTTGGCAGGCACCGCCTTGGCAACCGCACCAAGGCTCGGTGGGAATAAGACCTGCACCGTTGTTCCAAGCCCAACCTGACTGGTCACCCGCACCGCCCCCCGGTGTTTGCGCATGACCTCGTCAACCACGGCCAAACCTAAGCCGCGACCGGCCAGCTTCGTGGTGAAATAGGGATCGAAGATCCGGCTGACCGTGCCCGCGTCCATGCCCGGGCCTGTGTCGGTTATTTCCAGCCAGACATACCACCCCGGCAAAGGGTTTGCTTTGCATCGGCACCGCGCCAAGTAGGCGGCATCCACGTTAATCATTCCCGTTGCGATTGTCACCTCCCCGGGCTGGCCACGGAAGGATTCAACCGCATTGGAGATCAGATTGGTCAGCAGCTGCCGAATCTGCACCCGATCTGTCTCGATCTCCGACAAATCGGCCGCCAACTTGAAGCGCAATTTGACGTCTGCCGGAATCAGCCCTTGCAACTGGCTTTGCATCTCGGACAGCACCCTGGACAGGTCCAGCGTCTCCACAGCCGCTTTGGCCCGCCCCGAGTAGGCCAGAATTTGGGTAACCAGCTGAGAGGCCTTCAAAGCGGCGTCCTCAACCTGCTTGACGGAAGCGTAAAAGCCGTCCTCGGACTGCTGCTCGGGCATGTCCATGAGGATCAGCCCGGCATTGCCGAGGATGACGGTCAGGAGGTTGTTCAGATCGTGGGCGATGCCGCCGGAGAGAAGTCCAAGGCTTTCATAGCGCTGGGCTTGGCGCATCTGTAGCTCCATATTGTCGCGGGCCTCCTCGGCCAGCTTGCGCTGGGTAATATCCAGCACACAGCCTTCAAGCTTGTCATTGGCCATGAACTCCCTCACAGAACACGTATTGCGAACCCAGCGCAAGACACCCGTGCGGCTGACAATGCGGTGCTCAAGGCTCAGGGGGCCTTTTTGCTCCCGGACTTTGGCCAGAAATTCCGCCACAATCTTCTGATCGTCCTTGTAAATCATGTTGAACCAAAGACGAGGGTTCGAATCGTAATCCTCCTGGGCATAGCCAGTCACATCCCGGCATTTGGGGCTCTGAGCGGTCAGCAGGGGGTTACCCTTCTCATCAAAGCTGATGGTGTAAACAAACTCGTTGATATTCTCGATCAAGCGGTTGTAGCGCCCCTCGCTCTCGCTGCGGCGCCTGGACTCGTCCAGCTGAGTCTGGGATTGGACATATTCGGTCGTGGCAATCGCCCGGGGGCGGCCCTCCTCATCCAGCAGCAGCGCCGCGCTCACATGCACCGGTAACAGCCGGCCGTCCTTGGTGCGGCGTTGCGTGTCGAATTCGTGTACGGGCTCCTTGTCTCCTGCCGCCTCCAGCAGCTTGACCACCTGCTGCCTCTCCCCCTCCGGAATGATCAAGGCCGCGCCGCTGCGACGGGCCTCCTGGTTGCTGTATCCATAGAGTTTCTCCGCCCCCCGGCTCCAGGCCAGGATCTGTCCTCTGAGGTTCCGGACGATAACCGGGTGCTCAGAGTGCTTGAGAATTTCCGAAAGGAAGTGTTCCTCGCTTTCGGCCCTCCCGCGGGAGACCAGGGTTTTGAGCTGGTAGCGGCAGCGGGAACGGAGCCGGTCGGCCCCGGCCAAGGCACTGGACGGGATATAGAAAAAATTCTCGTAGAAGCGGGTGCCAACCGAAACAAATGGATGGGTCCTGAGCACCGTAAGCAGCACGGCGGGGGGCAGGCGCTCGCTGTATAGGCAAAGCATGATGCAGCCTTCCCGGCGAATTAATTCATCCAATTCGTTGTCCAGATCTTGAAGATCGACCGGTTCGGTCCAAGGGCCGAGATAAACCTCCCATTCGGCCACGATGCACACCCCGGCCAGGCCGTCCTGTCGGGCCTTGGCCATGTGATCGCGAATGATGCCCATCACCCGCTCCCGCAACTTGGCCGAATCCCGCCCCAGCCTCAAATCGTGATTGGAAACCACTTGCACCGGCTTGTCTGCACCGATCACATCCTGACGCGTTCCTTCAGGCCAAAACTCCAGAGCTTCCGTGGCACTGCCGAAAAACAGCACCCGTTCGTTTCGCTGCCTGGCCTGCTGAAAGAACAAATCCATCACCCGGGTTCGCTGCCGGGAAGCCCGGTAGAGACAGGCCACATGGTCCCCGTTTCTCAATTGAGCCATGGAATGTAAAGACTGCGGTGTGCTGAGTTTGATCATCGTTCCGTCTTATCCTAACTAGTTTCCGGTTTGAAACCGATTCGAGCTATCCTTCTTGGAATTCCTCTTGAATAAGCCGGGAAATCGCCAGCACGGCCGCCTCGGCTTCCTCTCCCCGGCCATGAATGCAAAGCAGGCTGCCGCGTCCGGCCTTCAGCATCAGCAACCCGCAAGGATGCAGGGCGCTGACCGACACAACCTTGCAAATGACCGTTGTCTCCGCCTTGAAACGGATCGCCGTGGCGGCCAACTGAACAGCGGCGGCCGCATGCAAACCGCAAGGATTGGTCAGCGTGACCCGGCGCACACATTCAGGCACACGCCACCCGGCTGAACGTCCTGGCATCTCCGATTCCCTTTCGGTTGCCATCATCCCTCCCAACAACGCCATCAACCGCGAATTCACCGGAAATGACAGCAAAGAAGGTGCCAATATCCGCATGAGAAGAGGCAACCGGAGGCGTTGCATCCAGGCAACCACAGCGTCTTCCCGTCCTGCCCGGCCGTTGCGTTCCTGATCGCGGAACGGCCATGTCCGGTTCTCGCCCCGGACCCGGTTTGGACCAGGCTGCCCCCTCTCTTCCTCGGCCCCAACCCTGGCCATTTGCGTCTGAACCCAGACAATGACATTGGTATGGAATGCCGAGAAGGCCAGGCACCTTGCAACGGCCTGTTTAGCCGGAAGATCCTACAGGAGGGGAACGATGAAAACCGAAGACCAACTTCGCGAACTTGCCAACAATCTCTACTGGACTTGGCAGCCCGAGATCATCAGCGTTTTCCGCGATTTGGATCCTGTACTTTGGCGGGAAGTCAATCACAACCCCCTGGAGTTCCTGGCGCAATTCCCCCCCGACCGGCTGGAGAAGCGGGCTACTGAGCTGGCTCTGGCCTCCCGCATCAGCAACGCCTTTCACCAACTG
>JBFJXC010000390.1:0-3693 GCA_041623325.1 Lentisphaeria bacterium | reverse complement strand
CATAATTTCGTCCTTGAAATGCTCCACAATGGAGAGGAATGCGTTGGGGCTTGACTGGCCCAGTCCGCATTTGGAGGCCAGCTGCATGGTCTCTCCCAGGGCGCATAACTGCCGCAGATAGGGCATGGAGCAACGCCCCTGCTCCAGCATCTGAATCCCCTCGAGGAGCTTGGCGTTGCCTTCGCGGCAGGGGGTACACTGACCGCAGGACTCGTCCACAAAGAATTCCATGAAGTTCTTGGCAACCTGGAGCATATCCCGATCGGGTCCGAAAACAATGATGGAGCCGCCGGTGGGCACGTCTTCGAAGGCAATGGTCCGGTCGAACTCGCTGGCCGGCACACAATGGCCGGAGGCGCCGCCGCACTGCACCGCCTTAGCCCCGCGTCCTCCCACCCGGTCTAGCAGTTCACCCACAGTGATGCCCATCGGGAACTCGAAAATACCGCACTTCTGGCAATCGCCGGAAACACTGAACAACTTCAGGCCTGAAGATCTTTCCGTCCCTAGATCCTTGAACCAATCCACACCCTTGACGAAGATGCAGGGAACCCAGGCGAAGGTCTCCACATTGTTGACGATGGTGGGATGCTCCATGAAGCCGGTGTTCACCGGGAAGGGCGGGCGGTTGCGCGGCTCGCCACGCTGACCTTCCAGCGATTCGATCAGGGCGGTCTCCTCGCCGCACACGTAGGCCCCGGCCCCCATGCGAATCTCGATGTCGAAGTCGAACCCATCCTTGCCCAGCACGTTGCGGCCCAGCAGATTGGCCTGACGCCGCCTTTCCAGTATCCCCTCCAACGAACGCCTCAAATAGGTGTATTCGCCGCGCAAATAGAGAATTCCCTTGCTGGCGCCAATGGCGTAACCGCCGATGGCCATGCCCTCAAAGACCAGATCGGGGAATTCGGTCAGGATCAGCCGGTCCTTGAAGGTCCCCGGTTCGCCCTCGTCGGCATTGCAAACCACATACTTCAAAGCCCCCTCCTCGGATGCGGCCAGCTTCCACTTGATGCCGGTGGGAAATCCGGCGCCGCCACGGCCCTTCAGGCCCGAAGCACTGACATCGGCGATGATCTCGTCGCCGTTGCGGGACAGAATCTGCTGCAAGGCCACATCGGCCTCGACGGTCGAAAACGTCATGGACTGGATGTTGGTCGCCCTCATTTGACGTCGGCCCCCTTTCTTTGCAAGGCATTCACGCCGAAGGCCATGCGGCATTCCTGCAGAATATCGTGAACCTTCTCGGGGGTGACGCTGGTGTAGATGCGCTCGTTCACCAGCAACGCCGGCCCCTGATCGCACATGCCCAGACAGTTGGCCCACTCCAGGGTGAAATTGCCGTCGTCAGTGGTCTGTCCGAATTGAATGCCCAGATCGTTCTCCAATTGTCGGGCCACTCGATCCTTGCCCTGCATGTCGCAGGAAATGGTCCGGCACAGGCGGATAATGAACCTCCCCTTTTGATGCTGCCCCAGGAAACTGTAGAAGGACACCACCCCGTACACCTCCACCGGATGAATCTGCAGAATGTCGGCCACGACTTGCATGACGAACTCGGAGATGAAGTTGTACTTGCGTTGCACCTCCTCCAGCACCGGAATGAGAGCACTGCGGTCGTTCCCGTACTTCTGAATCCAACCCCGGATGTCCTCCCTGAGTTGTTCCCGTTCAGACCTGAGCATGGTGCGTTCTCCTTCCTTGGTTGGCAGGGCACTGAACATCCAGGCAGGGACCGGTTTACTCCGTCCCCGAGCCGCCAAAAGAGCGGCAACCACCCGGAAACTCCCCGCTGCGGCCTGGTGGTTTCCCCGGGCCTCCCGCCCGGTTCCGCAACTCTATAGTAGCGGGTTGGCTTGCCCCGCGCAACGGGCTATCGCGATTTTCCCCTCCGTTGCCGTTTGGTTGGGCCAGACCATGGCAGTCCCAGTTGCGGGCCGGATCATCGGAGAAGCGCGCAAGTGGGTCTGCCGGTTGAAAAGGACCGACGCGAAGGCTGCACGCAAAGCGCGATCTTTCAATCAACGGCGGCCCGACAGCCGTTGAACGCCGGTTCCTCAAGCCTTGACAATATTTTCGCCAGGCCCGCAGACGCCACGGGTGTCCACCACCAGGCCAACATGCCGGGCCAGCTGATCGTGGTCGACGCTGTCGTGGGCGGTGGAAATCAGGGCCAGGTCGTAGCCACCCGCTTGGATCTGCTCCCAGGTCCGACTCTTGATGCCGGCATACTGGGGATGCTCGCGAGTCGGCCGGACCTCGGGGCAATACGGATCGTAGTAATCGACTTGGGCCCCCAGGGCCTCCAGCTCCCGCCACAGCACGTAGGTGGGGCTTTCACGGTCGTCGTCCACGTTCATTTTGTAGGCCAGGCCCACCAGCAGCACCCGGCTGCCGTTCAGAGGCTTGCCCTGCTTGTTCAGGGCCAGCATGGACTGCTCCACGACATAGCGGGGCATGGCCGTGTTGATCTCCCCGGCCAGCTCGATGAACTTGGTGGGGATACCGTACTCGCGCGCCTTCCAGGTCAAATAGAACGGATCGATGGGAATGCAATGCCCCCCCAGCCCGGGACCGGGATAGAAGGGCATGAAACCGAACGGCTTGGTGCTGGCCGCCCGCACTACCTCCCAAATGTCGATGCCCATCTCCTGGAACACGATCTTGAGCTCGTTGACCAAGGCAATGTTGATGCAGCGGAAGATGTTCTCCATCAATTTGGTGGCCTCGGCGGCGCGGCAGCTGGACACCGGCACGGTTTTGCAGATCACCGCGCTGTAAAGAGCATCCGCCAGTTCGAGACTGGTCGGGGTCAGCCCCCCCACGACCTTCGGGATGGTCGCCGTACTGAAATTACCGTTGTTGGGATCCTCACGCTCCGGAGAATAGGCCACAAAAAAGTCGGTTCCCGCCTTCAGACCGCTGGCCTTCTCAAGAATGGGCACCAACACATCCTCCGTTGTTCCAGGATAGGTCGTGGATTCCAGCGTGACCAGCTGCCCTTTCCGGATATATGGGCCAAGCTCATCGGCCGTCCCCTCAATGAAGCTCAAATCCGGATCCCGATGCTCCGTCAACGGAGTTGGCACACAGATGATCAGAGCGTCGCATTCCCCTGCCCGCTGGAAGTCGGCAGTCGCATCCGCTTTGGCGTTGCCAACAAAAACCGAGGCGATGGACTCGCGCCCGATGTGCCGGATGTAGGACTCCCCCCGTTTCAGTGCCTCGACCTTGCTCTGATCGATATCCAGCCCCAGCACCGGAAAACCAGCCTTGGAAAACTCCAGGATCAACGGCAACCCAACGTACCCAAGCCCGACGACCCCAACCCGAGCCTCGCGACAGCGAATCCGATCCAGAACCTGCTGATTCATGCCAATACCCTTTCCCTCTTTTGCAGTGAAACACAAGCAGAATCTACACGGCTGGACCCCATTCTCCAAATGAAAATTCCCCTGCCTTGGCAGCCTTTGCCCGTCGGATCCTTCGGGCAAGTCCGACGGGTCCGACCGAGCCAACGGGCCCACAACCCGATCACGATTGCGATTACGATCGCGATCACGAGTCCGGGCGTCCCACAGTCCCACAGTCCCACAGTCCCACAGTCCCACCGTCCCACAGTCCCACCGTCCCGAACAAAAAAGGCCCCCGGACCATGGGGTTGGTCCGGGGGCCATTATGTCAAGCGGGCGT
>JBFJXC010000389.1:0-3717 GCA_041623325.1 Lentisphaeria bacterium | reverse complement strand
GCTTGGGTCATCAATCGATACCGCTTTGACCGTTGGGCATTTGTAGATGTCGAACGTGCCGACATACTGCCTGAGTGGCCCGATCAAACTCTTGCCGAGGAAGTAGGTCGTGTTCGGCTGGCCCCCATGGGGCAGGGTGAGAAGGGTGCCGTCGTTGTCGTCCGCATACATGGCGTGGGACAGCCCCAGCTGCTTGAAGTTGCCAGCGCAACTTATTTCGTTGGCCTTTTCCCTCGCACTTTGCAAGGCCGGCAGAAGCATCGAGGCCAGAATGCCTATGATCGCAATTACGACGAGAAGCTCGATGAGGGTGAACCGGGAGCGATGAGTGGGGGTGGGGTTCATGTTTCGTTCTCCTTTTGTTTTTTGGCACCTTTTGTTCATGTCATTGCATTTGGGGTTCATTTTTTATTCTCCTTTTGCTTGGTGTATTTGCCGATGATCGCGTGAAGAGGTTTGCGCTTGTCGGCATCCTTGATCTGGCGCAGCGTCCATAGTTCGGCGAAGGATTCGGACTGGCCCGGCTGCAAGGTGAACTGTGGCGAGTGGAACTCCAGTTCCATGACATTGCCGCGGGGGCCATTGGCATAGCGTTGGTACACTTCCAAGGGATAGTGCCCGGAAGGAGTTTTCCACATATTCGGATTGCCCAGCACTTCCTTCATGAAAAGGCTGTTTCCGTAGACGGCGTATATGGGGCAGTACTGTCGATAGGCCAGTTTCCCCATGAAGGTGAATTGTTTGACGGCCTCAGCCGGGGGCTCCATGAAAGAGCACATACTCTTGTCAACCGAGAACATCAACGAACGTTCTTTCCACGGACGCCAGCCGACGAAACTCAAGTTCAAATTACTCTTTTCCGTGACAAAAAAACCGCATTTGCCGACCGGTTTGAAACGGGTGTTGGACCAGATGTTCCATGTTACAGGCCGGTTGCGCATGTTGGTGACCGTGACCGTGATTTTCACTCTGGCGTTGTCAAGCAGCTCGAACTCCTTCTTCATGCGCATGCCATTGAGAGGACTGGTGTTTCCCATTAGGACCAGTTTTTCGGAGGAATGCTCCAGAACCTTGCAGCGGTCATAGATCAGATAGGGGTCGCAATGGTATCCTGAGGTCAGCGGTTTCAGGTCCCCATCCGCATCCTGCCACCACTTTGACTGTGGACCGACCCAGACGATGTGGCCCATGTATTCCACGCTTGGGGACTTGGCGTCCCGCGGCGGGATCTCGTCGTCCTTGAGCCGCCAGTGGGCTTCATCGCTGTGGATCACGTTCTCGCCGTCGGTCCGCCGGAAGAGCATGACGCGCCCGCCGAGCTCGGCTTTGACCCCGAGAACGACCTCACGGTCCTTCAGTGTCAGGAGGTCCTCCTCGCCGGCTTGGAGAACCGGGCAAAGCAGCAGCATGGCAAAGAAGCAGAGATGTGAAAGCCTAATTTTCATCGAAGACATCCTCTGCGGGATTGAGATGTAGTTCATCGACTCGGACAATGCCGGGGCCTTTCACCACTACGGCCAGGTTGGTTCTTGCCGTCTTGGCCGGCAGTTCGATCCGTTGCTGGAAGAAGGTGACGTTCCCGCCTTTGCGAAGCGAGGCGATGTGTTTCCAGGCCACCTGTTTGCCGGCTTTGTTGAAGCATTGTACCGCCACGAGGGCCTCGCCTGCTGTTGATGATGCGTAGCCTGATATTGAAAGGCGTGCTTGCCGGGAACGGAAGGGGTGCGAGGCGCTGCCCTCTCCCTTCTCACCTTCCAGGATGATCTTGAGTCCCGCCCCGGAGTGGATTCCCAGTGGATCCTTCTCCAGGTGCAGCTTTCCTTTTCGTGCCCATTTGTACCATCCTTCGGGGGCGTTTTCGCAGGCTCCATCGGACAGGATATTCTGCTGCACGGGAAGCGAAGATGCTTTTGCCTGAACAGGTTTTCCGGCGTCTTTGTCCAGCGGCAGGAAGAACACCCCGTTGCCCGGGGTCCCCACCACCAGCCGGTTGCCGGCAAAGGCCAGTTTCATGCGGTTGCGCTGGGGAATATGCTTGTCCAGCTCGCTCCAACTCTTCCCGCCATCGGTGCTCAGCATGAGCCCCCCGGCTTTGTTCAGAGCCACGGCAATGCGGCGTGGGTTGGCCAGATCGACGGTGACGGAATGGACCCCCTTGTCGAGAACCTTCTCCCAGGACTTCCCGGTGTCCACGGACTTGTAGAGTCCGCCATAGGCTTGTGCGAGGTAGAAGGCACCGGGGCCGGCCACGACCTGAGTAAAGTGGCGGTCTCTGCCGAAGCCGTTGAAAGCGGCCTGCTTCCACGGCTTGTCATCGCTATGCCTGTAGTAGATGGCGTTGTTCTGGACCGCGACCATGGCCCCGTCGGCCGAGCGGGCCAGCTGGCAGCCGCTGCCCCAGATGGCGTCCTGAAAGAAACCTTTGCCCGATGGCAGGCCGGAGCTATCCCACGTCCAGGACTTCCCGCCATCGGTGCTTTTCCATACGCCACCTTGGCCCGGGCCGACTTCGCCGCTGATCCCGATGTACACCTGTCGGGAATTAGCGCTGTCCACACAGATGGAGTTGATGAGATATTTGGATTTATCCCCTCTGGGGGTGTTCTCCATCGGGGAGCTTGTGAAAGTCTTGCCGCCATCCGCGCTTGCGTAGAGCCAGTTCGAATACCAGCCGTGTTTCTGGGGTCCCAGAACGTAGACTCGCATCGAATCGGAAGGGGCGATTGCGACAGCCTTGCAATTGTCAAACGAGCACTTGGATTGGGCAAAGGAGGTCCCGCCGTCGGTAGAGCGGAAGCAGCCGTTGTCGGCCATTCCCATCAGGACGATTCCGGGATCCCGGGCATCCTGCACCACGGTGTGGATAACTGTGTTTTCGATGCCGTCTATGGTCAGGGTCCAGGTCTTTCCGTAGTCCCAGGTCTGGTAAAGGGAGTACCAGTCGGTAAAGAACCAGTGGGCGGGGTTTTGCCAATCCACCACAACAGAAGAACAGGCGCGGCCGAAGTGCTCCCACTTTCCGGGGGCCGAACGTGCATACCACTTGCCCTGTATCTTGCTTGACTCGGTTTTCTTCCATGGGGAGTCGATGGGTTTTTTGATGTAGAAAGAACCTGCTCCGCTTCCGGTGATCAGAAAGTCCGGCCCCGCGCCGAGGGAGGTGTAGTATGTGTCCCAACTGGAGCGGGGTTTTTTGTCGGTCAGGCTCAGGCCTTCCGAGTCGTCTTTCCAGGATACGCCACAGTCATCCGAATATTTGATCCTGGTGCCGCCGAAGATGGCGTACCATCTCCGGGCCTCGACCGGACTCTGAAGCATTTCATAAGGGGCTTCCTCGGCAAGCTTTGTCCAACTCTTGCCGCTGTCATCGCTACGGTAGAAGCCGCCCTTCAGCTGTCTGTAGCCGCCCCCGGTCCAGTCGGTCCGGTGCTTCATCTTGCGGGCAACTGCGCACAGGAACATCCGGTCCGGATTGGCACGGTCCACTTTGAAGTCATCCACATAGTGCAATTTCATGCCCAGGGAGGTCCAGGAGTCGCCTCCGTCGTGGCTGACGAAAACGCCTTCTGGCCCCGGGGCGATGAAGATCGTCTTGGGATCTCGGGGCGAGCGCTGCATGATGTCGCCAGCCGCCCGCCTAGGGCCGTTGCCGAAGACCTGGCAGGCCAGGGTTATTCTCCAACTTCTGCCGCCATCCGTGCTGCGGTAGATGCCCTG
>JBFJXC010000388.1:0-3721 GCA_041623325.1 Lentisphaeria bacterium | reverse complement strand
GCGATTCGGGCCATGATAAAGGCGGAGTCGAGCCAGAAACGCAAGTCCGGAGACAACCCACGCAGCGACAATACCGTCACACTGACAAGCGTCTGCACGCCAATGGCGATGCCGCCCAGGGCCACCAACCCGAAAAGCTTGCCGATAATCACCTGCCAGCGGCTAACCGGCTTGGCCAACACGAACATCAGCGTGCCGCCCTCAATCTCGCGGGGCAACTCCATGCTGCCGGCCACAATCACTAGCAAGGCCGTACTCAGAAAGGTGACCGCCAATCCGAAAGCCCGACAGCCGGCCAGGACCGCGCTTCGTTCATCAGGCCCTGACTGAACCAAAAACATCAGCTGGATGGCCAAACCCATGGCCAGCAGAGCCGGAAGCCAGCCATAGAGCAATTTCCTGACCAAACACAAACCAATCGTCAACACGTTTTGCACCGCACGGCCACTCCCTTGTAACGAACAGCCGGGGGAGGCCTGGCGCATCCCCCGGACATATCGCGGCCCTCCCCGTTTTCCTCAGGGAAAGCCGTGGCAATTACTTGTTGGCTGTCGTCACTTTGGCGGCAGCCTTGGTGCCACAAACGTGGCAATAGGCGCCATGCGGCAGCACCAGCTTGCCATTGGCGGCATGGCAAGTCCGGCAATAACCGTAGGCTTTCACTTCCTGACCGCAACTGCTGCAATAGAACTCGCCCGGTCCGAAAGCGCTCAGGCAATGCTTGCAGGCATGATCGGCATTGGCCAGCCCCAGGGTCCGTATCTGATCGTAGACCGCCCTGACGGCTTTAAGGTCGGCTTCGATACTCTGACGCTTGGCGGCGTCGGTCTCCAACAGGTGCCGAGCCAACAAGTCGTGGCTCAAGGACCGGCTGCGGCCTGCCAGCCATGCGGACAAGCGACCAGCGGTAGTGCCGGAGTCCGGTCCAAATTCGTTCGTTCCCCCGGTCAGACTGTCGCTGTCATCCGAGAAGCTGTCGGTGTGCACCTTCAACACAAAGTCCTTCTGGGCCAGAAGCACTTTGACCGGATCCGATCCGGCCCCCCGGGTGGCCTGATACATCCAAGCCCGTTCCACGTGACCCGGGCAGTCGCCAAGCTTGCAGGCAGCCTCGTACGCGGCCAAGGACTTGGCTTGACACTCCTCCTCGGGCACACCGGCGTTGGGCAGCTGCCGCTGGGCCACGAACCCCAAATTAAAGTAATACCTCCAACTGGGGTTGCGGGACTGGGCCACCCCCTTCTCCAGCAGCTTCACGGCGCGAATCGGGACGGCGCTTGAAATCAGCATGGCACCCATGGTGTAGGCCTTCTCGAATTCCGGATCCATGTCGGTAATGGCTTCCAAGGCATCGGCAAAGTAGGCCCCGGCCTCCGGCGTTATCTTGCCACCTTTGACCTGACCCATTTGCTGAACCAGCATCACCCAGCGCAAATCGGCCAGATACTTGTCCATGCCGAAACGGGGCAGATAGACGCGTTGCATCTGGGCCTGGTTTGCCACCAACTGGCTTCTCTGCTGATCCACATTCCGTCCCGCCAGCATGGACAACACCAGTGCTGCAAGGGCGACGGCTATCGAAATGATTGAAAGTCGCTTCACTATTCCACTCCTCTTGTTGGGTTTGATGTCCGGTCTGAATTAATGAATGTCACGACTCTGGAAGACGGCCACGGCCACGGCGGTCAAGGCCGTCGCATAGCACAAGGCATACAACAGGCCGGGCACCAAGACGGCTCCGCCGATAGCCACCCCGTTGCCTACCAGTCCCTTGAAATCCAAATGCTGAAAGTTCGGAAGCACATTGCTCACCGCCACGGCCAGCTTGTGCCCGCCCCCTTCGGCCATGACACGGGGCAACACATGAACGGCGTGTCCAACGGCAAACACAACAAACACGCCAACCAAAGCCAACACATCATTCATGAAAAGCGACAACAGAATGCCGGCAGCGGCCAGCACCACCGCCTCGGCCGCGACTAGAGCGCAAGCGGCGAAGTAGCCCGGGGCGACCGTCCCATAGTTCGAATGGATCACCAGGGCCGATGCAACGGCCACCAGCGCCACGTTCATGATGCACAACCCCGAGATCCCCCGCAGCTTGCCGATCACAACCTGGGCTCGTCCCACCGGCTTGGACAGGATCAGGTGCGCGGTTTGCTCCTTGAGTTCGCGAGGAATCTCCAGAGCCGCCGCCATGGCGGTGACCAACCCCACGATCAGGCACATCGCCAGAGCACCATCAAGCATCATAATCTGGGCCCGCCCGGCACTTAACGTTCCGTACAGACCCATGGCCCCGACGATGACCACGCTGGACATCAGTACAAAGTACACGGCCTTCTGCCGCGCGATTCGCCCAAATGTATTCTGGGCAATTGCGATCAAATCTCTCATCGTTCACCTCTTCTTGCGTTGTTGTCCTTTTCGATTGCTGCCACGAAAAAATCCTCCAGACTTTCTTTTTGTCCCTCCATGGTTGTCCCCTTACCGCCGCATGCCTCGATTTTACTGCGCAATGCCTCCCCGGCTGCCGAGCTACTCACGGTGAACCCCCATCGCCCGTTTTTCCTGACGACGGATTCAGCCAAGGCTTCCAACGCTTCCACATCGGTCGCTTGAATGCTTTCGCACCAGACGGTCGTCTGTTTCTCGGCCAGCAACTCATGCACCGATCCGTGGCAAACCATCTGCCCGCGATTGAGCACCCCAATCTCATCGCACATCTGCTCCACATCCGCCAGAATGTGACTGGAGAAGAACACGGTTTTACCCTCGCGCTTGAGACCCCGAATAATGTCCTTTATCTGATTCCGCCCAAAGGGATCCAACCCGGTAATAGGCTCGTCCAGAATAACCAGATCCGGATTGTTCAGCAGCGCCTGGGCAATGCCCACGCGCTGCAGCATGCCCCGGGAGAACTCCCGCAATTTCCGGTTCCTGACGTCAGTCAGGCCCATTTGCTCCAACAATTGCTCGATACGTCCAGAATAGTCACGCTTTTCCAAGTGCAACAAGCGGGCGCAATAGACCAGAAAATCCTTGGCACTCAGATGGGGGTAAAAGTTGGGGCTGTCCGGCAGAAAGCCGATGCGCTCCTTAATGTCACGATCCCCCAGAGGAGCCCCCAGCAGATGTCCTCCCCCCGAATCCGGAGTCAACAGCCCCAGCAGCAGCTTGATGGTCGTGGTCTTGCCGGCGCCGTTGGGGCCCAGAAAACCAAACACGCAGTTCTCCCGAACCGTAAGACTCAAGTGGTTGACGGCCACGACGTGCCGCCGGTGCCACCAAGACTTGAATACTTTCGTGACAGCATCCGTTTCGATCGCAGCCATACAAACTGGCCCTTCCATTCAAACGGCTGCTTCCCACCGCAACCGCACCGCTCCGCAGCCCGAAGGAAAACCCCCTCGCCATTAGGCTTATAGTCTAGCCCGGTCCGACACTCTCTTCAAGACCCTCTTCAAGACATTCTGCCCCCCATCCCCTCTTCACGCCAAGAAGCGCCAAAACTGCATTGCAGGCTCTATATTGACGGCATTCAGCATCGACCCGGCAGCTTGAACCATCCGCCCCCTTGGAAAGAACGCATTCATGAACTGGACCCGCCTACTCACCCATCAGCGCCTCGGCAAGGAACCCGGCGAAAGCGCCAAAAGCGAGCGCACTCCATTTCAACAGGATTTCGACCGCATCGTTTTCTCGTCGGCTTTCCGGCGCT
>JBFJXC010000387.1:0-3726 GCA_041623325.1 Lentisphaeria bacterium | reverse complement strand
ATCAATAGAACGCGGTCTCCGATGAGGGGGCGGCAGGACTGGCGGGCGGTCAGGTAGGCATGGCCGCTAAAGGGCAGGGTGGTTGCTTGCGGAATCTTGCCTTGCTCGGTCAGCATATTGACGAATCGGCTCATGTGGATCGGGAAGTTTTCGCTGCCCTCCCGTCCCAAACCGATGGTTAGGTAATCGCCTTTGCGGACCGCCCATCCGTAGCCCATCAGGTCGTCACAGAAGAATAGTTCCGGATGTTGTGGCTGAACGTTGCATTGTCGCTGCTGGGTTTCAGTCAATAGAATTTCTGCTTCCTTGCAGACCAGCAGGGGGCCGCGCCTGAAGTCGCTGGGGGTGATGGCCCGGGCTACGGAGCAGAAGTGGCCACCGGCCCCTACCAGCAGTCGTGCTTTCAAGGCACCGTTGACGATCCAGCCGTCAGAGGCCTGTTGCAGGTTTTGGCAAGCTTGGGATAGGATGAGGTCTGTTTTGGTGCGATCCAGGAGGTAGTGATCGAACTCACGGCGCAGGATGCTGAAACTCAGGGGACCAGTGTGGTAGGCAATCTCTTGCAATGGTTTTGCCAACATTCCGACTTTGAAACCGGTGATGGGCTGGCAAACATGGCCGCGCGCATAGTCGTTGGGATCAAGGTGAAGCATGGAGAAGACTTCCGGGGTCACCCAGCCCGCGCACAGCTTGTCCCTCGGGAAAGAGCACTTGTCCATCAGAATAACGTCAAGCCCTGAGTCTTGCAAAGCCCAGGCCAGGGTTGAACCGGCGGGTCCGGCCCCGACGATCAGCACGTCGCAGCAACGCATCAGTCAATCCGGGTTTTCTGAACAAGATGGTCCCGATTCCAGGGCAGACTGTTGTTCTGCGGCCTGGAGAAGGCAACTTGGAACAACTGTAGTTCGCCTGTGCTGAAAGCTGCAGCTGAACCGGCCAAGTAAAGGCGCCACATACGCACAAAACGGGCATCGAACATTTGCCTCACCTGGTCCTCAACCAGGTCGAAACGACTGGTCCAGTGCCGCAGAGTCTTGGCATAGTGCAATCGAAGATTTTCGACATCCAGCACAGAAAATGCCCAGGGTTCGAAGATGTTCATCATTTCTCCCAGGGAGGGAGGGTAGGCCCCCGGGAAAATTCTTTTTTCGATCCAGGTATTCATGGGCCTGGGCCGGTTGCGGCCGATGCTGTGGATCAGGCCGCGGCCTGAAGCGGCCAGGCAGCGGTCGATTGTGGAGCCGAGGTGGTGGTAATGATCAGGGCCGACGTGCTCCAGCATTCCAACCGAGACAAACGCATCGAAACAGCCACGGATGTTGCGGTAATCGTCCTCGATATAGACGACCCGGTCGTCGAGCCCTTCGGCATGGGCTTGTTTGCGGGCGTGGATCACCTGTTCATGCGAAATGTTGTAGGCGGTTACCCGCACGCCGTAGCGTTTGGCCATGAAACGGGCTAATCCACCCCAGCCACTGCCGGCCTCGACAACGGTTTCGCCGGCCTTCAGGCGGAGCTTGCGGCAGACGTGGTCCATTTTGGCCAGTTGGGCTTGCTCCAGCGGCAAGGCCGCTTCCGGAAAGTAGGCGCAGGTGTATTGCATAGCCGCGGTATCCAGCCACAGCGAATAGAATTCGTTGCCGATGTCGTAATGGTGATGGATGTTATGTCTGGAACCTGACAGAGAATTGCCACGGTGGAACCGCCGCAAAGGCAAAGTCCGCCCGAAACGGCTGGCTGAACGTTTGTGCAGAGACCGGTAGACGGTTTCGAGGAAAGCAGTCAAGTCTCCGACCACCTCCAGGTCCCCCTTGCTGTACAGCTCCCCGAACTGAAGTTCTGGGTTGATCAGCAACCTCAAGAGGCTCGTCCGGTTCTTGATCTTCAGCTTTGACTGGGCGATCGGCTTGCCTGAGGAAACTTGCCTGCCGTCCCAAAGCTCAATCGTCAGATCGGGTGAGCCGACCGACTTGAGTAGCCTTCGGAGCAGCAGACAGTCAAAATCCGCATGGGTCGAATCCCGTGCAGGCCGGTCTTGATCCTGGCCCATCGTGATTGGTAAGGTTAACGATCTTGACTTTCTTTCCATGCTTTACCCCTCCTTGCGCCGAAATCATCCCAATTAGGCAACCTGAAGTAGATTTTAGGTCTAAAACGCCGCAGATGCAAGGAGGCTAGTCGCCGCCCCGTTCCTCAAGGCGGTCGCACGGGCGAGCCTAGAGCGGTCTGGCAAACGGTGATATGGTAGGGGGTCGGTGGGTTGGCATGGAGTGAGGAGGTCATGATGAAGCGCGTCTTTGATGTGCTCATATTGGGCGCCGGTCCGGCGGGGATTTTTGCCGCTTACGAGTTAGCGACCTCGGGGCAGGGTCTGAGCATATTGGTTGTGGACAAAGGCAAGGATATCGCCGGGCGCCGAAGCCACCGGCAGGGCGATGAAGGGCGTGGGCCGGACATCATGTGCGGCATGGGGGGAGCCGGGACCTGGTCCGATGGCACGCTCAACCTCCGGCCTGATGTGGGGGGGGATTTGGACGTGTTTACCGGCGACCATGCCAAGTCTTGGGATTTGGTAAACTATGTGGATCGTCTGTTTCTGAAGCACGGGGCTCCGGATCAGGTGAGCACCGCAAGTGAGCCGGATGCCCAGGAATTGACCCGCCGAGCCGCATGCGTCGGGGTGGATTTTATCGAAATCAGCCAGCGCCATATCGGCAGCGACAACGCCCCGCTGGTGCTTGGGCGTTTCGAGCAGTCGCTTAAGCAGGCGGGGGTGGAGCTGCTCATGGAAACCGAGGTGACGGATCTGATTGTCGAGTGCAACCGTTGCCGGGGGCTCGTTCTGGCCGACGGCAGGACATTGCTGGGCCGACATGTCCTCGTTGCCCCAGGACGCATTGGCGGTGAATGGATTGGGGAGGTGTTTGCCCGGCATGGAGTGGGTTTTTGCTACGGTCCCTTGGACATTGGCGTTCGGGTGGAAGTGCCCGCCATTGTCATGGATCCGGTTGTTTGCATCAATCGTGATCCCAAGTTTCATATCCGCAGCCGAACTTATGACGATTTCGTCCGGACTTTCTGCACCAACCCTAGGGGATATGTGGTCACCGAAACCTACGAGGGGCATGTGGGGGTTAACGGCCATTGCTTCATCGGCAAGAAATCCGAAAACACCAATTTTGCCTTTCTCAACCGCATCACTCTGACCGAGCCGCTGGAAAACACCACCCGCTACGGCAAATCGATTGGAAAGTTGGCCACCACCATTGGCGGGGGCAGGCCGATCGTTCAACGAATGGGAGATTTGCTGGCGGGGCGCCGGTCGACTCTGAGCAGAATCGGGCGAAATCGGGTCAAGCCCACTTTGGAGGATGCGACCCCGGGAGACATTTGCATGGCGTTGCCATACAGGCTGGTCACGAACATTGTCGAAGGACTCCAAAAGCTCAACGAGGTCATCCCCGGGGTGGTCCTGGAATCGACCCTGCTCTACGCGACCGAGATTAAATTCTACTCGACCGTGACGGGGGTGGACAGGACCATGCAGACCTCTGTCCGTGGGCTGCATGCCGCCGGAGATGGCTGTGGTCTTTCCAGAGATATTGTGAACGCGGCGGCCACGGGAGTGCTGGCCGCCCGGGGCATCTTGCAGAAAGGGCGCCAATAGCCTGCGCTAATGACAGGATTGGTCAAGTGGTCTGGATCCAGATTAGGAAGTGGGGTTTT
>JBFJXC010000386.1:0-3731 GCA_041623325.1 Lentisphaeria bacterium | reverse complement strand
GGAGGGCGAGACTCCGTCGAGCCGCTTCCCTGGTGTTGGCCGAAACAGTAGGGGCGCCCTCGCCGAGGTGGACCCTGGAGGGCGAGACTCCGTCGAGCCGCTTCCCGGTTGCAAGCCTCTTGTGTTTTCCGGTCCATTCCTACATCTCGATCAAATGTCGACGTTCCGCCCGCAAATGATCCCCCAGCAGTCTACCCAATTCCACAACTTGCTCCCCAGTCAGGACGGCTGGCGTGTTTTCGATCAACCGAAGCATTTTCTCGTTCGTGACCTTGACCGACGCTCCCAAGGCTTTCCCAAATTTCACGAACCAACCCGGATATACCACAATCCGTATAGGCTGATAACCTACGCTGATAAATGTGGGTCGGCTTGCATGTAGCGACAGTGCGGATAGGCACTGCAGCCCCAGAAACTTCCCCCGGCATTCGGACCGCGCTTGGCCGTGCGCCGTTTCAATTCCGCACCGCATTTCGGGCAGGTTGCGACCGTCGTAGCCACCGCACTCGCGGCGGCCGGGTCAATAGTCGCCGCCGGTTCCGATTCTACTTCGGGAGTTTCTGGTTGCGCTTCTTTAATCGTCCTGACGTTGGCGGCGTGTTGGCGATGAGTTTGCCAGCCCGGTGCCAGGCGTTGCTCTGCAATGTTGGCGAGAATTGCCTGCACCTCATCGTCGGTAAAAACCAACTCTTGGTGTTTCTTGATGAATTGTATGTAGCCTCCGCAATAGGTGACATTTTCCGGAACCGATTTGCTTTTAAACACGCTGTTGCCTACAAAGACCACCAGGGATTTCAATTTCTCCTCCGGCAGCCCCAACAGACTCGCCAGGGTCTTGGTGTGCTTGTAGTTCTGATGAAGAGGATTCTGGAATTTCTGCGAGTGATTTTTGTGGATTTTCTGGGTCCATTGCCGATCGCCCTGCCCCCCGAAAATCCAGCCAGTCAGATTTTTGGTCTCCACGACGAAAATGCCGTAGATGGACACAATGATGTGGTCGATTTGAGTTGTGCCACCCCGGTCATCCGGAATAGTCACGTTGGGAATCAAATGATAGACCGCCTTGTCCAATAACAGTTTGGCCGCCAAGTTGACTTGCTGTTCGCCCAGCCAGCCCTTGAAACCGGGTCGCTTGAGCAGAAACCCGAACACTACACTACCCACGATGAACACCAGCCCAACCGGATGCGCCACCGCGAAACCAGCTGCAATCTCCAAGAGCGATGTCAAAATCGTTTCTCTCATCTCCCTGGTCTCCTTTGTGTTCTATTTCCCCGGCCGCCAGCAACTCGTGCGCCAGCTCCAAAGCCGAGACTCGGCCAATCCTCTGGCCGAGAATTTTGCCGCGAACTCCGCGAGGCAGATACCGATGGCGCCTCCATGCCGCGAGCAGGCGCGACCGTCGGAATGACCACAGCCTCAAATCTCTGACCCGCCATTCCCGTAGTCATGTTGAAGGTGATCTAAGCAAACAAGAGGATGGATGTGGGCCAGCCAAACCGGGTGTGGGAGGGTGAACCGCATGGACTTCTCTTGTAGTGGAACAACTGTTTTCAGCCTTGCCACGGTAGTTGGTGCATCCCCAGAAGACCCCGAAAGGGCCTCTGCGCTTCTCCATGGCGGCCCCGCAACTCGGGCAAACAGGGGTCCAGGCCCCGCAATCGGGATTGATGCAGAGGCGATAGTTTCCCACCCGTTGCATGGGCATCGAACAGGTCAGGCAAACCTTCTCCGTGTAGCTGCATCGAGGGTAATAAGAACACCCCATGAATGAACCGTGAGGACCGCTGCGTTTCTGCATGATTCCAGTACCGCAGCGATAGCAGCGAAGCTTTCCAGCCAACCGCTGCATCAGAGAAACTTCGAACTCTTCTTGTTCAACGGGATAGTGCCCCTTCAGCAGTTCCTCCACAAAAGGGGAGGCACAATTCATGTCTGCGATCAGATAGGTGCGGTGCCTGGCGCGGGTAACAGCCACATAGAAAAGGCGTCGTTCTTCAGCAAACAGATACGCCTCCTTGGGTGGAAGCAGGGCCTCAAGCAGCGGATGGGTCTGCTTTTCGGACGGGAAACCATTCTTGCCTGTTTCCATTCCCAAAACAATGACATAATCCGCCTCCTTTCCCTTGGAGGCGTGGATGGTCATGGCTTGGATGTCCAAGCCAGGAAACGTTTGCCTATAGCGACTCAGGTCCGCACTGCTGGGCAAAGTGAAATGGTAACGAGCCAGCAGGTAGACCGAGGCGCGCTCGGGGTCCAGACGCTGTCCGGTGATTTTCTCCAGAACTCGCTGGATGGACCCATCGATTTCGGTCTTGCTCTGTCGCAGCAGGGAAACGGCTGGTTTGTCCACCTTGGCCACGGTCTGCATCTGCTTTTCGCGTTGCTCGGGATTGGCCATCACGAACATGGAGGCGACCGTGTTGATCTTGTCATTGAAGCGGAACGTTTTGTCGAGGATCGTGATCTTGCTGGCTCCAAAGACTTCCTCGAAACGGGTAGTAAAGTTTAGGTCGCTACCCGTGAAGCGGTAGATGGCCTGCCAATCATCCCCCACACAGAAAATGGAGCAGTCCGGTGCGCTATCCCGCAGTGCCTTGATCAGTTTGGCACGGGGTTTGGAGATGTCCTGGAACTCATCCACCAGGATATGGGACCATGGGGAGCGAAACCTCCCTTTCTGCACGTAGTCAACGGCTCTGCCGATCATATCCTCGAAGTCGATGGTGCCGGTCTCGGCCAAATGCTGCTCATATTTCCGCAGGACCGGCTTCAGGAGGTCCAATGCCGCCTGCACTTGAGGCCCCGCCTCAAGAGTGCCGAGGTGGTGCGACAGCTCCTCCTCGGTGAACCAGTTGGCCTTGTAGCGCATAAGCAGATCGGCCAACAAGCCGGAGAACTCGCTTATGGTACCGAGTTGGCGAAGATCATCAAGAATGGCTTCATCCGGCAGAGGATCGAACTGCACTCCGGCCTGGACCAGTCGCTCCTCGAGCCTCTGCAGAAGCGTGCCGTCTGTGGTCTCGTAGTGGTAGGTTTCGATCAGTCCGGTTCGGTGCTTCTTGTGCAAATCCCGTTTCCAGGCCATTCCCGCATGATACTTGGCGCGGTCCACGAAAGGCGCGGTATTGCCCTGGCGATCAATCCCGAAGTGCTCGATGTAGATGTTGTGTGCCGGCAGAAAAAAGTCCGGATGGTAGTCCCGAAAATCCGGTGTGCGTGTGGGCACCGCGTATCGCGCCTCGTATTGATACTCAACCCCCATGCGATAGAGAAAATTGGCGATCAGAGACTCTCCGTACCCCTTCAGCTCATCCCCCTTCAGGCTGCGCATGTTGTTTGCGTTGAGGGACTCGAAGTATTCCCCTTCGGTCTTGAAATCAAAGGGGTTGATCGCCGGCCTGAGGTAACGGCTGAAGTATCTCACCACCAGTGCCTTGTAGCCCGTGACATCCAATTGCCCCTGAAACCACTCGTCCACCCGCTTCCTGAGTCTGGTGGGGTCATCAGCCAAGGGTGTGATGGAAGGCCGCCCGTTTTCCACATCGCCTATGATCTTCAGCCCCAGCGAATGAAACGTCATGGCGGACAGGCCGCGGGCAGTCAGGCGCTTCTGCATGCGGGTGTCCATTTCGTCCGCCGCCTTGCGTGCGTAGGCCAGCATCAGAATTTCGCTGGCCTTGGCTTGACCGCTTTCGAGCAGGAACCCAGCCCGCCCCACCATGGTGCTG
>JBFJXC010000385.1:0-3734 GCA_041623325.1 Lentisphaeria bacterium | reverse complement strand
TTGCCGGCGCCTTTTGCCTCCGCAGCAGCCACCTTGGCGGCATACTTGGCCGGATCCTTCTTGACCACCTCAATACACGCCGGGCAGCAGACGTAGATCCGCCGGCCCTTGTACTCCACGAACAGCTCCGTGTTTATCTTGCCACCCATGACCGGGCACGTTTTCTGACGCGACTCCGCGTATTCGCCCTTGGCCGCCAGCTTCTGAAGGGCCGCCTCCGGGTCCTTCCGGACGGGTTTCAGGCAGCCGGCACAGCAGACGTAGATGCGCTGGCCGAGCGCGTCAACATAGAGCGTCTTGTTGATCTTCCCCCCCATCTCCGGACATCTTTGCTGGAGGGTGGCCTTGGGGGTGGACTCAGGTTCGTCGGCCCTCGCCACAGAGCCCAGCCCGATTCCAGCTACCGCACCCACGAGCAGAACCGATTTTACTAGCTTATTCATCGTCTTTCCCTTTCGTTTTCCGGTTTCAACACCGTCCCCAATCGCGGGGACAACTGTCTTAAGCAGAGGGCGTGCCAATCTCCGGGCTCCCCACCGCCAAGCTCAAAGCAGATCTCATTCAGCCCCGCAGGCCGAACCCGGCGCCACCAGGCCGCCAGTTTCTGACCACCCTGCCAACCAGTTTCTGACCCCTTCAGGCCACCGGCGCACCCATCTCAGCTTCCTCTTTCGTTACCTTACCCTCATCTTGACCGAAGTTGCCACCCGGCATCCAATGCCATTGACTTAAGGTATAGATTGAATCGTCTCGCGGTATCGTGCCCCGCAATCGTCTGGCGAAAAGGCGATTCGGTACACGACGACGGCGCACGACAACGGTACTTATCTGTCAATAAATAGCTTTAGTCAATGACACAGCCCGGGCCATCCCCGTCTCGCCTAAACGCTAAACCACGGTATCTTATCCTGCCCATGATGACAGCCCCCCATTCCTCCTCCCGTTGTGTTAACAAGGACCGTGATGACGGACAACATTGACAGCCAGTCCAACCAAGCCACTCTCCCTAGTGGAGGTTACACTCTGCTGACCGGCGGCTTGCGCCGCAACATCCTGACCTGGATGCTGACCGTGGCGCTGGTGCCCCTGCTTGTCATGAGTTACCAGGGGTACCACTGCGCCCGCCATGCCATCGTCCAGGGCGAAGAAGCCTCGCTGACCGCCATCCTTGCCTCTCGAAACGCTTGGCTGACCAGTTGGCTGGCCGAACGCACCGCGGACATCGACCGCCTCGCCGACACCGCGGCCGCGACGGCCTGTTGCACCTCCACCGATCCCTCCCACACAGCCCCCTGCCCCCACCTGAAGCAAGTCAAAAACCGCAATATGGCCTACGACATGATCGGGATCTACGACCGGACTTGGCAGCCGCTTGCAGCCACAGGCCCAGCTTCACAGCCTGCAAGCCATGAGTTCACCCCCGACTTCATGCACCGACTGGAGACGGCTTCCGGCACCCTGATCTCCCCGCCCCATATCCATCCCGACGGGCAACTGGGGGTTCACCTGGGCACTGTAATCAAATCCGCTGACGGCAAGGCGACCGGCTACGTGGTGGCCAACCTCAACCTGTCCCGGGCCTTTGAGCCCATCCTGTCCAACCGAAGCGGGCTAGGCAAGACCGGAAAGGTGTACCTGGTATCCCCGGACGGTCGGTATGCAAGCACCGCCGCCACGACGACCGCTCGCCGCCTTCGACCCGGCCAGTTGCCAGCCGGCATGCTGACCCAAGGAACGGCTTCGGTTCTGGAATACCGGAATTCCCAAGGGAACGCCGTTCTGGGTGTGGCCGCGGTCATCCCGGATCTGGGCTGGATGATAGTGGCCGAAAAGCATCAAGCCGAAGCCTTCGCCTGGCTAAAGATCTTGCAGAGGCGCGCCCTGCTGACCGGTCTGGCGACCTTGGCTGCGGTATTGCTCTTAAGTCTGCGGACAGCCAAAGCTTTGTCCTACCCCTTTCGAGCCTTGGCAGAGGTCTCCCGGCTGGTGGCCGCTGGCCAGCAAAGCCAGCGCGTGGGTCGCCTTCCCGGCAGGGAGGCCAAAGAGGTGGCCCGGGCCTTCAACCAAATGCTGGACCAGATAGCCGAGAGCCAGGCCAAGCTCGTGCATGCCGCCTCGTTGGCCGCCGTGGGCCAACTCACCTCCAGCATCGTCCATGAAATGCGCAACCCCCTCAGTTCCATCAAGCTCAACCTCAGCGCCCTGCGCAAGACAGTCGATGCCGACCCCTTGCATGCCGAATTGGGCGATATCGCCCTCAGGCAGGCCGGACGTCTGGAACGAATGTTGCAAGAGCTGCTAGCCTACGGCAAACCGCTCGAAATCCATCCGGAAGCCGTCAGCCTGAAGCGCTTATTGGCAGAAGCGCTTGAGCTGGTCGCCCCCGCCGCCAAAGCCAGGAACACAACCTTCTCACTGGACTGGCACGGCCTGGAACAGGCCTCCTGCAGCCTCGACAAGGAGCAAATGCTGCGCGCCCTGAACAACCTGCTGCTCAATGCTGTCCAGGCCTCGCCCCAAAACGGCCAGGTGACCATTTCCCTTAAGAGACGACCGGCCCGGCCCGGCTATCTGGAGATCTCGATCCGGGACGAGGGAACGGGCATCCCGCGAGATTTAAGCAGCCGCCTCTTTGAGCCGTTTGTGAGCACCCGGGAAGACGGGACCGGCCTCGGGCTGGCCAATGTCAAAAAGATAGTCGAGTATCACAAAGGCCAGATTGCCTGTGCCAATCATCCCGAGGGTGGAGCCAGCTTTACGCTCCGGCTGCCGTACACCTCGTAATACCGTGGAGAGACGATGAGTTCGATTCTGATCATCGACGACGACCGGTCGCTGTGCCGCTCGCTGCAAATCCAGCTCCAGCAACTCGGTCACCAGGTCCGCTTTGCCTGTCTGGCCGAAGACGGACTGGCCCTGCTTTCGGAAGCGACACCCGACCTGGTTCTCCTGGATTTGACGCTCCCGGACCAGAGCGGCCTGGAAGTCCTCCAACAGATCTTGTCCGTCGCTCCGCAATTGCCAACGGTCATGATTACCGGCAAACAGGACATGAATGCCACCATCGAGGCTATGCGCCTAGGAGCCTTCGACTACCTCCGCAAACCCTTCGACTTGGAGGATATCGAGCTGGTACTCGAAAAGGTCGAGCACTCCCGCCGTCAGTCGGCCGACAGCCCAGGCACCCTGATCCAAGGGGAAAGCTCCGCCCCGCGCGAGATCATCGGGGCCAGCAAAGCCATGATGGAGATCATCAAGCAAATCGGCCTGTTGTCCACCCGGCACGTCACCGTGCTGATCAGCGGCGAAAGCGGGACGGGCAAGGAGCTGGTGGCCCGAGCCCTGCACGAGGCTGGAGCCGGAGACAAGCCGTTCGTGGCGCTCAACTGCTCGGCCGTGGTCCCCACCCTGTTTGAGAGCGAGCTGTTCGGGCACGAGAAAGGGGCCTTCACCGGGGCCGACAGCCGCCGCATTGGCAAACTCGAGCAGGCCCGGGACGGCACCGTCTTTCTGGACGAAGTCGGCGACATGCCCCTGGATCTGCAGGCCAAGCTACTCCGCGCCCTGCAGGAACAGGAATTCGAACGGGTAGGCGGCTCGGCAGCCATTCCGCTCCAGGCCCGCATGGTGGCGGCCACCAACCGTCCCCTGGCCGACATGGTGCAGGACGACACCTTCCGGGAGGATCTCTACTACCGGCTCAATGTCTCGCCCCTTCATCTACCCCCTCTGCG
>JBFJXC010000384.1:0-3735 GCA_041623325.1 Lentisphaeria bacterium | reverse complement strand
TTCACGCTGATCGAGCTGATTGTGGTTCTGGCCATCATCATGCTGATTATGGGGCTGGTGGTGCCCAGGGTCGGCCGCCTGCCCCAGGGGCTGCTGGTCAAGACGACCACGTCCCGCCTCACGAGCGCTTTCCGAGATGCCGCTCTGCGGGCCCGTGCCCAGGGCGCGACCGTCCGCCTCGTCTACGATCCCGAACAGAAACTGCTGAGTCTGGAACAGGACCAGGCCGCCCCTCTGGGCAGCCGCGGCCGGGACGGCCGCGCGGCCCAGGCGCTTTTCCGCTCCAAGCGCTACAAGCTGCCCCGCGGAGGCCACTTGGCCATGGAGGAGGCTGCCGACGAGGATGTCTTTCCGGCTTTTGTCTTCCAGGCCGACGGCGGCGCCTCCGGTCCGCCTCTGCTTCTGACCGTTGGCCGCCTCAAGTACCGCTTGGAGGTCGATGCCCTTACCGGCAGACCGCGGCTGATCCCCATCCAAGGACAAGGTTGAATCCTCTTGCGTCTTCCGCGGTCGTGCCCCGCCCTCCAATGCCGTTGACTGAAGTAATCCCCTTCCCCCGCGATCTGTCGCGTTGGAGTGCCCGAAACAGACTCGCGGGTCGTCTCGGCCTTGGGTTAGGCGGTTTGAATCGCTATAGTACAGGCTTTTTACATGGGGCGGCCCTGGCCGCTCCGGCCGCCACCGCCGAGGCAGGTGGAGGCTTATGGTGGACCAACACAGCCGGATGTCATCGGGGCGGTTGTTTCCGGGCAGGAACAAAGGAAGAAGACGAATGTCAGATCAAGCTCTCATGAAGAAGACCGCGGACACGATCCGCCTGTTGTCGGCGGATGCGGTGCAGAAGGCCAAATCGGGGCATCCGGGCATGCCCATGGGCTGCGCGGATTTCGCACTGACCCTGTGGTCCAAGTACATGCGCCACAATCCGTCCAACCCCAACTGGCTGGGCCGCGACCGCTTCGTGCTCTCCGCCGGACACGGCTCCTCGCTGCTGTACTCCCTGCTGCATCTGTTCGGCTACGATCTGCCGCTTTCGGAAGTCATGTGCTTCCGGCAGTGGGGCAGCCTGACCCCGGGCCATCCGGAATACGGCCATACCCCCGGCGTGGAAGTGACCACCGGCCCGCTGGGAACCGGCCTGACCACGGCCGTGGGCATGGCCATCGGCGCCAAGCAGCTGGGGGCCCGCCTGGGCAGCGAAGAACTCTTCAACCAGCGCATGTTCGTCATTCACGGCGATGGCTGCCTGATGGAAGGCATCACCCACGAGGCCGCCTCTCTGGCCGGCCACCTCAAGCTCAACAATCTGATCAGCTTCTACGATTCCAATAGCATCACCATCGAAGGCTCCACCGATCTGGCCTTCTCCGAGGATGTGGCCAAGCGCTTCGAGTCCTACGGCTGGAACGTGATCGAAATCGACGGACACGATTTCGACCAGATCGACGCCGCCCTGGCCAAGGCCGTGGCCGCGACCAACGGGCCGACCATGATCATCGGCAAGACCACCATCGGCTACGGCTCGCCAGCCAAGGCCGGCAAGCCCAGCGCCCACGGCGAACCCCTCGGCGATGATGAGCTGGCCGCCACCAAAAAGGCCCTGGGTTTCTCCCCGGACGAGTTCTTCCACATACCGGAAGACGTGAAGGCCTACATCGACAGCGAAGTCGAAGGCATGAAAAAGGCTTCGGCTGAATGGGACAAGAAACTGGGGGCCTTCCTGGCCAGCAATCCGGCCAGTGCGGCGCTACTCAAGCAGCTGACCGAAAAAACCGTGCCGGCGGACATTCTGGAGCAACTGCTGGGGGCCATTCCTGAAAAGAATGTGGCCTCCCGCGTTTCCGGCGGCGTGGTCATGCAGAAGGCCGCCGAGCTGATCCCGTGCCTGTGCGGCGGCTCCGCCGACCTGAACCCCTCCACCAAAACCTACCTGAACACCGAGTCGGACTTTACCGCCGACAGCCGCGCCGGACGCAACATCCACTTCGGAGTCCGCGAGTTCGCCATGGGCCTGTGCGGCAACGGTCTGGCCATCTACGGAACCGCCATTCCGTTCACGTCCACCTTCGCGGTCTTCAGCGACTTCATGAAGCCGGCCATGCGCCTGGCCGCCATCCAGAAGCTGCATCAGGTCTATGTGCTTACCCACGACTCCATTTTCGTGGGAGAGGACGGCCCGACCCACCAGCCCATCGAGCAGCTGGCCATGATGCGCGCCATTCCGGACTTCACCGTGATCCGGCCGGCCGAATCCCACGAAGTGGCCCACGCCTGGGCCACCGCGTTGCAGGCCGACGGCCCGGTCGCCCTGATGCTGACCCGACAGGACCTGCGCAACTTCCCCGCCGAGATGGCCAAGTCGGTCGCCGTGGCCAAAGGCGCCTACGTGCTCAGCGACGAAGCGGACTTCGAGCTGCTGATCGTGGCCACCGGCTCGGAAGTCAACCCCGCTCTGGACGCGGCCGGCCAGCTGCGTGCCAAAGGTAAAAAGGTGCGTGTGGTCTCCATGCCCAGCTGGGAGCTTTTCGAAAAGCAGGACGAGGCCTACAAGCAGTCGGTCTTCCCCGACAGCTGCACCAAGCGCGTCAGCGTCGAGGCCGGCCTGACCATGGGCTGGGACCGTTACGTCGGCAGCAAGGGCCTGAAGATCGGCGTGGACCACTTCGGCGACTCGGCGCCCTTCAGCATCCTGGCCGAGAAGTACGGGCTGGTGGCCGATTCCATCGTCCAACGCATCACGGAATACTACGGCTAACCCCGTAGGCGAAAGCCAGCAAGCCAGCAGCCGCGACGGGACTGTCCCGCCGCGGCTGCTTTTTGTTCGTCAGTCGGAATTGGAAATAGGGTGGACGACATGGACCCTGATGTGGAACGGAACCTTGGCGAGCAGCCGCTAATGGAGATCATGGCTCGACACGGCCTGAAGGCGGGCGATCTGGTGGCGGCCTCAACCCAGCAGCTGACCCACAAGATGGTTGCCCGGGCCTGCAAGGGGCGGCGTCTGACCGCGGGCGTGCAAATCAAAGTGCTGGCGGCCCTGAACCAGGCTTCCGGCCAGACGTACTCCCGAAAGGAGTTGTTCAACTATTGAGGCTTAGGAGCGGTCAGGGCACTGCCGGCAGGGCGAAAAACTCGCGTGTGGTGGCGGTGGTGACACGGGCCAGTTCCGTGGGGGACAGACCGCGTTCCCGGGCGATCCGATCCAGCACCTCGGTCAGATAGGCCGGCTCGTTGCGCTTGCCGCGGTGGGGGACGGGAGCCAAATAGGGGGCGTCGGTCTCCAGCAGGAGGCGGTCCAACGGAACAGCCTGCAAAGCGGCCCGGATATTGTCGGCCTTCTTGAACGTGCACATGCCATTGAACGAAAAGTATGCGCCCAGCTCCAGGAAGGAGGCGGCCCATTCCGGGGTGCCCGAATAACTGTGTATCAGGAAGCGCTGGCCGGGTTCCAGATGGCGCTGCAGCATCTCGAAACAGTCGTCGTAGGCATCGCGGCAATGGACGACCGCCGGCAGTCTTTCCTCCGCCGCCAGCTTCAGGAAAGCTCCGAACACCTGCTTCTGCGCCTGACGCGGTGAATGATCGTAGTAATAGTCCAGACCGATCTCCCCGATCGCGACCACTTTATCCGAGCGCGCCAGCAAGCGATAGGGTTCGATATCGCCGTCGAACTCCTTGGCCTCGTGGGGGTGAATGCCCACGGTGGCGTAAAGGTCCGCCTCGACGCTGGCCAGG
>JBFJXC010000383.1:0-3765 GCA_041623325.1 Lentisphaeria bacterium | reverse complement strand
TCCCCTGATCGACGCCAACTCGGTGATCTACCAGAACTCGCGCAACAGCCAGATGCTGGTGCGGGGCGCGGACGAGCCGTGGCTTGGGCTGCAGCTGGTCGGCGGCTCTGCGGACATTTTGGCCCGTGCCGCCAGCCGCCTCAACGAGTACGATTTTGACCTTCTGGATCTGAACATGGGTTGCCCTATGCCCAAGGTCACGCGCAAGGGGGGAGGGGCGGCTCTCAGCCATAATCCGAAACTGGCGGCGGCATGCGTGGAGAAGGTCGTCAGGGCCAGCCGGTTTCCGGTCACAGCCAAGATCCGGATCGTGTCCGAGTCCGATCCGGAGGCCACTTTGGACTTGGCCCGTGCCCTCGAGCAGTCCGGAATCTGCGCCTTGACCATACACGGCCGCCTGTGGGAGCGCGTCTATGCCGGTCCCGTGGCGATGGACATCATTCGGGCTGTGCACGATGCGTTGCGAATCCCCGTTGTGGCCAACGGCGGCGTGTTTGGTCAGCAGGATGCGGCCCGTTTGCGGCAGGGCTCGGGATGCAGCCGCATCATGCTGGCCCGGGGGACCATCGGGAACCCTTGGATTTTCCGCGAAATCGACGCGCCGCAACCGGTGGCACCTCCTACTCATGAAGAGGTCTGCGACGAAATGGAGCGGCAGGTCATGGGGATGATCGAGTTGTACGGCGAGTTGGTGGGTATGCGCCAGGCCCGGAAGATTATCCTGGCCTATCTGACTGGCCGCGGCTACCGGCGCAGCCGGCGCAGCGTGGTGACCAAGTTGGCCACCGCCGCGGAATTCGTCCAGTTTCTGGCCGTCATCCGCGCCGAGGGACCCAGCGAAAAGTTTCAGCAGACCGAAGGGTTCATCCAGGGCTGAGGAACGAAGGTCGAAAGCCGAGGCAAAGGCGGTCGACTTCAATGGGCTGGAATCGACTCCAGTCGCGTGAAATCGAAGGGAATTAGGCAGCTTGCCAACGGCAGGAACAATATGTCGGAAGATAAGACAGTCTCCTGGACTTTTCTGTAAAAGCATCCAGCCTTGACTTGCCCGCAAGTCGGTCTACCTTCGGGCAACACAGCCACGGTAGTAGAAAACGTATTGCATGAAATTGGCAGAGGAACGGAAATGGTTTTTGGCCAGCATTCGCTGGTTGCCTTGGCTGCTTCTGTTTCTCAGCTACCCGGTTTCTTTGGTCATTCCCGTGCGCTTGGGCGTGCCTCTGCTGTTTCATTTTCAGGTGCCATCCTTTCTCCTATTGTCGGTGCTTTCCATTGCCTGGTTGGGGCTGAATCCACCGGTATGGAATGCCTGCCCGCCGGGGGGGGGGCGCCGTCGGTATTACTACGGGGTGCTGGCCGCCGTGGTCGTCGGTTGCAGCCTGAGCGCCTGGTTGGGGAGGACGGCGTCGTTCGTTCAGCTACTTCGTTTTGCGGGCTATTTTGCCGTGCCGCTATACTTCGCCACGTGCCCCCGGACGCTGCTGTCTCGCCGGATTCCTGAGGCCCTGGGCTTGTTGTGGCTGGTTAACACCCTTCACGGCCTGTGGCAGGTAAAGGTAGGGTTCTTGATCGTTGGGCTGGGGGGGAACCCGAACTGGTTTGCCCCGGTCATTGCGGCCACGGCACCATGGGCGGTTTACGCTTGCCTGCGGCTTCTGCAAAAGCGGAGGAGCCGGGCCGGTCTTGGGAGAGGAGCGCGGCTTCTGGCCGTTTCGGGCCTTGGTCTTCTGGTCGGCGGTCTGACTCTCTTCTTGGTTGGACGCACGGGCTGTCGGGCGACCTGGCTGGCGTTGGCTGCGTACATGGCCGTTTATGGCCTATTGCTCCGTATGCCGCGCCGCATTGGCGGACTGCTGGCGGTCCTGGCATTGGTTGCCGCCTTCACTCTGACGTTACGGTTCGGAGATCGTGTGGCCACGGCTGTGGAGAAGGATATCCGAATTCCCTTGTGGGCACAGACGGTCCGGTTGAGTCTCGACCATCCTCTGCTGGGGGTTGGCCCCGGCAATTTCCGGCGGGAGTTCGCCGGCTACCGCTCGGCCGCGCAGAAGGCTCGCGCCGTGGCGGCGGCGGTCACCGAGCATCCGCACAACGAGATCCTGCACGTTTTCGCCACGCTCGGGTTTCCGCTGGGGGTTGCCTGGGTTCTGCTTTGGTATCCGGCGGTCCGTCCATTCCGCAGGCGCGGTCAGTTCGGCCTGATGCACTTCTCCGTGTTTGTCATACTGGTTCACGGGTTGTTCGACAAGGTCTTGGTTCAGCCCCCGGGGAATCTGCTGGGGTTCTGCCTGCTGGGGTTGCTCTGGCGTCCCCGATTGAAATGGCGTGCGCTTCCGGCCAGGCGCCCGGGATGGCCGGGGCGGTTTTCTCTGGCGGTGGGAATTTTGGCCCTGATGCTGGGAAGTGCCATGACGATTTGGCAACTTTGGACCGGGATGCTTCTGCGAAGGGCTTACCTGCATGAGATGCGTGAGGATTTCCATGGTGCCTACGATGCCTACGCCAAGGCCGCCAAGCTGGACCCGACCAATGTCCGCACCCACGCCTACGCCGGAATCTGCGCCAACAACAAGCTGCGAAACCCCCGCCTGGCTCTCTTGCATCTGGAACAGGCCTATCGACTGGAGCCCAGCTTTGCCCATGTCAACGGCGAGATCGGTCTGGCTTTGGGCAGTTTGGGTGAAAATCGCGGCGCCCTGATGTTCTTCGAGCGTGAGGCCCGGCTCTATCCGTTCGATGCCGGGGCCCATCAGCAGCTTCTGACCTGCCGGATCATCAATGGGCGGACAGAAGGTATCCTGGAACTGGTCGAGCGCATCGGCGATTTGCGGTACCGGCGGGTATCACAGCAACTGGGTGATGGGGAGGTTGTGCGCTTGAGTCGGGAATGGCTGGCCGCGGTGAAATCCGACGATGCCCAAACGGCGATTGCGGCGGCCGCTAAATTGGTTGGCCATTTGCGGCCCACCGGGGCTGAGCCTGGCTTCCGGCAGTTGGCCGAAGCCTCCGGCGTGCCGCTGGCTTTTCGGAATGCCGCTTACACTGAATTGGATTGCCGGTACTGGCGCGAGCAGATCCGCTTGCACGGCCTGCTTGGGGGCGGCAACCGGACTCCGGAGCAGCTAGTGGAGCTGGCGATGCAGGCTATGTCCGGTGTGTCGGGAATCGACCCGACGCCTGCGGACGCCTATGCCGCTTTGGCCCAGGCGGCGGGCTATCATACCGCGATCCTAGAGCACGATGGCAGGCCTGCCGGCGTCGTCGAACTGTGGAATTCGGAAGGGTTCTGGCTGGTACGTCCGGAGACCGGTGCCGTCGGCACCGGAGCCGACTGGAAAACCCGTGCCGGAGCCGTCGGCTTGCCCGGCGAGGATTCCAAGGCCTGGCCGCGCCTTCTGCCGGTTTCCCCTCTGGATTTCTGCATTCGCACCCAGGCCCTGGCCCAGATCTTGGCCCGTGCTCTGCCATCCCGCGCGGTTCCCAATTTCGTGCAGTCCCCGGCCGTGCGACTCTTCGACTACCACGCCCGTTTGACCGCGGAACACGGTACCGCCGATATCGGCTTCGATCTCCAGCCCTGGAAGGCGTTCGGCCAGTAGATCCATCGTTTGGAACCACTCAAGTCGCCCCTGCGGGATAGTCGAGGCCGGCTCGCCGGGATCAGTCGATCGGGCGGTCGGCTAGCCAGCCCCCCCAATGCTATCAACTTTCTATGGCAACATTGAATAGTTTAGCGTTAGACGTTTTCCTTTTGAAGTGTACTTG
>JBFJXC010000382.1:0-3768 GCA_041623325.1 Lentisphaeria bacterium | reverse complement strand
TTGGTCGCCGGCGCCTTGGGAGCCAACAACGTGGTCTCCGGCGGGTTGGACATGGCCGACTCGCAAGGCGACAAGGCCGTCGTGAACTATTTGCGCGACATGGGTGCCAGAATCGACCTCAAGGCCGACCGGGTCGGGGTCAGCGCCGGGGACCTGCACGGCATCGAGATCGACATGAACGAAACCCCCGACGCCCTGCCGGTGATGGCCGTGGTCGGCTGTTTCGCCCGCGGGGAGACCCGGCTGGTCAACGTGGCCCACGCCCGCATCAAGGAGACCGACCGCATCGCCGTGATGTGCCGGGAGCTGACCAAGATGGGCGCGGACATCCAGGAGCGCCCCGACGGGCTGGTGATCCGCCAGAGCGACCTGCACGGGGCCGAGGTGGACGGCCATCACGACCACCGGGTGGTGATGGCCTTGACCCTGGCCGGGCTCAGCTGCCCCGGACAGACCCGCGTCGGCACCGCCGAGGCCGCCGGCGTCACCTTCCCCAACTTCGCCGATCTCATGCAAAGCCTCGGCGCAGACTTGACCGTGGTTGGCTAATGGGTTGATGAGGGGGGGTACTCTTAGTTGGGCGTGGCTTGCCGCTTGCTCCTTACTTCCCGTGAAGATATTGCTCTGGTTACGGATTGTTTCGAGGTGGAGCCACATGCCTTGGCCTGGAGTGCCCTGGATGATTATGGCAGAGGCGATGGGGACTGCGCCGATTGCGTTCTTGGTCTCGCAAACCAGGAGTGCGGTTGACATGACTTGCATGGCAAACCTGCGATTTATCCCGCTGCCCAGCGGGACCGCTTTCTTAAGCCGAGGCCTGCCTCGGCGGGTGGGGCAGGCATCCCACTGGCGTGATGGAGAATTGGAGTAATGGGGCGGCATTCTGTGCTGCCAGGAGTGTCCTGCAACGGGCCAGTGCCGCATGTTTACCGATCAGCGAGTTTGCACTTTGCTCGGTTAGTGTCGATCCGTGCTTTGATGAAAAAGGAGATTTTCGAATGAAGACGGTTTTGATTACGGGGGCCACGCGGGGAATCGGGCGGGAGGTGGTCAAACAGTTGACTGAACTGGGCGGATACGAGATTTATGCGACCGGCCGCGACGCGGCCCTGCTGGAGGCGCTGAAGGCGGAGACGGGGTGCCGGGGCATGGTCTGCGACCTGGCAGACGCACACGCCACGGTGGGGCTTTACGAACAGGCGCGCACCGAATTGGGGCGGATCGATGTGCTGATCAATAACGCGGGCTTCAACAAGGCCAAGAATCCGGTGGTGGCCAGCAGCATCCAGGATCTGGACGACTCGTACGCGGTCAACTACCGGGCTCCCTACCTGCTGGCCCGGGAGGCGCTCAAGGAGATGGGCCAGCGCCAGTCCGGCACGATCGTCAACGTGGTCAGCACCATTGCCAAGACCACGGCGGCCAACTACTCGGTCTACTGCGCCATGAAGCACGCCCTGAAGGCCTTCATCTTCTGCCTGATCAAGGAGGCCTCTCCGCTGAAGGTCAAGGTGTGCGGCATCTATCCGGGAGGCACGGACACCGACTTCCGCCCCGAGCAGCGGCGGGACTACCTGAAGGCCGAGTCCGCCGCCAGGATGGTGCTCTACGCCCTGACCGCCCCGGACGACGTCGTGGTCCACGAGCTGGTCTACCGCCCGTTGGTCGAAACGAACTTTTGAGAAGAACGCGAAAGAAACACCCAATCACCAACAAGGAATTTCCAAGTCCCAGGGTCGGGGACTTCCTTGTTCAGTGGGTGCTGAGTGCTGGACATTTCCCCCCGCCTTCAGCCCTCTTGTTCGGGAATTTCGTCCAGGCTTTTGGCGGTGTAACGGCATTTGGGGTAGTTCTCGCAGCCGAAGAACTGGCGCCCACGTGCAGTCCGGGCGGCGATTTTGCCACCGCACTCGGGGCACCTGGCGGCGATGTTCTCCGGTGGCGGGGTGCTCAGACCCAGTTCGGCCACCTTGGCCGAATAATCCGGAATCTGCTTGCAGTACTTGAGTAGCATTTTCTTGAAGGCGGCCACCTGGCGATCGGACAGAACCCCTTTGGCCGCCAGCTGGTTCTGGATCGACTCGCAGAACTCCCGATCGTCGTAGGTGCGGCGGCCACGCTTGACCGGCGCTTCCCACTCGGTAACGTGGCGGGCCAGCCCCACCAGGGCCTCCAGGTTTTTGGCCTGCTCCGGCGACGCAATCTCCGATTCCAACCCGTAGGCCCCAGCCAGCTCGTCGAAGTTTGCAATCTGCTGACGGTATTTGATGACCAGCTTGCGCAAGGCGTTCTTTTGAGCATCGCTGAGGTCGCGGCCCTGCTCGGCCTGCTCCGCCAACGAGTCGCGGAACTTGCGGTCGTCGTACGTGCGCTTGCCCCGTTTGACCGGCTCGGCCCAGTCCAGGTCGTCACCCAGAGCGGACAGCAGGGCGGTCACTTCAGGATCCGCCACCCCGCTGGCTCGCTTCTCGGCCTGCTCCTGGAACTTGTGAACCAGTTCACCGACCTCGTCTCCAACCCCGATGGCTCCGGCTACCTCGAGCAGGGCTGGAAGCTGCTCGGCGTAGCGTGCGCACATGCTCAGCAAGGCCTGCCACTGACGGTCGGTCAGGCGCTCGTCCTTTTCCAGCTTGGCGCGAATGGACTCCACGAACTTGCCGTCGTCGTAGGTGCGTCGGCCGCGCTTGACCGGTTCTGCCCACTGAAAATTATCGGGAAAGACGTCCAGCAGGCGGCTGACATTCTGGTTGGGCGGAGCGCTCACGGCCTGCACCGAGGTGCCGACCCAGCTCTGAAAGTCGTGGTAGAACTCGCCCAGCATGCTGGTCCAGTCTGTCTGCCCCTCCTCGACGCTGTCCAGCTTGTTCTCCATGTCCGCCGTGAAGGTCACTTGGAACAGGTCAGGCAGATTGGCCACCAGATAATCGTTGACCCGGACCCCAAGGGGGGTTGGACTTAGCCGGCCCTGATCACGGCTGACATAGTCGCGCTGCAGGATGGTGCCGATGATGGAGGCGTAGGTGGAAGGCCGGCCGACGCCGTTCTGTTCAAGCTCCTTGACCAGGGTCGCTTCCGAATAGCGGTGCGGGGGTTGGGTGAAGCACTGCTGGCGGGCGAGGTCCTCGAGGTCGCAGGGGGTCTGGGGTTTCAAGTCGGGAAGGGAGCGAACCGCCGTCTCGTCCTCGGCCTGGTCGGCCTCCTTGACATTGTAGACTTTGAGGAAACCGGGGAAGACCACGGCCGTGGCCGTGGCGCGGAACAGATAGCTGTGACTGAGGTTGGCGCCCGTGGCCTCGACTTCGATGCTGTGCTCGCTGAGGCGGGCCGGTGCCATCTGGCTGGCCAGGAAGCGGTTCCAGATGAGGCGGTAAAGTGACAGCTGCTCTTTGCTGAGGAATCCGGCCATCTTCTCCGGGGTGCGGTTGACGTCGGTGGGGCGGATAGCCTCATGGGCGGCCTGGGCGCCCTTCTTGGTGCGGTAGACATTGGGTTTGGCCGGCACATAGTCCGCCCCGAACTGCTCGCCGACAAAGGCCCTGGCGCTCTCCTGGGCCTCCTTGGCCACGGTCACGGAGTCGGTACGCATGTAGGTGATCAGACCGACGGTGCCCTCCGCCCCGACATCGAGACCTTCGTAGAGTTGCTGGGCCACCCGCATGGTCCGGCTGGTGCCGAAGCGCAGCGCGGTGCCCGCGGCCTGCTGGAGGGTGCTGGTGATGAACGGCGGGGCCGCCCGACGGGTCTTGGGCTTCTTGGCGATGTCGGAGA
>JBFJXC010000381.1:0-3777 GCA_041623325.1 Lentisphaeria bacterium | reverse complement strand
CTGGTCAACAGCATGATCATCACCTCCATGCTGAATGTGACCAAGGTTGTGGCCATTACCGTTTTTGTGCCGGCGATTCTGGCCATGGGCGGCAATACCGGCATGCAGTCCTCAGCCATCGCGGTCCGGGGCATCGCGTTGGGGTTGAAGAAATACAGCAAGCTGATCGGGATCGTCTTCCGGGAGATTCGAGTGGGGGCCTGCCTAGGCGTTTGCTGCGGTCTGACGGCCTTTTTCTGCGTCTGGGGCAGCTTGTTGTGGATGCATGCGGATACCGGGGGGCTGAACCCGGTCGCCCTGGCCTTTGCCGTGGGCGCGGCCATGTTCAACTCCATGCTGTTCGCCAGTGCCTACGGGGCCATCGTGCCCATTCTGCTGCACCGCATGAAAGTGGACCCTGCCGTGGCCTCGGGCCCGTTCGTGACCACCAGCAACGACCTGTCCGCTTCGTTGATCTACTTTCTCACCTGCCTGGTTGTGCTGCACTTATTGTAGCCAATCATCCGGAGTCTGCATGCATTTTCCCGTTCCTTATACCGAACGCGCTACTTCCCCCGGCCGTCATGGGTTGTGGGTTCTGTTTCTGCTGGCGGGTCTGGCGGTGGGACTTGGGATGGGCGAACTGACACCCGGCGAAGCGTCCCTGGCCACCATGGCCCGGGAGATGGCCGACTCTCGCGACTTTCTGGCCACCAGCGTTCATGGCCGGGCCGTCCAGACCTTTCCCTTTTATCCCTGGACTCTCACCTTGGTCACCCGAGTGGTTTCCGGCGGTCTGGCGGTGCGTTTACCCGCCGGACTGGCCGTGGCGGCCATGGCCTGGCTCTGCTTCGCCTTCACTCGCCAGCTGGCCGGGCGCTCGGCCGCCTGGGTGGCCGCGCTGGTTCCCCTCACCCTGGTCGGAAGCCTGCGAATCCAGGGGGCGGCCGGCAACGACATTCTGATGGCGCTGTTCGTGGGGGCAGCCTGGCTTTGCTGGTATCAGTTCGGCCGCATTGGCAAAGAATGGCCCCGGGCCTGGATCTACAGCTTGCTCCTGGTCGTGATCGCCTCCTTCGCCGGGGGTATCCGGGCCTGGACCTACTTCTACTTCCCTTTGCTTTTTCTGCGCCGCCCTTTGCACGGCCTCAAGCGCATGGGCATGTCCGCACACTTCATGGCTCTGGTGCCCGCCTGCCTGCTGACCGCCCTCTGGCTGCACAGCGCTCCCGAACAGGTCTTTCTGCCCTGGTACGCGTTGAGGCCGGCCGATGCCGGCGCGGCCGCCAGTGGCTATGCACACCACCTACTCGGCTTCCTGTTCCAGAGCTTCTGGCTTGCCCTTCCGTGGGGGCTTTTGGCCTGGCCGATTTTCTGCATGGCCTTTCGCTCCGTGGAAGCGCTGCCGGTCCTCTGCCGTTATTTGCGCACCATCCTGTCCACCGTCTTTCTGACCTGCCTGTTTTTGCCGGGCGTCAGGGCTGCGGCCCTGCTGCCGCTGATCTGCCCGTTGGCCGTGGCCGTGGGAATTCACTACGAGATGCTGATGCGGCGGCATTTCCGGCATCTGCATCAGGTCGCACGGTTGGCCAGCGCGGCCGGGACCATCCTGTGCGGGGCGGCCCTGCTGCTGGGGCTGCTGCAAGGCACTGGAATCGTGGCGTTGGAGGGTGTTTCGGCACAGACGCTGGGCAGCTATTCGGCACTGATCGTGCTGGCGGGGGCAGGCGCCGCATGGGCATGGAAGCGGCGGAGCGCCCCCTGTTGGCAACGTCTGGTGCTGGCGGTGCTGGCGATCTTCGTTTGGCACACGGCCACCGCCGGTCTCCTTCAGCCCTTTGTCCAGCGCTCCGCCATCGAATCGGCCGCTTTGCTGCAGCAGGATCTGCCCCCGCAGGCCACGGTTTACAAGACCGCGGCCGCGCCACTGCTTGGCGAATGCTACTATCTGGACCGTCCGGTGGCGGCGATTTCCAGCCCGGCGGAGCTGCCGGGCCACGAGGCGGTGGTCTATGTGCTGGGGGGACGAAAGCCTCCCATTCTGGAGACGCGCGATTGGGAGCCCTGCAGCCCCTCCCTGAGAATCAGTCGCCTCTGCCGACCGCAACTGTCGTGGTTTCCGGGCAGGCGCTGCCTGCTGAGCATCCGCCGCTGCCCGCTGATCGCGGGTCCGGAGGAGGGGGCAGTGGTTCGCCTGTACCGGGCAACCCTGCGGCCCGCCGTTGAGGATGTCGCGCCTCGCACCTAAGGTCATGCCAGGGGGGCGCGGGATCATCCAGCCCGGGATCAGGATTGCTTCCACTGCCGTGTTCCGGTCCGGCCTTTCCCCCGGAAAAAACGGAGTCAGTGTTTGGCGGCTTTGCAATTTCAACGTATATTTTAAGCTTTTCATTGATCGGCGGCCCTACCGGAGCGCGGATGGGGTTCTGCCGCCCGTAGCGTGAAGCGCCGGCCCTTGCCAGCCTATGCCGCATGGCCGCAGTTTCAAGCCAGAGTCAGCATGAACGGATTGCCTCATGAAGTACGACCGCAACCAGGCACTTGTCGCCAGTAGCATCCCCGGTCTGCCCGAGCCCACACGCGGCAAGGTCCGCGACGTGTACGACCTGGGCGACACGCTGCTTTTCGTGGCCACTGATCGCATCAGCGCCTTCGACTGTGTGATGCCCAACGGCATTCCGGACAAGGGTAAGGTCCTGACCCAAATCAGCCTGTTCTGGTTCGATCTGCTCGATTGGATGCCCAACCACCTGATCAGCGCCGATGTGGCCGACTTTCCGCCTGAAGCCCAGGCCGTGGCCGACGACCTCCGCGGGCGCTCGATGCTGGTCAAGAAGACCAGCGTGGTGCCCGTCGAATGCATCGCCCGCGGCTATCTGGTCGGCTCAGGCTGGAAGGAGTACCAGAAGAGTCAGTCGGTCTGCAGCATCGAGCTGCGTCCGGGCTACGCTCAGGCCGACAAGCTCGACCAGCCACTTTTCACCCCCTCCTCAAAGGCGGAGCAGGGCGAGCACGACGAGAACATCAGCTACGCCCAGATGATCGAAACCACCGACGCCCAGACCGCCAGCCAGCTGCGCGAGCTGACCCTCAAGATCTACTCCGCCGCCGCCGACTATGCCCGGAGCAAGGGCATCATCATCGCCGACACCAAGTTCGAGTTCGGCAAGACCGAAACCGGAGAGATCATCCTGATCGACGAAGTGCTCACCCCGGACTCCAGCCGCTTCTGGCCGGCCGAGCTCTACAAGACCGGAAGCAATCCCCCCAGTCTCGACAAGCAGTACGTGCGCGACTACCTCGACCAGATCGGCTTCGCCAAGAACCCTCCCGCCCCGGAGCTGCCCGCCGAGGTGGTGGCCAAGACCCGTGATAAATACCTGGAAGCGCTCAAAACGCTGACCGGACAATCCCTTTCATAAGCCCCACAACAGGAAATCCAAACAAAAAGGAAACTCCAAATGGCAGTGGAATGCAAAAACCAGAAACTCCTTGACTGGGTCGCCGAGGTCCAGGCCATGTGCACCCCCGACCGGGTCGTGTGGTGCGACGGCTCCAAGGAAGAGTACGACCGCCTGATGGGCGAAATGGTCGCCTCCGGCATGGCCATCAAGCTCAACGAGGAAAAGCGCCCGAACAGCTACGCCTTCAACTCCGATCCGTCCGACGTGGCTCGCGTGGAAGGCCGCACCTACATCGCTTCCGTCAAGGAAGAGGATGCGGGCCCGACCAACAACTGGATTGATCCGGTCGAGCTGAAGGCCACCATGAAGAAGCTCTACAAGGGCTGCATGAAGG
>JBFJXC010000380.1:0-3813 GCA_041623325.1 Lentisphaeria bacterium | reverse complement strand
TGGCCGGTGAGTTTGCAGCGCAGGGTCATGGCCTCCAGCTCCTCCTGGGTTGTCGGCCAGGGCACGTAGCGGCTGTTCCAGTTGCGCCGCCCCGGGGATTCGGCCAGCTCCACCAGATCCAGATCGTCGTAGGTCATGTCCTGGCTGATGCGCATTTTCGCCTCGGCCGCCGCCCGCGCCCGGTTGCGGTAATCGTCGTCGAAGGTCTCCGGCACCGGGATCTCGTCCAGGTAGAGATGGCGATGCTCGGGTTTGGGATCCCAGGGGCGATGGGGCGCCTTGTGGTGACACATCAGAAAGAAGGGTTTATCCGGATCCCGCCGATCCAGCCAGTCCAGGCATTTGTCGGTGATCACATCGGTCACGTAGTCTTCCTCCACGATCTCTTGACCCATCTCATGGAAGGTCGGCTCATGGTAGTCGCCCTGGCCGGGCAGGACCGACCAGAAATCGAAGCCCGTGGGGCAATGCTTCGGTCCCTGACCCAAATGCCACTTGCCGACGATGGCGGTCTGATAGCCGCCAAACTGCAGGTGCTTGGCCACATTGGGCAGGCGATTGTCCAGGTGCGTTGCCAGGGTGGTGACCCGGCTGATGTGGTTGTGCATGCCGGTCAGGATGGTGGCGCGCGATGGCGTGCAGATGGAGTTGGTCACGAAGCAACGGTCCAGGCGCACCCCCTCGTTGGCAAGCCGGTCGATATTGGGAGTGGCGTTGATCCGTGAGCCATAGGCGCCGATGGCGTTGGCGGCGTGATCGTCGGACATGATGAAGAGAATGTTCGGGCGGGAGCCACTCATGGTTTGACCTTTCATCGAGGATGTTGTTCAGCCGCGCTTCCCATCGGACCCCAGTCCAGGGCCCCAGCACTAGGATGACTTGGCGCCACCCAGGCTGTTCCAAATAAGGTTTCAGTTCCAAATGTAGAATATGCCCCCTTTCGGCACGGTCAAGAGGCCCCAATTTTTTTCGAGTCGGATCTGGCGGTTGCGCCGACGGTCCCCCGCCAATCGTAAGGCGCGGTTTCGCCGGGGCGGTGCAAGCGAGTTTAGCGGCCTCCTTGCCTTGCCTGGAATCGGCATAATATTACCCGATGCGCATAGACGAATAGACCGGGTTTGCCGCCCGGGTGTTTCCAATACAAGGAGTAGAGCCGTGAGCCGAATCAAGACCCCGCACACCTACACCTCGGAGTCCGTGTCCGAAGGCCATCCCGACAAAGTCTGCGACCAGATTTCCGATGCCATTCTGGATGCCTGCCTGGAGCAGGATCCGCACAGCCGGGTGGCTTGCGAAACGCTGACGACCACCGACCTGATCGTGCTTAGCGGCGAGATCACCACCCACGCCCAGGTCAACTGGGAGCAGGTGGCCCGCGGCGTGGTGCGCGACATCGGCTACACCGACCCGGCCATCGGCTTTTCGGCCGATACCTGCAAGGTGATGCTCTGCCTGCATCCCCAGTCCCCGGACATCTCACAGGGGGTGACCGAGGGTCAAGGCGCCTTCAAAGAACAGGGTGCCGGCGACCAGGGCATGATGTTCGGCTACGCCAGCGACGAAACCGAGGAGCTGATGCCCGCCCCGGTCCTGTTCAGCCACAAGATTGTCCAGCGCCTGGCCCAGCTGCGCCACAACGACCCCGAGACCTACCACTTTCTGCGTCCGGACTCCAAGAGCCAGGTGTCCATCGCCTACGAAAACGGCACCCCGATTCGCCTGGACACGGTGGTGGTGTCCCATCAGCACACCCCGGACATGAAGCTGACCCAGCTGCAGGACCTCGTCGAGCAGGTCGTGCACGAGGTGGTGCCCGCCGATCTGCTGCATGAGAAGATCACCTACTACACCAACCCCACCGGCAAATTTGTGGTCGGCGGCCCCCACGGCGACACGGGACTGACCGGCCGCAAGATCATCGTGGACACCTACGGCGGGGTCGGCTGCCACGGCGGCGGCGCCTTTTCCGGCAAGGATCCCAGCAAGGTGGACCGCTCGGCCGCCTACAAGGCCCGCTACCTGGCCAAGAACATCGTGGCCTCCGGCATCGCCAAGAAGTGCGAAGTGCAGGTGGCCTACGCCATCGGCGTGGCGGAGCCGCTGAGCATCAACGTGGACACCTTCGGCACCGGCATCATCTCCGATGTCAAGCTGCAGGAGATCCTGCAGAACACCGACCTGTTCGACTTCCGCCCGGCCGGCATCATCGCCAACCTGGGCCTGAAGACCCCCGGGCCGGATGGCTGGTCCTACCGCAACACCGCCGCCTACGGCCACTTCGGTCGCCAAGGCTTCCCTTGGGAGCGCACCGACAAGGCCGAGGCCCTGCGCAAGCTGGTCGAAGAGAAAGGCTGATCGGCTATGCCTAAAGTCATCGGCGTCGGGTCGGCCCTGGTCGACCATCTGGGGCATATCCCGGAAGAATTTCTGGAGCGTGTGGCCGGCCGCAAGGGCGGCATGGAGCTGGTCGAGCACGGGCACATGCAGGAGCTGCTCAGGCAATTGCCGGCGGAACCCTCCCGCGTGCCCGGCGGGTCGGCCGCCAACACCGTGGTGGGGTTGGCCAGGTTGGGCCTGCCGGCCGGCTTTCTGTGCAAAGTCGGCAACGACGAGGGCGGACGGTTCTACCGCCAGGCCGCCGAGGCCGCCGGCATCGCCCCCCACGGATTCAAAATCCATCCCGAGGAGGCCACCGGACGCTGTCTGAGTTTGGTCACCCCGGACTCGCAGCGCACCATGCGCACCTTTCTGGGCGCCGCCGCCACCCTGACCCCCGAGGACATCTCCGAGGACGACTTCAGGGGCTACGACCATGCCCATGTCGAAGGCTACCTGCTTTTCAACGAGACCCTGCTGCGCAAGGTCTTGGAATCGGCCAAGGCCGCCGGTTGCAAGGTCAGCCTGGATCTGGCCGCGCCGGAAGTGGTCGAGGCCTCCCCTGGCGCAGCTGCCCGGCCTGCTAACCGACTACGTGGACATGGTCTTCGCCAACGAGGACGAGGCCGCCGCCTTCTGCGGCAGCCGCGACGAGCAAGCGGGCCTGGACGCCCTCGGGTGGCATTGCGAGCTGGCCGTGGTCAAGCTGGGTCGGCGCGGGGCCCTGATCAAGCGCAACGGCGAAACCGTGGCGGTCTCGGCCCGGACGGTCCAGGCCGTGGACACCACCGGGGCCGGCGACCTGTGGGCCTCCGGCTTTCTGTTCGGCCTCCTGCAGGGCAACGACCTGGCCAAGGCCGGCGCCATCGGCGCGGCCGTGGCCGCCGAAGTCGTCCAGCAGCTGGGCGCGGCCATTCCCGACCCGTGCTGGCAAAGCCTGTGTGCCGAGTTCGGCATTCGGGCCTGAACAGTTGACCATTCATCACCTATCGAGCGGAGCATTTTCATGATCGAGAAGACGGATTGCTATTGGATCGCGGACATGGCCCTGGCCGAATTCGGCCGCAAGGAACTGGATATTGCCGAAAAGGAGATGCCCGGGCTGATGGCCATTCGCCAGAAGTACGGCCAAGACAAGCCGCTGGCCGGAGTCCGCATCAGCGGCAGCCTGCACATGACCATCCAGACCGCCGTGCTGATCGAGACCCTGGTCGAACTGGGCGCCGATGTCCGCTGGGCCTCCTGCAACATCTACTCGACCCAGGACCACGCCGCCGCCGCCGTCGCCAAGGCCGGCGTGCCCGTCTTCGCCTGGAAGGGCGAGACGCTAGCGGACTACTGGGAGTGCACCCTCCACGCCCTGACCTTCCCCGGCGGCAAGGGACCCAACCTGATCGTCGACGACGGCGGCGACGCCACCCTCATGATCCACCTGGG
>JBFJXC010000379.1:0-3866 GCA_041623325.1 Lentisphaeria bacterium | reverse complement strand
ACGCGGCCCTGGGATTGAGCAGCAAAGCCCCAGCCAAGGCCCCGGCCGCCCGCAGCGTGCCCCCCAAGCGGTTGCTGCAGGCGGAAGTGCGCCGGGCCAGCAGCCAGATTCCGACGACCAGGGCCAACAACTTGGCCGGGGCGAAGGGGGCAAAGGCATAGCAAGCCAAGGCCCCAGCCAGACCCGCCCCCTGGGCGGATCCCGTTTCAAACCCGAGCACGCGGTGTTTGATGCTTACAGAAGTGTTATAAAGCCGCATTGCTTGCCAACCTCAAAAAAACGGACCTTCCACTTTCTAACAGGCGGCAAGGGATTGCCGCATCTCCCAGGACTAGGGTGAAACCGGAATCGACGAGATGCGCTTTTCCCAAAGCGCCCTGTGCAACAGGCGGCTCGACGGGGTCTGGCCCTTGCGTGTCAACGGCACGACACCAACCTTAGCCTGGGGCGCAACCCCAGGTAAACGGTATAAACCTTCCGGGTGCTGAAAGCACGCGCCCAATTGTCAAAGTCACGGCTCGACGGAGTCTCGCCCTCCAGCGTGCCTGGCGGGCGCAGCGGCAAGGGATTGCCGCACTCCAAGACTAGGCTGGCTCTTTGCCCGGGTGATTCGAACCAACAACAGCGCCAGGAGAGCCCAAAGCGTCACGATGGCCGGGAACTTGGAGGCGGCCAGCAAGGGGATGAGCCGGGTGGGGGTACCGACGAGCCACCAGGTCTTGGCCAGCAACTGGGCGAGACAGACGAAAGCCAGGATGGCCTGGATCCGCACCGGCCCGCTCTTCTGCAGATCTCGCTCCGAGAAGTGGATCAGCACCGGCCCGATGATCAGAATAAACAGCAGGTTGTAGTCGTACGATACGGCCGGCACGAGGGTCATCACCAGCATGTACAGACAAGCCTCCAGCATGCCAAGGTTTCGGTCCTGGATCTTCAAAAACCAACTCCCGGCGGCAATGGCCAGAAGCAGCACCAGGTTGATAACATTGGCCAGGCCCATAAAGAAGCTGAGCGAAGCCTCGCTGGCCTCCCCCAGCGAGCATAGCCGCAGGCAAAAGGCCAGGGATGAGTGGTTGGCCGCATACAGATGTTGGCTGACCATGCCCATGAGCTTGACAAACTGCTCGCCGTATTCGGGTAAAAACCGAACCCCCACCAATGAGAAGATCAGCATCGTGAAAACCAGGCCGGAACCGGCGATTTTCCATTGCCGTTTCAAGAAGAAAAAGCCCACGAAAATGAACGGATAGAGCTTGAGGGCGGAGGCAAAGGCGATGCACAGGCCAACGAAATAGGGATGCTTTTCCTTGCGCCAGAGATAGAAGGCCAGAGCCAGCAGCGCCACGGGCAGCATGTCGAAATTCCCCCGCCCCAGGGCAAACAACATGGGTTGGGAATTCAGAAAGAGCAGACCGAACCACCAGGCCCGCAGGCGGCTGCCCAGGAACTCGCGCATGGTTTCCATGATCAGAAAGACCAGGGCGATTTGGCAGAGGCACCAGACCAGATAGCTGGCGCGAGGCGGCAGGAAGGAAAAGGGGACAAAGACGTAGGCCCCCAAAGGGGGATAGACATAGAGGGTGCTGCCCGGGGGAGCCAGGGGATTGTAGAAGCGTTCGCCGTGCTGACGGTTGTCCGTGTAGATGGAAAGTCCGGCCCGCAGGCTGTTGGCCGCCGCATACAGATTTTGATAGTCGATGCCGGTTTTCCATTCGGACCGGATCAGGTCGGGAGGCGACAGAGGATCGCCCCGGCGGATGGCATCCGCCAAATGGCTGGCAAACAACCCGGCCAGCAGGACCATCATGCACAGGTGGTAGGCGCCGGGTCGCCGGCAAGAACCCAATCCGGCAGCGGGCTTCAAGGTCGGGTTCGCCATTAGACCGTCGGCTCCTCTTGGTCCACCGGCCCTACCCCCGTCCCAGCCGCCACTTCCTCCCTCACCACCGAGACCGGCCGTCTCTTGACTTCGTCGAAGACGATGGCCAGATATTCGGCCATGATGGCCAGCACCAGGGACTGGGTGAATCCCATCATGCCAAGCATGGTTGTATAGGTGGCCCAGCCCGGTATGGCCAGATCCGTGAACAGCCTGATGGCGATGGCGGACAGGCCAACCACCAGGAGAACCGAGCCTGAGACCAGGGACAGACACACCGCCAAGCGCAAGGGTTTCTTGGAGAAGGAGAACAAAGCGGTTCGGGCCAGACGCATCAAACCGGCGGCCCCCACCCGGCTGCTGCCATGCCGCCGGTCCGGCCGCTCGGCCTCCACGAAGGCCTGCCTGCCACCGATCCAGGCCCGAAGACCGGCAAAGTAGCGTTGCTTTTCGGGCATGGCCAACAGGTTGTCAAGCAGTTGGCGATCCAGCAGGCCATAGGTGCCCACCTGCTTGGGGATGGGATGCTCGGAGACCCTGTCCAGCAGCCAGTAGAAACCAGCCGTCAGAACCCGTTTCAGAACGTGCTCATGGCGGCGGGCCCGGCGCACATAGACGCAGTCGTGGCCTTTCCTCCATTGGGCGACTAGTTCGGGAATCAGCTCGGGGGGATCCTGCAAATCCCCGTCCATGACCACCACCGCCCGCCCCCGGGCCATTTTCAAGCCGGCGTCCAGGGCGGCCATGTGGCCGAAGTTCCGGTACAGATCCACCACCCTCAGTTCCGGGATCCCCTGGCTGAACCCGACCAGGCGGGCCAGAGTCTGATCCGAGCTGCCATCATTGACCATGACCAGCTCATAGGACTCCCCGATCCCCTGGCAGCTCTGCCGCAGGCGCTCAAGCAATTCCTGCACGCCTTGCTCTTCGTTGTACAGCGGCACGACCACCGACAGAGTCGGCGCCGGGCTGGGAGGCTGAATAGATGGTGAAACCGTCATTGGATTCCTAGCGTTTGCGGAGAACCGCCACCAGACTTACGCCTTTCGAATAAGGCGTGCCGGGGTTCGACCCTAATAGCCGCGTCAAACGATTGCCTTCCCCAGAAAATATGCCTCTCAATAGAGCATTGAGCGGACGAAGCGGCATGCGGAAATCTGTGTTTTCGTCGCCCCACGACTTTCCCCTTATCCGGTTCAGCGTTCGGGCCATTTTGACCAATGGGTAGAGCCGGGAATTGTAATGGGAAACCAGAAGAGTTTCCACCGGCAGACCGTCCCACACCTTCGTGAATGTCTTCTCATCGTAACGCCGATAATGACCAAAGGCTTCGTCGTGCTTGGACCATAGGGCCGGATCCGCCGGAACCGTGATCACGAAGTAGGCATCCTGGCGCGCTGCCCCCGTTAGGCGCGCCAGCAACCCGGCGTCGTCCTCGGCATGCTCCAGAACGTCCATCAGCAGAAACAAGTCGGCTTCCCCCATCGAGGCGCCCAGAGCTTCAGGCGCCTCGCCGCAAATGAACCGGCAATCCGGAAAGCGCCGGCGGGCCAATTCAATTCCCTCCGGGGACGGATCGATGCCGGTGCAGCGATAGGAGGCGGCCAAGGCCGCCATGTTGGCTCCGGTGCCGCAACCGATATCAACGATGCGCTTGCCCGAATCCGGGGGAAGCAGAGCCCGGATCAGCCGGCAGATGATGGCCCGCCGGGCCGTAAACCACCAGTGGGCATCCTCGATTCGGCTGTGAATTTCAAACTGCTCGCGATCCATTATTCACCCTGTGCGAGTAGAGGCGTCTGCCTCCTCCAGACATCCAGGAAGTGGCCCCGGGAAATATTCCGGTAGCGCGTCGGCCCAGCCTGGGTTTGGATGACAATCTCCCCAACGCTCAGGCACGGGTGGGCCACAATATACGCCGGGGCATCCTGGAGGCGAACGAACTGGTAGCATTGGCCCTGGGCTGCGACTCTCGACAAATAGCCTT
>JBFJXC010000378.1:0-3869 GCA_041623325.1 Lentisphaeria bacterium | reverse complement strand
CCTCGTTGGCCAGCTTGCGCAAGGCCAGCTCCAGGGCCACGGTGGCTCCGCAGATGGAGGCGCAGCGGGTGCCGCCGTCTGCGTCGAGCACGTCGCAGTCGATGTAGAGGGTGCGTTCGCCCAGCTTCTCCAGATCGACAATGGCCCGCAGGCTGCGGCCGATCAGGCGCTGGATTTCGTGGGCGCGTCCGCCTGGGCCGCTGCTGCCGTCCCGCGCCGAGCGGCGGTCGGTGGCCCCGGGCAGCATGCGGTATTCGCAGGTGATCCAACCACCGGGCACGCCCTGGCTGCGCTTCCAGCGCGGCACCGTTGGATCCACGCTCACCGAACAGATAACCCGGGTCTTGCCAAAGGTGACCAGCACCGAGCCGGCCGGATGCATCTGAAAATGGGGTTGAAACGAAATCGGCCGCAGCTGGTCGGGCCGTCTCTGGTCGCTTCGAATGGTCATCATGATCTCCACATCACGGGGATTTCCCCCGTAAACAAAGGGTTGCCTGGATTGGTCGCGTGCCTTCAGCACGCCATCCTTTTAGTTCGTTTACCCAGGGCTGGGCCCCAGGTATCGAATAACATTTTGCCCCGCATGCCGTAGGTATGCGCTCAAAGCCAATCGGAAGGTTCTCCGCCGATGTGGCCGGTCAACTAGCAACTGCCTTCCGGCGTGTTATCTTTGTCTGCTCCCGCAAGAGTCCCTTCCTGTCCATGAACGGTCAGGGCGCGATGGCCAGCTTGGGGAACACGGATCCGAATAGGTTGTGTAACTTGGGACGATGTAAGGGGCATTGCCAGTTGGCTCTCCGCTTTTTCCTTCTTTTTATGGTGTGTGCGCTGCTGAACGGCTGCAGGCAGCCGGAGGCCCCCGACTACGATCGGTTCCGGAGCCAGCTGGTTCAGGAGCTGTTCGAGCAGATGGCCACCGGAAACAGCCAGGCGGCGGTGCGCCAGCTGGAGCGGCTTCAGGAGCTATCTCCCACCCAGGAGTTCTATACTCTGGCCCTGCCACGCGAACGCGAGCGCCTGGCGGTGCAAAAAATCAACATACTCATTCGGGAGGGGAAACTGGAGGCGGCCTGGAGCCAGGCGGCCTCCCTTCCCCCAACCATGGCGGGCTCCGCCCCGATTCAGGCCTGTCGGGAAACCGTGGCTGCTCTGCGCGCCTTGGAAGCCTACTGCCAGCAGCTGCCCTTCGCGGATTTCGCCACGGCGTCCCAAGCCTCCAAAGCTCTGGCAAGGCATAGCCGGACCCTGATCCAGTCAGAGAGCTTCCGGCAGTGGCACGACCGGCAACAGTCGCTGATGGCCGATCTGCAACGGCGCGAGGCGCGGCAAGCCCTTGGCCAGCTGATTCAGGATTGCGACCTGCTGGCCGTGGCCGAACCCGACCTCCTGCCTACCCTGCTGGCCAGCCTGGCCGCCGCCGACCCAGACGATCGGGTCCAGCCGATGCTCCTCCAGATAATCGGGCAAACCCCCGCCCCGGACCTGCACGACCGGGAACCAGATGATTTTCTGTCTGTCTTACTTCAAGATTCCGTTGCCAACCTGGCGGCCGGAGCGGAGAAAAATGCGTCTGGGCCGCCTTCGTCGCTTTCTGGCCAGCTGAACCGAGTTTGGGCGCTGGCTTCGGACCGACGGCTCGCAGAGGCGGTCGGGCAGTTGGAGGCGTTGATGGGCCGGGTTCCGGTCGCGGAGGCGCACCTGGCCCGTCTGGCCAACGGTTTCGTCCTGAGACGCGAGCAGTTTCTGGCTCGCCCGTGGCAATCACCATGCCCAAGCATTACAGATTACCTCAATCGTGTCGCCCAAATCAGGGAGCAGGCAAGTGCCCGCTCCCGTCAACCCTGAACAGCAAAAAGGATCATCCCATGTTCAAGAGTTCCATGCGCATCGCCCTCGGGCTGGCTGCGGCCTGCCAAGTCTGGACCAGCCTGGCCGCGGATCCGGCCGTCCCCTCCTTCGCCCCGCCCGGAGCCCAACCCCAGGCCGCACTTCTAGAGTTTCTGCCCGAGGTGGTGGCCCGCTACAACGACCAGACCATCACGGCGGCCGAACTGCGCGAGTTTCTGGTGCCCCAGATGCAGGTCATGCTCAGCTCTGGCAGGCCCTTCCCTGAAGAAATGCAGCACCGGCTGGCTCACGACGCCACCAGCTATCTGGTGGATCGCCAACTGCTGCTGAAGCAGTGCAGCGCCGACGGCATCTCCCCCGACAAGGCGGAAGCCGAGGCCAAGCTGGACGAGATCGAGAAAAGCATCGGCAAGGAGCGCTTCGAACAGGGCTTGGCCATGCAGAAGACCACCCGGGCCGAGCTGACCGACCGTTTTGCCACGGAGATGGCCATCCAGAAGTGGGTGGAAACCAAGATCGTGCCGACCGTGGAGGTCAGCGACGCGGCCATCAAGAGCTACTACCAGAGCAACGCCGACGAGTTCCAGAAACCCGAAATGGTCTCCGCCTCCCACATCCTGATCAAATTCGACGACGACGCCTCCGACCAGGACAAGGCCGCCGCCCGCAAGCAGGCCGAAGAACTGTTGGCGCAGTTGAAGAAGGGTGCCGACTTTGCCAAGCTGGCTGAAGAGCACAGCGCCTGCCCCAGCGGCAAGCGCGGCGGGGACCTGGGCAGCTTTGGCAAGGGCCAGATGGTCCCGGCCTTCGAGGCGGCCGCCTTCGCGCTCAAGGATGGCGAACTCAGCGACGTGGTCGAGACTCGCTTCGGCTATCATATCATCAAGGGCGGCGACCGCACCGAGGCCGAGACGGTCAGCCTGGACGAAGCCCGTGATCAGATCAGGGCCAACCTGAGCCAGGAAGAGGTCGGCAAGGCCATGCAGGCTTTTATGGACAAGACCCGGACCGCAGCCAAGGTCCAGATCCTGATTCCCACCGATAAGTGAAGTCGGCCAAGCGACATTACTGGGACCAGATCGCCGGGGAGTACCAGCGCGAAACGCGGATATCCTGCCAGGATTTCCATTATGGACCGCTGCTTCCCGGCGAGACGCAACTGCACTTGCTGCCGAGTTGCCTGAACGGCTTGAACTGTTTGGAACTCGGCAGCGGGGCGGCCCAGAATTCCATCTTCCTGGCGAAGCGGGGCGCCCGGTGCGCGGCTCTGGACGTCTCCCTCTTCCAGCTGCGGGCCGCCGCCCAACTTGCCCTCGAGCACCAAGTCCGCCTCGAACTGGTGCAGGGCGATCTGGACCATCTCCCCTTTCGCCAACAACGCCGCTTCGACCTGATCCACTCCAGTTACGCCCTCCCCTTCGCCCTCGATCCCCGGAACTCAATCCGGCAGATGGCCAGCCTGCTGGCCCCCGGAGGCACCCTGGTCATCAGCACGGCCCACCCCCTGTCCAACGCCGAATGGCTGGAAGTTGACGAGGGCGAACAGGGCATCTTTTTGCAGAACTACTTCCATCCCCCAGCCGACCGGCGCAGTCACGGCGGCATGGCCTGCCAGGCCCAACCCGCCCCCCTGAGCAGCGTCTTCCAATGGCTAGCGGATTCGGGGCTCACCGTAACCCGCCTGCTCGAGCCCGAACCGCTTCCCGTGCACACCATGTCCAAGCACGAGATCCAGCGGCAGGTCCCCTACAGCAGCCGGGCCTGGCTGGACAGCTACGCCGAACTGGCCGCCATCCCCTTTGTGGCCATCTTTGTCGCGCGGAAGGGGTGAAACATTGTGAAGCGCCCGGCGGGCGCGGCGGCAAGGGATTGCCGCATCTCCAGGACTGGGGCATAACCGGAATCATGGAGCCGCGCTTTTCCCAAAGCGCCCACGTGTGATTTCGGATGAATCAACGCGCGCCCGGCGGGCGCGGCGGCAAGGGATTGCCGCATCTCCAGGACTGGGGCATGACCGG
>JBFJXC010000377.1:0-3919 GCA_041623325.1 Lentisphaeria bacterium | reverse complement strand
TACTCGACGGGGCCAAGTGCCTGGTGGATCGCCGCCGGCAAGTCGCCGCCCTGCTCCGGCCGGCCGCCGCGATTGCCGCCGGGGGCGACTAGGGGCCCTAGGCGATCCGATCCCCAATGTCGCCCTTGAAGACCTGATCCAACACCAGCCCAGCCACGCCCCGTAGGGCGGGAGACGGCGAGCGGACGATTTCGATGGGCACGCTGCCGCCATAGCTGCCCTGCAGGCGCGGGGAACTCAGGTGATGCCTGAGGAAGGGCAGGACCGCATCGTAGAATTCGGGCAGCTGGTTGCCCAGCAGAACCACCTGAGGGTCGACATAGGCCACCAGCGGAGAGAGCACCACGCAGATTCGTTCCATGGCCCGCTGGAGCACCTCGGCGGCCACCGGGTATTGCCGGGCCGCCTCCGCTACTCCCGCCGCGCCGGACAGGGCCCCCAGCTCCGGCAGCAGGGCGGAAAGGTCCCGTGCCAGAGCCGGAATGCTGCAGTAGCTCTCCAGGCAGTCCTCCCTGCCGCAACGGCAGATCCGGTTCTCCGTGCCCGCTCTCAAGTGCCCAATCTCACCAGCCGAGAAGGTCGCACCAAGGTGCAGATCGCTGTTGATCAGCAGAGCCGAGTTGATTCCCGAGGTGATGGACAGATAGATGGCGTTCTGATACTGCCCCAGCAACTGCTCGAACCAGATGCCCGCCCACAGGCTGCAACGCACATCGTTTTCCACATAAACCGGCAAACCAAAGCGCTCGGCCAGCTCATCCCGGATTCGCGCCTGGCGCACTTGGGGCAGTTTGGCCGCGTAGTGCCAGACCCCTTCGCGGGAGTCCACGATGCCCGGCAGGGCCACGCCAATACCCAGCAGCCGGCCCGGGGCCGTGCCCAGGATCCCGGACAACCTCGAGCACATGCTCTCGAACAGCTCCCCGTAGGAGCACTCCCCCAACTCCAGAGTGCTCTCCCCGGAGGCAGCCCCATCCAGCCCGACCAAGGCCACTCGCAGGTCGTCGGCAGTCACATACAACGTGGCCACAAACCAGCGATCCGAGGTAAAAACCAGAGGGCTACGGGGGCGGCCTTCAAGCTGATTGGCCAGAATGCCCGCCCGGAAGAGTTCATCGACCAAACTGGTAATGCTGGACAGGCGGATGGCGCAGATGTCGCCCAGCTCACGGCGGCGCATGGGGCCCAGAGCCTGCAGGGTGCGCAGCAGGTCATATCGGTTCTGGTTTCGCTTTTTGGACTGCTCGCTTATCATGGGGCCTCATCCTGGTGGGGAACTTTAAGGAAGCTCTACCATAAGCACACTCAGTCGGAACTCAAGACGGCGCCCCCTCCTTGACAGCCCGTATTTATCATATATGCTATTTAACCGGACGGGGAGTGGACATTGAACGGCTGATACAGGAGAACCAAAGCCATGCCAAGCGAATTGAAGGTCACGGGACAGATCGTTCCCGATCTGGATCCGGGTTTTGTACCGGCGGCGTTGTGGAACCGGGCTTATCGGCAGCGTGCGGACGCCGACCCGCAGCGGGTATTGCTGAAGATTGCCCTGGTGCGCACCGACGGGACCGTCTCGGTCTGCCAGACGCCGGCCTTGCCTCACACGGCCGAGAACGCCAGCTTGAACCGGCTATACGTGGAGCGCCTGGTCAAATTTCTCCTGTGGCAAAAGGGGGGCATGAAGGTATTGATCAGCGGCGACGAGGCAATAGGCCGGCTGATCGCGGAGATCTACAGCCCTGACGGGCAGCGGGCTTTCGACTACACGTTCATGGGGCAGAAGGTGTACGGCCAGGAAATGATCGTGGCCGACTGCCCGGAGCAGGAGATGCCGGCTGCCAACGAAGTCGGCAGCGCCCTGGGGCGCCATCTGGAGGGCTGCCGGATCGGTTTCGACCTGGGCGGAAGCGACCGCAAGTGCGCGGCCGTGATCGACGGCAAGGTGGTATTTTCGGAGGAAGTCCCCTGGAATCCCTATTTCGAGACCGATCCGGCCTATCATATCGAGGGGATTCACGACACCCTCAGGCGCGCCGCGGCCCACCTGCCGCGCGTGGATGCCATCGGCGGCAGCGCCGCCGGGGTATATGTCAACAACGAGGTCCGGGTGGCCTCCCTGTTCCGGGGCATTGCCCCCGAGGATTTCCAGCAACATATTCGCAGAGTGTTTTTCGACCTCAAAAAGCGCTGGGGGAACGTGCCCTTCGAGGTGGTCAACGACGGCGAAGTGACCGCGCTGGCCGGCTCCATGTCTCTGCAGGACAATGCGGTTCTGGGCATTTCCATGGGAACCAGTCTGGCCGCCGGCTATGTCACCCCCGAGGGTACCATCACGCCATGGCTTAACGAACTGGCCTTCGCGCCGGTAGACTATCGGGAGGACGCCCCAGTGGACGAATGGTCCGGGGACAAGGGCTGCGGAGTCCAATACTTCTGCCAGCAGGGGATCGCCCGCCTGGCTCGGGTTGCCGGCCTGGAATTTGCCGCCGGCATGCCCTTCGCAGAGCAGCTGGTGGAGGTGCAGAAACTGATGGAGCAAGGCGACCCGCGGGCCCGCAAGATCTACGAGACCATCGGCGTCTGCTTCGGCTACACCATCGCCCACTACGCCGACTTTTATGACATACGCAACCTGCTGATCCTCGGGCGGGTCACCAGCGGCGAAGGCGGCCAGGTGATCGTCGACCAGGCTTGCCGGGTCCTGAAGATGGAGTTCCCCGAGCTGGACGGCATCCGTCTGACCACGCCGAACGAGCAGGACAAGCGCCACGGACAGGCTGTGGCCGCGGCCAGCCTGCCTGCTTTGGCAGGGGATTAGGTTTCAGTGGTTCCGTTTCGCGCTCGTAATCGGTCCGTGGGTCCGTTCGAGGCTGGCGTTGAACGGACGGTCAATTTCTAATTAATAGTTGGCCTCGGAAATTCGATTACGAGCGCGATTACGAGCGCGATTACGAGCGCGATTACGAGTGCGATTACGAGCGCGATTACGAGTGATGAAATAGAACATAAGGAATCTCCCATGACCTTCTCAAACCCCCACGCCGATGTGTTTATACCAGACGGCCAGCCTGAGTCCCCCGCCTTGGAGCGCACCACCCACCTGGCCATCATGGCCCATCAGGACGACATCGAAATCGCCGCCTACCACGGAGTGGCCGAATGTTTCGGGCGCCCCGACCAATGGTTCACCGGCGTGGTCGTGACCAACGGTGCCGGTAGCGCCCGCACCGGCCCCTACGCCGACTACAGCGACGAGCAGATGCAGCAAACCCGGCAACTGGAGCAGCGCAAGGCCGCCTTTGTGGGCGAATATGCCGCCCAGATCCAGTTGCTGCACAGCAGCAGCGCCGTCAAGGATGCCGACAACCCTGCCGTGGTCCAGGACCTGAAGCAGATACTGGAAGCGACCAGACCGCGCGTGGTCTATCTGCACAACCCGGCCGACAAGCACGACACCCATGTGGCCACCCTGCTGCGGGCCCTGGCCGCCCTGCGGGCCCTGCCCCGCCACCAGCGTCCCGAAAAGGTCTACGGCTGCGAAGTCTGGCGTACCCTCGACTGGCTGCTGGACAGCGACAAGCAGGTGCTGCCCGCAGGCCAGAGACAGAATATCGGCGCCTGCCTGACCGGGGTCTTCGACTCCCAGATCAGCGGCGGCAAACGCTATGACCTGGCCACCGCCGGCCGACGCCTGGCCAATGCCACCTTCTTCGAGTCCCACAGCTGCGACAAGGATAATGCCCTCTCCTGGGCGGTCGACCTGACCCCTCTGATGCAGGACGATTCCCTGTCCGTGGCCGAATACACCCTCCAGTTCATCGACCGTTTCCGCCAAGACGTCGTCAGCCGGCTTCAAAGCTTGGGAGAGGAATAGAACCATGGAAATCATCATTCTAGACCATGCGGAGGCGGTGGC
>JBFJXC010000376.1:0-3928 GCA_041623325.1 Lentisphaeria bacterium | reverse complement strand
TGCAGGGCCTCGTCATGTTCTTTGTCTGTGCCCCTGTCCTCGTGGTGAACGGCCGCCATGGCGGTCCCCTTGGGATTCTGGATGCTGTCGGGTGCGCTGTCTGGATGCTGGGATTCGGCTTTGAAGCCGTCGGCGATTATCAGCTTCTCCGATTCACCCGCAACCCCGCCAACAAAGGCCGCGTCATGCGCTACGGTTTATGGAGTTTGACCCGGCATCCCAACTACTTTGGCGAAGCCACACTCTGGTGGGGTTGTTTCCTTATCGCCTTGAATGTGCCGGGAGGATGGTGGACCGTGCTCAGCCCCATTCTGATCGATTTCCTTCTATTGCACGTCTCAGGCATTCCCATGCTGGAAGCCAAGTACAAAGACAGACCCGAATATCAAGACTACCAGAAGGCCACGAATGCCTTCTTTCCATGGTTCTCCAACACTAAGTGACCCGCTATGCGCAAGCTTCTCAACGTTGGCTTGTTCCAGGCTGGCTGGTTTGCCTGTGTGCTTGCCGGAGCCCACAACATACCCCTGGCCGCTGTTGTCGCCGCTTTCGTTGTTGTTGCCGTGAATCTGTGCTGGTCCAGCACAGACCGGATGAGCGATGCCCGCTTGATCGTTGGCGTCACCGTCATCGGGTTCTGTGTCGACACGGCACATCTGAACCTCGGCACCTTTGCCCTCAATGTTGAGTCCCAGTTTGCACACCTTTGCCCCCTGTGGCTCGTCGCGCTGTGGGCGATATTCGCAACGACACTCCGAGCGTCTCTGAGTTGGCTCGCGGGTCGCTACTGGCTGGCCGCCGCACTGGGGGCCATCGGCGGAACGCTGAGCTATCTGGCCGGCGCACGGCTCGGAGCCGTTGCCATGCATGCGAACCATGCCTTTGCCGTGAGCGCCCTTGCCATCGGCTGGGCCGCCTTGATGCCCTGTCTGGTCGGTCTGGCACACGGAAAGCCTTTTTCCGGAAGCGCATCAGGAAAGCCCGAATGACTCCAGCACGTCTCAAAGCTCAGCTCCTTGCCATCCTAACCGGTGCCAACATAATTCTGGCGGCTTCATTGCCAGGCCCCCTCACCGCAGTCAAACCCGAACTCCGCCCCGTTGGAACCGCAACGCTGCCTTTGGACCATCATAAAGGTCGATGACAACCATTACACGGGAACCGCCGATGACGTGGTCGGCGTCGCACGGGGCCAGGCCTTCGGCAATGCCCTCAACTGGCGCTATACACTGGCACTCCCCGTGGATGGAAAGGTTTACAACGTCCGGTTCAACGACTGGATGTTTCTAACGGATCAGTCTCTCCCCTAGACGGACCGGGACAATTTTGGGGGGGTGATCGGTTTTGTGTGGTTTCCAGGCCGGTAGGCCGAGGGTTTGACACGGCGGCCGGGGCTTGTACATTCCTGATTTGAAATTCGTTTCATATAGGGAATGCATGTTGTGTCAGAAGAACGTGGGGCATTGGAACGCGGTTTGGCGGTGATCCGGTTGTTGAACGAGGATCCTGGCCTGACTCTTGAGCAGATTGTGCGGACCACGGGCTATCCCAAGACGTCGCTTTTCCGGATCCTTCAGACCTTGGCGGCCGAGGGTGTTGTCCTGCGGGATTCGCAAGGCGTCTACCAGCCGTTGGCATGTCTGCAATTGCTTGTGGAATCCGGGTTCGAGGAGAAACTGCGGCAGGCCATGCGTCTTCTGGCCGCCGAAACGGGGCAAACGGTTGAGTGGTACCTGCCCCAGTCTGAGGGCATGGTCATCGCCAGCCGGGAGACTCCGCGCAACAGCGAGACCGGAGTGCTGGCCGGGCTGGGGTATGTCCGCTCCTGGCACGAGGAGCTGGAGGCGGTTTTGTGCATGGGACTGGCCTTTCTGAAGCCCGATGCGGTGACAGTTGACCTAGCGGGCCTGAGTGCTTACCAAAAGCCTTTTGTGCTCGGTCCGCTTTCCCGAAAATGTGCAGAGGAGCGGATTGCCCTGGCGGCCGCCGCGGGGTCGATTCGGGACGATATTCCCAATGCCAACAACGTGCGCCGGGTCGCGGCCCTGATCCGGCATGGCGGCCGCCCGGTCGGGGTTCTGGCCATTGCCGAAGTCGTCCATCCGGCCGAACCAGACCGTATCGCGGAGCTTGAAACCTGTCTTGTCAGGTCGTCGGCCCGCTTGAATGGTTGAGTGGTGTTTTGTTGGTTTCAGTAAACAACGGGAAAGGAAACCCATCATGAAAGTACTTTTTCTGGACTTGGACACGTTGCGTCCCGACCACCTGGGCTGCTATGGCTACCATCGAAACACCAGCCCCAATATCGACCGGATTGCCGCCCAAGGTACCCGCTTCGAGGAGTACTACGTTCCCGACGCTCCCTGCCTGCCGGCGCGGGCGGCATTGATCACCGGCATGCACGGCATCAAAAACGGGGCCGTCAACCACGGCGGAACCTGTGCGGATCTGCGCCTGCAGGGCCGCAGCCGCGGGTTTCGGGCCGACACCGCCTGCAACTCGCTCTGGAGCATTTTCCGGAAAAAGGGCCTGTATACCTGCAGCATTTCCCCGTTTGCCGAGCGGCATTCCTCCTTCTGGTTTCTGGCCGGTTTGAACGAGATGCACAACCATGCGGGAAAGGGCGGCAATGAATCGGCCGAAGAGGTCACCCCGGTGGTTCTGGATTGGCTGGAGGCCAACAAGGGCCGCCAGGACTGGATGCTGCACATCAACTACTGGGATCCCCATACCCCCTACCGCGCCCCGGAAGACTTCGGCAATCCCTTCGCCGGCGAGCCCCTGCCCGAATGGCTGGACGATGAAACCCTGGAGCGCCACACCCAGTTGGCCGGACCGCACACGGCCCGCGACAACGGCATGTACACCGGCACTGACAATCCGGATTATCCGCGCTATCCCAATGATATCTGTGACCGGGAACAGCTCCGTCGCTGTTTCGACGGCTACGACTGCGGCATCCGCTACATGGACGAGCACATCGGCCGCATTCTGGACAAGCTGGACGAGCTGGGCATCCTGGAGGAGACCGCCATCATCGTCACGTCTGACCATGGCGAAAACTTCGGCGAACTGGGGGTCTACTCCGAGCATGGCACCGCCGACCGCACCACCTGCCGTATTCCCATGATCATCAAATGGCCGGGACTGCCCCCCGGCCAAGTCGACAAAGGCCTGCATTACAACTTCGACCTGCTACCTACTCTCTGCGACCTGCTGGAAGTCGATTTCGACAAGGCGCGCCGCGAGATGTGGGACGGCCGCAGCTACGCCAAGAGTCTGACCGAGGGGGGCGAGACGGGCCGCGACGAACTGGTCCTGAGCCAGTGTGCCCATGTATGCCAGCGTTCGGTGCGCTGGGACAACTGGCTGTACATGCGGACTTACCATGACGGTTTGCATCCCCATTTTGGCGATGAAATGCTCTTCGATGTGGCGGCCGATCCTCACGAGACCACGGATCTGGTCGAGACCCGTCCTGATCTGGTTAAGGAAGGGGCCGCCCGTCTGCAAGCTTGGCATGACCGGATGATGCGGACCCAACCCGATGGTTACACGACCGATCCCCTGGATCTGATTCTGGCCGAGCGTGGCCCGGAGCATGCCAGCAAACCGGCCGGACCCGGCCGGCGCACTCCTTACCCCGCTTATTTCGGGCGCTTGAGGGAAACCGGCCGCGAAGAATGGATTCCCCGAATCCTGGAGCGCCATCCCTGGGTGGCGGAGTTTGCCGATCCGGCTTAACCATTGCCGGTTGCTTTGCGAAGAGCGCGGCACCAGGAACATGGTTGATGCTTTGACCCTGGAGTTGCGGCAATCCCTTGCCACCGCGCCCTTAACCCTATCAGGGTCCCTGTTGCATCCGAATTTCCACCCCTGATCCGTCCCTTGATCAAGGGGGTCGGGATCAAGGGGGTCGGGATCAAGG
>JBFJXC010000375.1:0-3953 GCA_041623325.1 Lentisphaeria bacterium | reverse complement strand
CATGGGTCCTCCTTTGGTTTGGCTCAGGATGCAATGATAATTCATTTACGGCATGAATTCAAGAAAACAAGCTTGAAAAAACGGCTTCCGGCCATAGATTAACGTTAATCTCAAGAGAGGAGTCTGCTGATGTCAAGCTTGCAGGATGTCGCGCGTCTGGCCGAGGTGAGTGTCACCACGGCCAGCAAAATTCTGAATACCCGCCGGGATTTGGAGCGGTTCACGCCGGCTTGTATCGCCCGAGTTCACGAGGCGGCTCGCCAAGTCAGCTACGTGCCCAATTTCCACGCCCAGCGGCTGCGCGAGGGCAAGAGTTACGTGGTCGGCGTGCCGCTGGAGACGGTGTATGACGATGCGTTGGGCGACGCCTATTTCTCCAAGCTGCTGAATGGGGTGCGCTTTGCCTTGGCGCAGGCTGGCTATGCGATGTGCGTGTTCAGCAGTACAGAGGAGCGCAGTGCCACCACCCAGTGTTTGCAGCAGTTGCGCCAGGGCGGCCTTGACGGAATGGTGGTGCCCGGCGTGCTGAGCCGGCTTGACGGCCGGGTGTGGTCTGACACCGGGGCGCTGCCGGTAGTCATGGTCGAGCCCAAGGCCCCGATGCCGTTTCCATGCGTGGATCTGGATTTCAGGGCGGGCATTCGGGCCGCGCTGACCCATCTGGCGGAATTGGGGCACAGGCGGATACTCTGGCTGGGACCGACGAAGGGTCCGCGCTACCAGGAATTCGCCTCGACGGCGTGGCAGCATGGCTTCCAGGGCGCGTCATGCTCGTTGGAATTTGAAGACGGGAAACCGGCCGACCAGGAGGGAGACGCCCGCCAGTCCTGCCACGCTTTGCGGGCGTATCTGGCGGCTGGCGAGGCTGACTTCAGCGCCGTGGTATGTTTTAACGATGCGGTGGCCGCGGGGGCGGTCCGCGCCTTGCGGGAATGCGGCCGCCGAGTTCCGGACGATGTATCCGTGGTTGGTTTCGACGATTACTCCGCCGGGGTGCTCGATCCGCCTCTGACCACCGTCAGCCACCGCCTGTACGATATGGGGCATCGTGCCGCGGAGATCCTGCTCGAGATGCTGGCCGCTCCCGAGAAGTTCGAGGGGGAGCCGCTGGTGGACGTGATGGAGCCTGCGCTCGTCATCCGCGACAGCACCAGCCGCGCCGCCGACTCGCGTTGAGGCTTGAGCAAAGGCCGGTCAGTGCTCTGGTCAACAGCGTCAGGCTGGTAAAAACACCTGTTCCAACGTTCCGGGAGCATTCCCGCGACTTGATTTTTTGCCCGCCGGTTTCATTGTGACGGCTTTCCCATCGGCCTCCGCGGCCGGGGATATCCACCCCTACAAGAATGCCGAAAACGTATGACCTTGCTGATATACAACCTGCTTTTTCCCTTGGCGTTTGTGCTCTATTCGCCGTTTTTCCTATACAAGCTGATCCGCCGCGGCAATTTCAAGGATCATTTCGGGGAGCGCTTCGGGCTGTTCTCGGGCGCGCAGAAGGCTCGTCTGGCCGGGTTGGACCGGCCGGTGTGGATCCATGCGGTCAGCGTGGGCGAGGTGGTCGCGGCGGTGGGGTTCATCCGCCGCTGGCAGCAGTCCTGCCCGGACCGCCGGTTCGTCTTGTCCACTACCACCACCACCGGACACGCCACCGCCAAGGCCAAGCTGCCGGAGAATGTGCCTCTGGTCTACTGCCCGCTGGATTTCTACCCCATCGTCCGCCGCACATTGGAATTGATCAAGCCCAGCATGTTGGTGATCTTCGAGGTCGAGATCTGGCCGAACTTGCTGACCCTGGCGACCGGCAGCGGGGTGCCGGCGGCCCTAGTCAACGGCCGCATGTCGGACCGCTCCGCCCGAGGCTACGCCAGGCATCGCTGGCTGTTCGCCGATCTGTTCGCCAAGTTCGATGCCATTTGCGTACAGAGCGCCGTGGACGCGGAGAGGGTGGCCGCCGTGGTCGGCGAGCGCGTGCCCGTCCACACCTGCGACACCATGAAGTTCGACCAGGTCCCTGACCGGGAAGCCGGCGACAAGGACCGGGTCCTGGAGCGGGTCTTCGGCAGCGGCGAGCGCGTGGTTTTCACCGCCGGCAGCACCCACGGTGGCGAGGAGGAGCTGGTGGCGGATGTGTTTCGCAAGCTCAAGGCCGAATTTCCGGCTTTGAAGCTGGTGCTGGTGCCGCGCCACCAGGAGCGCACCGGGGAGGTGGAGCTGGTGCTTCGAGACCGGAGGCTTGACTATGTGCTGGCCACTCAACTGGCCAGCGGAGGGGACGTGCCCCAGGCAGACGTGCTGCTGGTCAACACCACCGGCGAGCTCATGCAGTACTACGCCGCCTCCGATCTGGTCTTTGTGGGCAAGAGTTTGGCCGGCAACAGCGGAGGCCACAACATCATCGAACCGGCCATTTTCGGCAAGGCCATTGTCCATGGCAGCCAGATGCAGAATTTCCGGCATGTGGCCTCGGTCTTCCAGCGGAACGCTGGCGCGGTGGAAGTGTCCGCAGACGAGGATTTTCTGCCCGCCCTGCGTGGTCTGCTTGCCGATTCCGAAAAGCGTGTGGAGCTGGGCAAACGCGCCCGCGCCATCGTCGAGCGCTATCGCGGGGCCATGGACCGGACGGTCGCCGTGCTCGAGGCGATGGGTTCCTGATCGCCTCGAGGCTCGCGCCCCCGGCGTTGAATGGCCAGCCAGGTCGGAACCGGGGCGGCTGAATGGAGGCGCCATTTCCATTGGGCCTGCTGGTGGGACGGTCCTCCGGGAGTCAGGGCATCTGTCTTTGCTTGGACCAGCCGGGGTTGAAGCTGTGGGTGTAGCCGCCGGCTTCGAGGCGTCGGCGGGTGCAGCCCGAGCAGACGGTGGGGTCGTGGTCCAGGCAGCGCTTGTTGGGGTAGAGGCGGTACTGGGTCTTGACGTCCGGCGGGGTCATGATGGGCATGACCACGTTGGCGCCGGCGTTCAGGCCCAGCTCGCGGCCGTCGCTGCGCAGCGAATCCAGAGCGGTGGTGGCGGGGATGTTGGCGCCGGGCAGGAGCAGCCGGATGAGGGCGACCAGGTTCAGGACCACCTCGATGTTGCCGTCGGCGCTGCCGGCCAAGGGGGTGTCGGGGTTGGCGATGAAGGGGCCGATGCCCACCATGTCCGCCTGAAGTTTCACCAGCAGGTCGAGATCGGCCAGCAGATCCTCGTCGGTCTGGCCGGGCAGGCCGACCATGAAACCGGTGCCCAGCTCGTAGCCGCAGTCGCGGATGGATTTCAGGCAGTCGAGGCGCGTGGCCAGGGTGTGTCCGGGATGAAGCTTGGCGTAAAGCTCGGGGTTCGAGGTCTCGTGGCGCAGCAGATAGCGGTCGGCACCGGCTTCGCGCAGGGCTTTGTAGTCCCCGAAAGGCATCTCGCCGATGGAGAGGGTGACGACCAGGCCGGTCTCGGCCTTGATGCGGCGGACGATGTCGCAGAGAATGGGCAGGGTGAACCAGGGGTCTTCGCCGGACTGCAGGACCACGGTGGCGAAGCCGAGATCGCGGACCACGCCGGCCCGCTCGACGATGGCCTCCGGGGTCATGCGGTAGCGTTCGATATTGCTGTTGCCGGTGTAGAGGCCGCAGTAGGCGCAGTTTCGGCGGCAGATGTTGGAGAATTCGATCAGGCCGCGCAGGTAAACCTCGCGACCGAAGATCTCGTCGCAGCGGGCCCGGGCGGCCTGGCGGAGGGTTTGGTTGAGGGTGGGGTCCTGGGCGCGGACGGCGGCCAGGAGGAAGGCGCGGTCTGTGAGGTTGATGGTGGCTGTGGTGGTCATGGTCGGAGGTTCCCAATCATGATCCCACCGGGGCAAGCCCGGTGGTGATCCGCTGTGCATGTCGTTCTTTCCGGGGCAAGCCCGGTGGTGATCGCTAGAAGAAGAGGTCGCGCTGGCCGTGCTCGATGGCGTCGAGGCGCTCGATCAAAAGCCGCTT
>JBFJXC010000374.1:0-3960 GCA_041623325.1 Lentisphaeria bacterium | reverse complement strand
TGGCCAAGAGCGTGCTCTACAACATCCACCCCGGCGACAACGAGCTGATGGCCACCATGATCGGCAACTATCAGGACGGCTCCTGCCCGGGCAAGATGCAGTTCGGCTCCGGCTGGTGGTTCCTCGACCAGAAGGACGGCATGGAGAAGCAGATGAACGCGCTGTCCGCCCTCGGGCTGCTCAGCCGTTTCGTCGGCATGCTCACCGACTCCCGCAGTTTCCTCTCCTATCCGCGCCACGAGTACTTCCGCCGCATCATGTGCAACCTGATCGGCACCGACGTGGAGAACGGCGAGATCCCCGCGGACATGGAACTGCTCGGAAGCATGGTCGAGAACATCAGCTACAACAACGCGGCCGAATATTTCGGCATCGAGCTGTAGGCCAGCCAGATCCAAAGACCGGATCGGACCGATCAGGGGATCGGTCCGATCGGCGGGCATAGTCAACCGGGGAGTTCGATTTGTTCGGAGTGACCTGCAACCCAAGCCTGCTCAAATACGAGCAGATCGTGGCGGAGCTTCAGGAGGCGGTCCGCCAGAAGAAGCTCAAGCTGGGCGATCCGGTTCCGTCCATCAGCCGGGTCAGCCGGGAATACGGCTGCGCCCGTGAGACGGTGGTGAAGGCCTTTAACGTGCTCAAGCGGGAGGGTGTGGTCGAATCCTGTCCGGGCAAGGGATTCTACGTGGCCAGCGAGGCGGTCCAGTTCCGCCCCCGCGTCTTCCTGCTGCTGAACAATCTCACGCCCTACATGGAGGTGCTCTACAACGCCTTCGTGGAGCAACTGGCCGACCGGGCCGCGGTCGATGTTTTCTTCCATCACAACCAGTTCGGGCTGTTCGAGCAGCTGCTGCGGGACCACAGCCGGCGCTACTTCAGCTACATCGTCAAACCATTCGCCCATCCGCGGATCGACGAGATTCTGGGCCGTCTGGACCCGCGGGAGCTGCTGGTCCTGGACCGCCGGGAAGGCGCCAACGCCCAGCGCTCCTACATCTGCCAGGAGTTCGACGAGGACTTCAGGGCCTGTCTGGCCGAGGCCCTGCCGAGGATCCAGGCCTACACCCGCCTGTTTCTGATCTATTCGGAGAAACAGCTCCACCCCAAATCCTGCCGGAAAACCTTCACCGACTTCGCCGCCGACCACGGCCTTCAGGCCAAGGTTCTGTCCAACGCCCCCCCCCTCTCCCTGAAGCGGGGCGACGCCTTCATCGTGCTGACCGACGCCGACCTGGTCCAGGTGCTGCGCGCCTGCAAGCAGCGTGGCCTGAAGGTCGGCGCCGACGTGGGAATCATCTCCTACAACGACAACCCCATCAAAGAGTTCGTGGCCAGCGGCATCACCACCATCTCCGCCGACTTCGCCCGCATGGGCCGGCAGGCCGCCGACTTCGCCATGACCCAAACCCCCGTCCAAAAATTCGAGCACGCCGCCTTGATCAGCCGACAGTCGCTTTAACCCCCTGCCGAACCCCGCACTCCAATGGCTTCAGCAGTCCAGGGCCGCAACGCTTGGCCCTCAGCCGGAATTCGGGCCAGGATCACCAGACCGACGAGCGCGGCACGGTTCGCTCGTGGGCTGCCCCTTGCCCATGGCCCCTAGCCTCACTATAGTACCGGCTCGATTTTTTCAGGATCCCAAACCGCGAGCGGGGCAGCACCAGATTCATGACCAACCACCAGGATATCCCCACGTTATTTCAGACCAGCACCGTCATCTTCGACGGGGCCATGGGCACGGAACTGTACCGACGCAACATCTTCACCAACCGGTGCTACGATGAACTCTGCCTGTCCCAGCCCGAACTGATTCGCCAAATCCACCAGGACTACGCCGATGCCGGAGCCGACGTCCTGACCACCAACTCCTTCGGGGCCAACCAGGTCAGCCTGGGGCACTTTGGCCTGGCCGAGCAGACCGCGGACATCAACCGCCGCGCCGCCAAGCTGGCGCGGGAGGTGGCCGACCAAAGCGAAAGAGCCATCCTGGTTGCCGGCTCCATCGGCCCCGCCGCCGCGTCGGAAAAGGCCACGGCGGCCCAGTTGCAGGCCGCCCAGGCCGCCTACCTGGTGGAGGGCGGCGTGGATTTCATCCTATTCGAAACCATGCCCGACCGCCAAGCCATCCAAGCCTGCGCCGAGGCCATGGCCAATCTGCCCGACACCCCCTTTGCCATATCCTTCACCATTTTCGACAACCTGGAATCCAGCCGTGGCGAAGCCCTGGAGTGCCTGCTGGCCCCCCTGCCCGGCACGGCGCGTCAGCCCTTTGCCTGGGGTTTGAACTGCGGCGTCGGCCCCGACGCCATGCTCAGCGCCGTGGAAAAGGCCGTCTCCCTGACGCCTCTGCCCCTCATCGTTCAACCCAATGCCGGCACCCCCAAGCGCATCGAAAACCGCACCGTCTACCTGTGCTCGCCCGAATACCTGACCACCTACGCCAAGCGCTTCACAGACCTGGGTGCACGTGCCGTGGGAGGCTGCTGCGGAACGACGCCGGACCACATCCGCGACATGGCCCGCAGCCTCAAGCCATTGACCCAGAAACGCGTACAAATCGAGCACGTCACCCTATCCGAAAGCGTCGAGCTCAAGGAGCCGGTGCCTTTCGCCCAACGCTCCAAACTGGCCTACAAGCTGGCCAACGGTCAGTGGCTGAAAACCATTGAACTGCTGCCGCCGCGTGGCTTCGACATGACCAGCACCATCCAGAAGGCCAAAACCTGCTACCGCCAGGGAATCGACGCCATCAACCTGCCAGACGGCCCCCGCGCCAGCTGCCGCCTGTCCCCCTTCTACACGGCCATGCGCATCGAGCAGGAGGCCCACATCGAAACCATCCTGCACTTCTGCTGCCGGGACCGCAACCTGATCGGCATGCAGGCCGACCTGCTCGCCTGTGCCGCCGCCGGCGTGGCCAACATCCTCTTCGTCACCGGAGACCCCCCCAAGCTGGGCAACTACCCCTTCCAGATCAGCGGCGTCTTCGACACCGACGCCATCGGCATTGCCCGGGTGCAGGACCGCCTGAACCGGGGCGTCGACCTGGGCGGGCAAGCCATATGCCCCCAGACCGCCGCCGTCATCGGCGTCGGAGCCGATCCCAACGCCATTGACATGAAACGTGAACTGCGCCGCATCCGGGAGAAGGTGGAAGCCGGCGCGGACTTCATCATCACCCAGCCGGTCTTCGACCCCGAGGCTCTGCTGCGTTTTCTGGACGACATCCAGGAACTAGGAACCCCGGTGATCGCCGGCGTCTGGCCCCTGGCCAGCTACCGCAACGCCACCTTCATGCAGAACGAAGTGCCGGGAGTGGTCGTGCCCGACCAGATCATGCAGCGCATGGCCTCGGTCGAATCCCGGGAGGACCAGCTGGCCATGGGCATCCAGATCGCCAGGGAAATCGTCCAGCGCATCCGCGACCGACTGGCCGGCATTCAGGTCAGCGCCCCCTTCGGCAATGTGTCCACGGCCTTGGCCGTGACCAACGCCTAGGACAAATACCGCCTGCGATCTTGCTTTTCCCGCCGTGCGGGCTAGACTATTGTGCCTTTTGCGACAATATCCGACAGGGGAAAGCCGGCCATGCCAAGGTTTCGGATCGACAACAGCGACATTATCCAGGAAACCGTCTGGCCATTCTTGCTGGACCATTTCCCCGACATGATCCATTCGGTCGACGAAAATGGCACCATCGTTTACGCCAACCGCATGGCGGAGCAACTGCTGGGATACTCGCGGGCCGAGCTTCTGAGCATGAACGTGCGCGACATCTATGCCAACGAAATGCTGGAGGCGCTGGAGGCCGGTTTCCAGCAATTGAAGACCAGGGGGCAGAAGGAAATCGACAGTCTGCTGCGCCACAAGGATGGCACCATCATACCCGTTGAGGTCCGCTCCTTTAGTATCTACGACGACGACGGCAACTTTGTGCGCACTTTTTCGACCCTGCGCGAC
>JBFJXC010000373.1:0-4001 GCA_041623325.1 Lentisphaeria bacterium | reverse complement strand
CCTGGTAAAAAGTTGACACCTGAAAATCGATGACGAACGCGATGACGAGCGCGATGACGACGAAACCGGAAACCCGAAACCCTGAAACCTGAAACGGACAAGTCCTGGTAAAAAGTTGACACCTGAAAATCGATGACGAGCGCGATGACGAGCGCGATGACGACGAAACCCGAAACGGTCCCGAAACCTGCATCCGGCCTGCCTTCTACGATCCCTCAATAGGCATAGGCGTTGCGGAACGCGTCCCGGTAGACCACGGCCATGATCTTCTGGCTGGCCAGGATCTGTATTCGGGTGCTGCCTCCCCCCGCCAAGGCCACACTGACCGAATCCGGAGCCGCGACCGGGCCAATATCCCGCACCGCTTCGGCCACCACTATCACGGTAAAATAGTTCTGTCGCGTGGTCAGCAGATTGGCAATCTTGCCGATGATCTCCTCCTGCTTGCGGTCGGTGTCCTGACTGACCCCGCCAGTGCCGTCGTGCAGCTCGGCCACCGTGCCGATCATTCCCCGGTTGGCGAACGGTACGCCGGTTCCCGGGTTGGTGGCGTTGCGAATCGCGGCGGCCAGGTCATCGAGCTTGTCGGAATGAATGGCCACGCCCGTGCCCGGAGCCGGTTCGGCGTAGGCACCCCCGACCCTGACTCCGTCCAACAAGGCCCCCAGCACCGGTAGCACTGGCGTGTTGATGTTGACCTTGCCGTGGGCCACCGCCGTTGTCGCGTTTCCAATCCAGACTTGGTCGAGCAGATTCCAGTCCCCGGATTCGTAGCGGCCGGCCGGCCAACCCGTCTGCCGCTGGCTCAGACTCAGGGTCCGCCACGGTTCCCCCCGGTGCAGCGCCCCCAACTCCCACAGCGACTTTGGCGAACCGTTGCGAATATAGGCGGTGGACAGATCGAGGGCCGGATCGAGGACGGCGCCGGCGCCGAGTTCGTGGTCGATGGCCACCTCATTGGCATTGCTGGGATCGGCATCCTGATCGAGCACATGGGGCGGATACGCGGGCAAGGGGAAGGTGGACAGGCTACCGCCCGGGGTGGCATGGGTATTGAGCCTGCCCAAGGTCGGGGCCTGAGGCAGCAGCAGGTCGGTCACAAACGGCTTCCACTTCCAGTTGTCATCATCATAAATCCCCGTTCCCGAACTGTTCTGGCGCGGATCGTTGACCTCCACGCTGATGTACACTGGCGTCCCCCTGGCCAGAACCGCGACGCTTGGAGCGGACTCCACCACGGCGCAGTCGTAGAGGGTTTCCGCCGGTATCGGCACCGTTCCTTCGCCAATGGCCGCGCGCACCTCGGTGACCGTAAAATCCTGGACCTGATCCGAAGCCGGCATCGCGGCCGGATCCGCCGTGGACTCCCATTCCAGGTCGCCCTCCACGCTGGCGGCGCTTCCGGTCAGGCCGTAGCTGTTGACATCTGCCAGCGTCCCAGCCGTCCAAACAAAATAGCGGGTGAAAGGGACGGCGGCGCCCAGATTGGGATCAGTGTAGACGAAACTGGCGGTCAGCTCCACCGTCGGCACGGTCGTGAGCGGATGGTCGGCGTTGCCCTCCGTGGTGGTCAGGCCATAGATGTTGATCAGCTCCACATCGGCCTGAACCGTCAACTTGCGCTGGCGCAGCGGATCGGTCCCTTCCTGGAGAACGGCCGAGAAGCCGATTTCGTTGATATAGGGCACGTTCTCCAAGCCCACGTAACTTGCCGTTTTGGTCTCCGGATCGTAATCAGCGGTCGTGGCGTAGAAATCGGCATCGCAATAGTCGATCAGATTGGCGGCCACTTGTTGCTGGACGCTGACGGCGTTCTTGTCGACCATGGTCGACAACCATGGGACCGCCCCCAGAATCACCGCCGGGGTCATGGCATCCCAGTCTCCGCGGAACAGGTTAAAGCGGGTCCTGTCGCTGCCACCGTCCTCATACAATTCCCGGTCATAGCTATAGGGGAACAGGGTTTTCACACACTCCGAGGCCTGGCTGGCATCCATGCCGACTCCTTTAAACAGATGCATCCATGAGAACCAACGGGTTCGGCCAGCCAGCACGGGAGGGCGCTTGGAGCGAAACCAGTCGCGGTTGCCCCGCAAGGACGCGGGCAGAGCCAACCTCAGATCGATCTCCTCCGGAAAGGCCCCGACGCGAACCAGGGGCCAGTCCTCCTGGAGCGGAAACTCACTAAACTCGTAGGTGGTTGGATCCGAATCCCCGTCAACCAAGTCCCAGAACTCCTCGATCTCCTTGCTGCCGTTGCCATTGAGGTCAACCCACGGCTCGCCCTGGTCGCCGGAGACCACGGCGGCCGGGTCCAGCTTGCCTGACTCGTCGATGATCAGAAAGGCGATGCGTCCGGCCAGGCGGCCCTGGTCGTCCATGACATGCAGCCAGCTGGCGGTGCTGCCCAACTCGCTGCCGCTGCCCAGCTGATCATCGGGGCGATTGGGCACAAAGGGAAAGCCCAGGTCCGTGGCCAAAGCCGAACCCAGACCAGTCCGGTCGGGATTGCTGCCCCGACGGCTGACCGCATAGGAGCGCCCCCGCCAGCTGGAATGGCTGCCCAGACCGCTGCCGGCATCAGCGTCCGAGAAGAGTTTTCCCGGGCTGGAGGCGGGGTAGTAATCCCGGGGAAGATCCGTATTGTCGTAGGCAAACTTCAGCGATGCCAAGGCCCGTTCCAAACCCGAGCGGCACAACAGCCGGGCCTTGATCAGACTGGCATGGTTCTCGGCGGCCAACCGCTCGGTGCGGGCCGTGTAGGCGAAACTCATGGCCAGCACCAGCATCAAGGCCAGAATGCCCAGGGATAGCAACAGCGCCACCCCACGGCGGCGGTTTATGGGCAGACGTGCCGAAATCATTTTTTCTGTCCTCGGTTTGACAAGTGTCCCAAACAAAGCGTTCCACGTGTAAAGGGCGGCTCGACGGAGTCTCGCCCTCCAGCGCGGCCCGGCAGAGCGCGGCGGCCCGCCAAGCGGTCCTCCTAATCCGGAAAGATGTTCTTGCTAAAACGGCGCGCCTGCCGGTTTTCCAACTCGTTTCGGGCTGCCAGATTTCCGGCCTCTTCGAAGCGCTTCCACCTCTTGTAGGAGGCCGCGTCGATCAATTTTAGTTTCACCTGCACGACCGTCGGAATCGAGGTCTCGAGCAGACCGTCCCAGGGTTGGGGAACGAAAGAGGTATCCAGGCATACGAAGGACATGGCCAGAACTCCCTCGATCACTGGCCCCTTTTTCTCAGGGGCAACCCAATTGAAAAAGGTGGCCACGGCCGCCCGTTCGGAACCGCTGCGATAGGGATTCCAGTCGCTATCGGAGGCATCCAGCATGGCGCGTTCGAAGAGATGGTTGACCGGATCGTGGCGGTAGGCGATTTCCAGAATTCCGGCCGCGCTCTCGGTCACGTCGTTCTCTGAAACGAAACAAAGATCGGGTGAGGCATAGGGTGACACGAGTGCCGGATTGGCCTGTCGAAAGACAAGATCCTTTCCCTGAATGTCATCCTTCCAGGCAACCGCCGACTCCAGATCGCGGCTGATCACGTCGAAGACGATTCGCGCGTTTTCGTAGACTTCGGTGTTGCGGGCCACCAGTTCCCAGGCTCGTTGCGCCCCGGACAACAACTGGAACATCACCCCCATGAGGATGACCAGGACCCCCATGGCCGCCAGCAGTTCGACCAGGGTGAAGAACCCCCTGGCAACCGACCCGCAACTGAAAGCTTTGTCATAGCTCGATCTGTTCATGGCACGGCTACCATCAGTATGCGCCGCCCCGACCTATCCTGTATTAAGATACCGCCTTTTGCACCGAAGCGCTTTGGGAAAAGCGTGGGGACGCCGTTGCATCCGACATCGTCCTGGGGCGCTTTGGGAAAAGCGCAGCTCCAGGGTTTCGATTTCAGCCCGAGTCCTTGGGCAATCCTTTGCCGCCGTACCCGCCGGCGTGCTGGAGGGCGAGACTCCGTCGAGCCGCAGCTTTGACCTTGCGGTCAAGGTG
>JBFJXC010000372.1:0-4003 GCA_041623325.1 Lentisphaeria bacterium | reverse complement strand
TGTCGTGCTGCCCAAGACTGGGGCCGCCATCACCCTCACCTGCCACTAGAGGACCGCGAACATGATGGATCGTCAACACCCCACCACTCGTACGGCAACCGCCCTCCCAACCCACGCCCACCATGCCGCCGGGCCGACACGCTGGATCGGGGCACTTCTCATGCTCGCCGGCGCCATGGCTTGGCCGCTCCACGCCGACAACTTGCTGAAAAACGGCGACCTATCGCAAACGGTGGAAAACGGATCGCTGCCGGGATGGGACCGAGTCCGAAAATGCCACATCGAGACCGTCGACGGCCAAAAGACTCTCGTGTTGGACGGTTCTCGTGCCTCCGCCAAGCAGCGCATCAGACTGGACCCCTCCTGGAAAGGACTGAGCCTGTCCCTGAGGATTAAAGTCAGCGGCGTGGAGGTTGGAGATGCCAAATGGAAAGTGGCCAGGACCTCCGTGAATTTCAAAGGGGCCGACGGCAAGCAGGTGGGGCCCTGGCCCTACGTCTTCCAGCACACCGGCACCACCGACTGGATGGTCTGTGACCGCGAATACACGATTCCCGACAACGCCGTGCACGCCGACTTCGAGGTGATCAACTGGGGCCGTGCGGGCAAAATCGAAGTTCAGGATCTGAGCTTAACCGCCGCCGTCCCTTTCCAGCAGGCGGGCGGTGCCAGACCGGTCATCATCCTGAAGCTGGACGACGTCACTCGGGCCACGCCGCGCTGGCAGCGCTGCTACGACTTTATTCGCGAACAGAATATCAAAGCCTCGTTCGGCATCATCGGCTTTGCCATGGAGCGGGACGACCCGCGGTTGTTCGAGTGGATCCGCAACGTAGCCGCGGGCAAGCAGGTCGAGTTCTGGAACCACGGCTTTCACAACCGAACATCCCATGACAAACTCGGGGAGTTCGAATCCGATTCGGTCGAGGCCCAGAGAGAGGCGCTGTTGAAAACCCAAAGGCTGGTCAAGGAGAAAACCGGACTTTGCCTGACAGCCTTCGGACCGCATTGGAGCGGGACGAACGAGGCCACCGTCCAGGCTCTGAACGCCATACCGGAAATCGACAAGGTGTTTTTCTACACCCAGGGCAGCGGCAGCCGGTTCGTATTCCAGCGGTTCATGGATATGGAAAAGCCCACCTTCAATCCGGTCTTTGGCATGGTGAAACAGAATTTCGAGGCCTGGGCCCATAAAAAGCCCTACCTCTGCCTGCAGGGCCACCCCGAGTCCTGGACCGATGCGCGCTTCGAAGAATTCAAGAAAATCGTCATCTATCTGAAAGAGCAGGGATGCCGATTCATGACCGCCTCTGACTACGTCAGCCAGCTTCCGGCCAATTGATTCCAAGCCCCCCGCATCCCGAACACCCCGGAAAAGAAAAATGTTGAAAACAGCCATCCTGACGATCGGGGCCACAGCGGCCCTGTCGACCCTGGCGGACGGGCAGCCGGCCGGAAAACTCGAGGGCTACCGCTGCGTGTCAAACGGTTTCAGACAACCGCTCAAGTGGGGCCAGGCATCCAACCCGCGCATGTTCTCTCGTTTCCGCCGGAAGGCGCTCGTGGATCTGACCGGGAAACTCCAGCTGGTGTTTCCGACCTACTACATGAGCGGGGACAAGCCGATTCGGGAGATCCCCTTCCCCAACAGCGTCGAGATCGAAGCCGGCATCGAACCCTCCTACAAGATGAGCAATACCCAGCTTGAATCCTCTCCTCGCCTGGTCGGCGACCGGGTCGTCTATCGAAAAGGCGACCCGGACACCTACAAAATCATCACGGTGGATCTAGGCGACCGGGTCATCAAGCAAGGGCAGTGGTTCGGCGTCTGGGTCGCTCTGGAGAATCTCGACGGCGAAAATTTTGTTCCCCAGTCGCGCCTCATCGGCAGCTCCATCCAACAGAACTTCGAAACCTCCTATACCTCCGCCAATACCTCCTTTATCCAAGACGATTTTATTCGCAAAGCCCAGAGCCTGCCCCTTGTCAAAGAATCCACCGACTGGGTGACGGGCTACTGTCCCGCCGCCATTCTGGCCAGGACCGACTACCACGGCGATGTCTGGGGAATCGTCGGCTCCAGCATCCCCGAAGGCGTCTACGACAAAGTCGACGACCGCTACGGCGACGCCAACGGCAACCTGGGGTATGCGGACAAGCTGATTTCCACCCGCTTGGGGGCGCCGTCGGTCAATCTGGCCAAAGGAAGCGACCGGCTGATGTATTGCGCCGACCAGATGAAAGGGCGCCTGGATATTCTGAGACTATGCAACATCAACAAGGTGCATGTCGCCCTGGGGGGCAACGACATCTCCGGGCGCCGGAAATTACGCCTGATGCTGCAGGACTCGCTGAACGTGGTCGGGCAGATCAAAGCCGCGGTTCCCGGAGTGGCGGTCTTTGGCACCACCATCCTCCCCCACGCCAAGTCGACCGACCATTTTCAAACGGTCCAGTCCCAGACCCCGACCTATGAAAACGCCGGCAAGGACTCGACCCGGGGCCGGTGGAACCAAATGCTGCGCACCAACCCTGCGGAGGCCGGATACGACGGCGTTTATGAATTGTGCTCCTTCGTGGAGCACGACTGGAAAAACTCCGCCAGCCTCTGGAGCGCCAACGACGCCACCCCGAAAGCCTTCACCCCGGACGGCACCCACCCCTCCGGCCGCGGCAGCGCCGCCATCGCCGAACACGCCTTCCTGATCAAACCTTCCGCGGTAGAATAACCCCGAACGCACCCCTTTTCCCATGGACATCAAGAACATCAAACTGGTCGTCTTCGAACACGATGCCGCCCATCCCTTCGCCGCTGACCACGGATTTTCCACCTTCATCCGCTCCCTGAGGCAGGAAGGCCTCCAAACGGCTCTTCTGGCCAGGAAAACCGACGACGGTGCCGGGGGCGGATACGATTTCCACCTCGATCCGGCCGGACACCCATCGCTAAAATCGCTGATCGCGCGCACCGGCTACCATTGGTTCAACGTTCTCTTTTTCGTCAGCAGTCAGGCACTGCTCGACCGGGTACGCCGCGAAAATCTGAAACGAATCGTCCGGGGCACGGTCTGCGACTTCCCCTCGGCGGACAACCTCTTCGCCGACTTCAGCGAGCTCGATCCGCGCACGGTCATAGAAATCGGGCGCCCGACTCGGCTCCAGGCGGATCCATGGACCCTGGCCGAAACCGAGCTCATTCCCGCCAGATCCCCCTACTGGGAGAGCATCTTTTCGGCCTGCAACGGCTATATGGGGTTGCGCGCCAGCCATCCCGAAACCGCCGGCGCCGCAGAGGCGTTCGCCACGCCCGGCTTCTTCATCAACGGCTACTACGGAATCGAATATCCCGAAGGCTACACCGACCGCTATGGCCCATGCAAAAGTCAGATTATGCTGAATCTGATCGACTGGCGGCGGATCGACCTCATCGTCGACGGCCAGCTGGTGGCGATCTCTCCGCAAAACCTCACCTCGTACAGCCGTCGGCTGGATATGCGAACCGGTCTGGTAGCCCGCGAGCTGGTCTGCCGGCATGGCGACAAGGAGATCCGGATCGAGGAGCAGAAGCTGGTCAGCATGACGCGCCCCCACTGCGCGGCGATTCTCTACCGGGTCACCCCGTTGAATTTCGGGGGGACGGTCACCCTGCGCAGCGGCCTGAAAACCGACACGTATACGCAGCAATTCGGCACAACCGGGTTGAAAACGATCCGTCTGGCGGCAGAGCACGACCGCTTTGATTTTGTCGGCGAAGCCGAGGTAAGCGGCTTGACCATGACGGCGGCCGTGAAGCACACCTGCCGCACCTCCGACTCCCGCCCGGCCGCCGTCGGGAATACGACCACCACGGACACGCTTTGCCAAACCGACTTCTCCGCCCGGCTGGCCTGCGGGGAAACCCTGGTCCTCGAAAAACACGCCGCGTTCTACACCGACGTCGATCCCGAACCCTATGATCTGGACAGCGCACGACAGACGGCAACCGCGACCGCCGGCGACGGCT